>DATBHH010000153.1:0-26266 GCA_036557525.1 Solirubrobacterales bacterium | reverse complement strand
CCGCCGCTCGCGCTTCGGCACCCCGAAGTACCCGGCGTGGTAGTCGAGGGTCTCCTCGACCGTCAGGAACCAGTCGAGATTCGGCTCCTGCGGGGCGAGGCCGACCGACTGCCGCGAGGCCTCGTAGTCCTCGATCGCGTCATGGCCGAAGGTCCTGATCGAGCCCGACGTCACCTGGGCAAGGCCGGTGGTGCAGTGGATCAGCGTCGACTTACCGGCCCCGTTCGGACCGAGCAGCCCGAAGAACTCCCCCGGCTGGATCTCGAGCGAGACGGAGCGCAGCGCCTCGACCCCGGTCGGGTAGGTCTTGACCAGATTCTCGATGTCGAGGGCGGGCTCGGGCAGAGCCGTCAAACCTAGAGGACCGGGCCGGTCGGCCCTCTCAGGCGGATCGGTTGGTCCGCTCGGCGATCGCAACCAAGCGGTCGTTCGCCCGCCGCATCACCATCTCGTACGGCCATGCGAACTTGCGCTGGAACCAGTGCAGGACCTGGATGTCGCGGGAGGTGAAGACCAGGAAGCGGTCCTTCTCGATCCCCTCGATGATCCGATCGGCGACTCGCTCCGGCGTCACCGCGCGCCGCTCGAACCGGGCCATGGCCTTGCGAATCGGCGGAGCCGAGCGGTCGACGCCGACGATCTCGACCGTCCCGACGAGCGGCGTCCGGACGGCGCCGGGACAGACCAGGCTGACGCCGATCCCGTGCCGGCGCAGGTCGAACCTGAGCACCTCGGACACCCCGCGGAGGCCGAACTTGCTGGCGCTGTAGGCGGCGTGCCAGGGCAGGCCGAAGAGGCCGGCGGCCGAGGAGACGTTGACGACATGCCCGCCGCGGCCGGCCTCGATCATCGGCGGTACGAAGCACTCGAGGACGCTGATCGGCCCCATCAGGTTGACGTCGACCATCTTCTGCCAGTCGCTGTGCCGGAGGCGCTCGATCGCGCCCCAGGTCGAGACGCCGGCGATGTTCATGACGACGTCGACGCTGCCGCCGTTCGCGTGGACCTCCTCGGCCATGGAGACGACCGCCGCGTGGTCGGCGATGTCTGCGACCGTCGCCGTGCCGATCCGGCCTCGGCCCCGCTCGATCGCCGCGACGACGTCGTCGAGGTCCTGGATGTCGGTCAGGTGCACCTCCGCGCCGCGCTCCGCCGCGGCCAGCGCGGTGGCGCGGCCGATCCCGCTCGCGGCGCCGGTGATCAGGCAGCGGCGCCCGCGCAGGTCCTTCAAAGCCCGGCCTCCTCGAGCCCGAAATCGGGAGCTACGCGGAGGGTGTTCAGCGTCATCGCCAGCATCTCGTAGTGGCCGACGAGCATGCAGAGCTCGATCAGCCTGACGTCGTCGAGCTCGGCCGCCAACCGCGCCCAGAGCTCGTCGCCGATCTCACCCCCGCGATGGAGCTCGTCGGCGGCGGCGAGCAGCATCGCCTGCCGCTCCGACCAGCCCTCGGCACCGGCGCCCTCGCGGACGCGGTCGATCTGCTCGCGGCTGAGGCCCGCTTTGCGGCCGATCCGGACGTGGTGGCTCCACTCGTACTCGCAGCCGGTGTTGTGGGCGACGCGGAGGATCACCAGCTCGGTGTCCTCGCGCGGCAGCCTGCCGCCCGGCATCAGCGCCCCGGCGAACCAGAGCCAGCGCCGGAACAGGCCCCTGTGGCGCGCCAGGGTGGTGAATATCCGCGGCGGCCGGCCGCCGGTGGCGAGGCCGAGGAGCCGCGCGATGCCCGCATTGACGAGGCCGATCTGCCGCCGCGACCCGGGCGAGATTCGGGGAGTTTGGCCTCCACCCATCGCGGGGACCGTACACGCATGGCCACTCCGTTCACGAAGAGGAAGCTCACTGAGGTCGAGGACTCGGCCCCGAAGTTCGGCTACGGCGACATCCAGCAGGCGCGCTTCGCCAACAGGGACCTCGAGGTCGAGCAGGCCGGGCTGGCCTACCACCGGATCGCCCCCGGAAGGCGGCAGGCGTTCGGTCACCGCCACGACAGGGCGGAGGAGATCTACGTCGTCCTCTCAGGAGCCGGGCGGGTCAAGCTCGACGACGAGATCGTCGAGCTCGAGGCGCTGGACGCGGTCCGGGTCGGCCCCGGAGTCACGCGCGCTTTCGAGGCGGGCCCGGAGGGGCTCGAGTACCTCGCGGCCGGCGCCCTCGCCGAAGACGGCGACTTCGAGATCCTCCAGGGCTGGTGGGGCGACTGAGCATCGGCCCATAGTCTCCGCCGGGTGGGACGACGCAACGGGAAGACGCGGCCGCTGCTCGCGGTCGACACGCCGTCGATGCTGTTCCGCGCCTTCTATGCGCTGCCGAAATCGATCGTCGGGCCCGACGGCAACCCGGTGAACGCTCTGCTCGGGGCGGCGAATCTGATCCTGCGCGAGGTCGAAGCCCACGATCCCCGTGCCGTCGTCCTCTGCTTCGGGCCCGATGCCGCGTCCTACCGGACCGAGCTGTTCCCGGCCTACCACGTCGACCGCGACGAGCTCCCCGACGAGCTCGCTCCGCAGTGGGCGGACTGCCGCGGGTTCTTCGAGGCATTCGCCTGGACGGTGGCGGTGAGCGAGTCGCTCGAGGCCGACGACCTGCTCGGCACCTACGCCCGGCTCGAGGCCGAGGCGGGCGGGACCGCGCTGCTCCTGACCGGCGACCGCGACATGTACCAGTGCGCAGGCGAGCGGGTGACCGTCCTCTACGTGCGCACCGGAGGCAAAGGCGCAGAAGAGGTGACGCCCGAGGGGGTGCGCGAGCGCTACGGAATCGACCCGGGCCAGGTCCCGGACTTCATCGCCCTCCGCGGCGATCCCTCCGATGGCATCCCCGGGGCAAAGGGGGTCGGCGAGAAGACGGCTGCGGAGCTGCTCCGCCGCCACGGCTCGCTCGAGGCAATCCTCGAAAACGCGATCCGCGAGCGGCGGCCGAGGCTGCGCGGCGCCCTGCTCGACGCCCGCGACGAGCTGCTCGCCTTCAAGGACATCGCCACCCTCCGTGACGCCGGGGTGAAGCGGCCCCCGGACCGCGCCACCGACTGGGAGGCCGCCGCGGCCGCGGCCCGCGAGCGCGGCATGAACCGCCTCGCCGAGCGGCTCGTGAGCTTCGAGGCATAGCCGCCTTTCCCAGCCTCTGGGTTTGAAAAATCGCCTCGACGGTCATAGACCGGACGCAGCGCCGGCCTCGTCGGTCCCCCGATCCGGTTCCGGTGTGATCTATGTCGAACTATTGGACATGAGTCACACCGGAAGAGATCAGCGCGCCGCATCCGACATTCACCCAGCTCGAAGTGGGTCAATGTCGGATCTGCAGGTCAGCGCGGCCGTGACCGGGCGTCGCGCTAGGC
Organism: Solirubrobacterales bacterium; assembly: GCA_036557525.1. GTDB lineage: Bacteria > Actinomycetota > Thermoleophilia > Solirubrobacterales > 70-9 > VRUE01. Next base: position 22,931 of record DATBHH010000153.1, on the reverse strand, counting down.
GGCGCGCAGCGCCGGGCGGCTGCGGGCGATCGCCTCGATCGCGAGCCTGGCCGCCTCGACCCCGCTTCCCCAGGCGACCTCGGAGAGGAGGCCGGGCGAGGCCATCATGTCGCCGGCGACGAAGACGCCGTCGCCGCGATCGACGGCGGGACGGTCGGCCCAGGTGGTGCCGGGGAGGTCGAGGGCGCCGCTGCGCCGGTCCATCACCGTTCGCCGGCGCCAGGTCTCGCGCTCGCGCCAGTCGGGCATCGCGAGATCGATCAGGCGCTCGAGCCGTAGGCACGCAGCCTCCGGGCTCTCGTCGGGGCGGATCGGCATCTGGGCCTGGATCAGCTCCTCGCCGGGAGGCGCGAGGCTGCGGTCGGCGCCGCTGTAGCGCTCGAACCATCCGGCCTCGTCGAGATCGGAGACGACGAACGGGTCGCCGCGCCGGTGCTCGACCCCGAGGTCGAGGCACACCGTCCTGCCGCTGAGCCATTCGAGCGAGGAGTCGCCGAGCAGGTCGCGGGCCTGGGAGAGCTCGGTCGCGACGATCACCGGCGCCTCCGGCAGGGCGGTGACGCAGTGGTCGGTCTCGATCCGGACTCCGAGCCGGCGCGCCCGGCCCTCGAGCGCTTCGACCAGGGCGTTCCAGCCGCCGATCACATAGCGCGGCGGCGGCGGCGCGTTGAGGAGGGCCCGCACCGTGCGGCCCCAGATGAACTCGGCCGAGAGCTCGCCTGGGTCGTGGTGAAAGGTGTAGACGCCGGCCGCAGCGGAGAGGATCTGGGCGGTCCGCTCGTCGGTGTGTTCGGTCGCCCAGCTGCGGAATTCGCGCTCGGCGGGAGCCTGGCGGCCGCGGAGGCGAAGGACAGCGGGAGCCGTGGCGAGCGGCGGCGTCCGCCGGAGGTCGCCCTCCCACCGGAACCGGATCGGCGCCAGAGGCACCCCGCGGGTCGCCGGCATCAGATCCCGATCACGGAGCCAGCGGCAGAACGGCCCGTCCTTGTAGAGGACGTGCGGGCCGAGATTCGCCTTGTATGGGCCGTCGGTGCTGCGGGCGCGACCACCGAGCTCGCCATGGGCCTCGAGCAGGGTGACGTCGGCGTCGGCCTCGGCGCAGGTGATCGCCGCCGCCATTCCCGCGATTCCACCTCCGACAATCGTGATCCCGGCCATCTCTGCGACCTCCTCGCATGCTCGTTGCGAGGAGAAATTTAGGGGCTGACTGGTCCGATATACAGTTCCAGTAATGGCGTCGTCCGATGGGCCAGTTGGCGGAGGCCCGGAACTGCTCCTGAGGCTTGACCGCGACGATCCGCTGGCGCTCCACGAGCAGATCGAGCGCTCGATCCGCGACGACATCCGCGCCGGCCGGCTCGCCGCCGGGTCGAGGCTCCCGTCGAGCCGGGCGCTGGCGATCGAGCTCGGTGTCTCGCGGGGCGTCGTCACCGAGGCCTACGGCCAGCTCGCCGCCGAGGGCTACCTGCACACCCGCCAGGGCGCGCCGGTGCGGGTCGCGAGCGCGGTCCGGGCCTCGGCGCCGCGGGCGCCGGCGCGCTCGCTGCTGCCGAGCTTCGCCTACCACTTCCACCCCGGCCTGCCCGACCTGGCCGGGTTTCCCCGCGATCGCTGGCTGCGGTCGCTGCGCGCCGCCTGGCGGCAGGCGCCGATCGGGGCGATCGGGTACGCCGACCCGCGCGGGGTCCCCGAGCTGCGCGAGGCGCTCGCCGAGTACCTCGGCCGGGTCCGGGGCGCCGCCACGGATCCCGAGCACACCCTGATCTGCACCGGGTTCACCCAGGGTCTCTCGCTGCTCTGCCGCTGGCTTGCGGCGCAGGGGATCGAGGGCGTCGCGCTCGAGGACCCGGGCTGGCATCCCCACCGCCTGATCGTCGAACAGGCGGGGCTCGAGGTGGTGCCGGTCCCGGTCGACGCCGAGGGCCTGCGCGTCGACCTGCTCCGCGCGAGCGGCGCGACGACGGTGATCGTCACCCCCGCCCACCAGTTCCCGACCGGATGCGTGATGAGCAGCGAGCGGCGGGCGGCGTTGATCGAGTGGGCCGAGACCGGCGACGGCCTGGTCATAGAGGACGATTACGACGCCGAGTTCCGCTACGACCGCGGCGGCATCGGGGCGCTGCAGGGACTCGCCCCCGAGCGCGTCGTCCTGATCGGCTCGGCGAGCAAGCGACTGGCGCCGGCGATGCGCCTCGGCTGGATCCTGGCACCGTCCTGGCTCGCCTGGAACCTGACCGCGGCGAAGACGGTCGAGGACTCGGGCTCGGAGGCCGTCGGCCAGCTCGCGCTGCACGACTTCGTCGTCCGCGGCGAGCTCGACCGTCACCTGCGGCGTATGCGGCTCCGCTACGAGGGCCGCCGCGAGGCGCTGCTCGAGGCGCTCGCGCGCTGGGCGCCGGGATGCGTCCCCGGCGACGGCGCCGCCGGCCTCTACGAGCTCGTCGCGCTGCCCGCGGGGGTCGAGGAGGCGGGTCTGATCGCGGCCGCCGCCGAGCGCGGGGTCGGGGTCGAGGGCATCTCGCTGCACCGTTTCACCGGCGGCGGGCCGCCGGCTCTCGTGCTCGGCTTCGGCAGCCTGCCGGAGCCGGCGATCGAGCACGGGCTGCGCCTGCTCGGCGAGGCGCTCGCCGCTTGTGGCGCCGGTTGAGTCAGGTCGGGCCGCCGAGTTGGCGCAGGACGGAGCGGGCGGCATTGCGGCCGCAGATCCCGTGGGCGCCGGCGCCGGGCGGGGTCGCGGCGGAGCAGATGTAGAGGCCGCGGCCGCCCGCCGAGTATGGGTCGAGCGCGAGCCGCGGCCGGATCAACGACTGGATCCCGTTGGTCGCGCCGTTGATGATGTCGCCGCCGACGTAGTTGGCGTTGTAGGCCTCGAGCTCGGCGGCGCTGCGGACGTGGCGGCCGACGATCCGCTCCCGCAGCCCCGGGGCGAACCGTTCGATCTGGTCGATGACCGCCTCGGTCACGTCCCCCGGAAACCCGGCGGGGACGTGGCAGTAGGACCAGATCGGGTGGACGTCGCCATTGGACCGGATCGGGTCCGCCAGGTACTGCTGGCCGACGAGGACGAACGGCCGCTCCGGCATCCGCCCGCGGTTGACCTCGCGCTCGGCGGCGACGATCTCCGCATGGGAGCCGATCGCGTGAACGGTCCCGGCGCGGCGCGGGGCCTCGGCCGCCCACGGCACCCCGCCCTCGACCGCGAGGTCGACCTTGAAGGCGCCGGGCCCGTGGCGGTAGCGGCGCAGTCCGCGCGCGGCGACGGCCGATATCCGGTCGCCGGCGATCTCGGCGACGGCGGCCGGCGCGAGGTCGAAGACGACGGCGTCGACGACGGGCAGCTCGCCGAGGGCGCGTACCGGCCGCCCGGTCTCGATCGTGCCCCCGCTCTCGACCACCACCGCCGCGAGTGCGTCGGAGATCGCCTGCGACCCGCCGCGCGCTACCGGCCAGCCGTAGCGGTGGCAGGCCGTGATCAGCGCCATCCCGACCGCGGCGCTGAAGAGGCCGGTCTGGGGGCTGAACGAGTGGGCGGCGACGCCCCCGAACAGCGCCCGCGCCTGATCGCTGCCGAGCGTCCGGGCAAGCACCGTCGCCGGCATCGCCGCCCGGATGCCGAAGCGGGCGAGCCGGACCGGGTGCCGGGGCACGTGGAGGAATGGCTCCAGGATGTCCTCGGACAGCGCGTCGAAGCCGGCGGCGGAGGGGCCGAAGGCCCGCTTCCAGGCGCGGCCGGCGGCGCCGAGCCCGGCCGCGGTCTCCTCGATCGAACGGACCATCGCCGCCGCGGCGCCGTCGTCGAAGGGATGGGCGAGGTCGATCGCGGGCCAGGCCCACTCGAGCCCGTGCCGCTCGAGTCCCAGTGCGGTGAGCGCCGGCGAGTCGACGACGAGGGGATGGGTCGCCGAGCAGTCGTCGTGGATGAGCCCGGGCAGCGTCAGCTCGCTGCTGCTGGCGCCGCCGCCGATCGTCGCGGCGGCCTCGACGACGGTCACCCGGACCCCGGCCCGGGCCAGGGTCGCGGCGCAGGCGAGCCCGTTCGGCCCGGCGCCGACGACGATCGCCTCACTCATGGACCGGGAACGGGCGCCGGTCGAGCCAGGGCTGCTGGACGATCATGTCGGCGACCCGGACATGGCCCTCCTCGATCAGCCCCGATGCGGCATCGAAGATCCGGTAGTGCTGGCGGCCGTCGTCGGTCCTGTTCGCGGTGCCTGCGCGGCGCATCGCCCGGAGGCTCGCCGGCTGGGACTCGAGCGTGACCACCCGCAGCTCCCCCTCGGCGAAACCACAGCGCCTCTGGACCGCGTTGAGCAGACGCTCGTCGTGGAAGTGGCCGTCGCCGAAGTTGTAGCCGAGGACGACGCCGGCGACGAGCTCCCCCTCGCGGACGTCGTATTCCTCGATGTCGTCCACGGCGCGGGCGCTGAGCCCGTTCAGCGCCCGGCCGTGGGAGTGCATCGAGCGGAAGGCCAGCCCTTTGTAGAGGAGGACGTCGATCAACTCCTCGTCGTAGAACTTCTCGAGCTGCCTGGTGACGATCGGCGCGGCCTTGACCAGCGCCCTGTCGAGGCGCTCCTCCGTCCCCTTGCGGAACAGCCACTGGCTGGTCGCCCAGTTGCCGGCGTAGTACCGCATCGAGGGCAGGAACGAGACCAGGTCGGGGCGGAAGTTGCCGAGGATCGGGAGGCCGACGCAGGTGACGGCGAGGATCGCGATCAGCAGCGGTTCGTCAAGGGTCGACCACGAAACGTCGCCGTAGTGCCCGAACAGGAAAAGCAGCCCGAAGATCATGAAGATGTTCCACTCGAGCGGCACCGCCAGCGGGAAGGTCGAGAGGATGTGGAGGTGGAAGACGATCATCCCGGCGACGGCGATCGTCCCGAGCGTCCCGCCCTGGGAGACGAGCAGGATCGCCGGCAGGGTGAACTCGATGACGGTGCCGAGGTGAGCCGCCAGGGCGCCGGTCGCTGACGGCAGCAGGTCCTTCGGGTGGTCGCGGTAGAGGCGCCGCTTCGCGGCCCGCGATCTGTTCCACGGCGTGTTGCTGATCATCACCGTGACGACGAACGGGAAGTGATGGTTGAGCTTCGACGACGCCGCCCCCCACCAGATGCAGATGAAGATCAGCTGGCAGGCGACGATCATGTTGCTCAGCGGGAAGAGGAAGACGACCATCAGGTTGCCGTAGACCTCGGCCCTCGCAGCGAGGAACGGGACCTTGTCGCGGAGGCCGAGGGCGACGAGGAACGCGAGCGCGACGCCGACCGCGACCGGATCGAGATGTCCGCCGGGGTAGCCGATGACCGGGGAGAGCTTGAGCAGGATCAGGAGATTCGAGTGCGGGGCTTCCGGCGTCACCTTCCCCCCCGTCTCGCCGGCGATCAGGAGGTAGAGCAGCGATACGAGGAGCCCCGCGTAGAGCGCGACGTCGAACAGCGTGCGCGTGTTGCCGCGGGTGAGAGGCACCCTGTCGGGCCAGGGCGGCAGCCGGATCGTCCCCGGGCGCAGCCAGTAGAGGACGCCGCCGATCATCGGCGAGAAGCGCAGGGTCAGCGGCAGCGAGCCGGCGCCGAGCCCGAGCACCTCCCAGAGCATCGTCCAGACGACCGCCTTCTCGAAGACGATCGGTTCGGCCCACCAGCTCGAGAGGTGGCCGAGCCCGAGCCCCGGCGTCGTCGCCGAGATCACCAGCAGGCCGCCGCCGGCGTAGAGGATCAGCTTGACGACGTAGAGGAGGTAGACGGCGATCGGCGTCCCGAACCCGTTGACGGCCCAGTCCTGGGCGAGGGGCTTGATCCGCTCGAGATGCGGGAGCCGCCGCCACTCGCCGATCTCGAACGGCGGCTCTGTCGGCGTCAGGAACCCCATCGCTCCTGCCCAACCTATCCGCGCCGGCGGGCGCCGGCGAGCGATCAGCCGGCGACGGCCTCCGCCCGACGCCTCTCGAGCGGGGCGGCGGGGGCGAACCGCAGCTCGCCGTCGTCGATCGGCGCCCGCCGGACCATCCTCGAGTCGAGGAAGTAGTTCTGATGCAGGCGCCAGGGCTCCCGCGAGCCCTGCCTGGGCAACCTGTCGAGCGAGCGCTGGACGTAGCCGGAGCTGAAGTCGATGATCGGCTCCTCGCGGACCGAGGGATCGGTCAGCGTCGGAACGCAGACCGCGTAGCCGTTGGCGTCCATGTGGTTGAGGAGGCGGCAGACGTAATTGGAGGTGATTTCCGCCTTCAGCGTCCAGGAGGCGTTCGTGTAGCCGATGCTGAACGCGAGGTTCGGGATGTCGCGGGCCATCATTCCCTTGTAGGTCATCTGCTGGGCGAAATCGACCTCGGCGCCGTCGACGGTCACCTCGGCGCCGCCCAGAAACTGGAGGTTGAAGCCGGTCGCGGTGACGATCAGGTCGGCATCGAGCTCGGCCCCGGAGGCGAGCCGCAGGCCGGACTCGGTGAAGGTCTCGATCGTGTCGGTGACGATCTCGACCCGGCCGGCGCTGATCGCCTCGTAGAGGTCGCCGTCGCGGAGCGCGCACGGCCGCTGCTCCCAGGGGTTGTAGCGCGGCGTCAGGTGGGTGTCGAAGTCGAAGTCCGCCGGCAGCGACCGCTCGGCGGCCTTGCGGAAGACGCGCTTGGCGAGCTCCGGATAGCGCCGGCAGAACCAGAAGCCGATCCCGCTGCCGAGGACGTCCTTCCACCGCGTCAACGAGTAGGCGGCGCTCGGCGGCAGGAACCGTCGCAGCGCCCTCGCGAGCGGATCGACCCCCGGAATCGGCATCAGGTACGTCGGGGAGCGCTGCAGCATCGTCACGCGCTCGGCGTCCTCCGCGAGGGCGGGGATCAGCGAAACGGCGGTGGCGCCGCTGCCGATCACGACCACCCGCCTGCCGGCGTAGTCGAGGTCCTCGGGCCAGCGGTGCGGGTGCGCGATCGGGCCCTCGAAGCGCTCGATTCCCGCGAAGTCGGGCAGGTAGCCGTCGTCGTAGGCGAAGTAGCCGGAGCAGACCCAGAGAAAGCCGCAGGTCAGGCGCACGGTCGCGCCGGTGTCGGTGCGCTCGACCTCGACCTCCCAGCGCGAGCCCTCCGACGACCACTCGACCCGGACGACGCGATGGTGAAAACGGATCCTGCGATCGACGCCCGTCTCCGCCGCCGCCTCGCGGACATAGGCGAGGATCGCGTCTCCGTCGGCGAGTGACCTCTCACCTCGCCAGGGCTTGAAGCCGAAGCCGAGCGTATGAATGTCAGAATCGCTGCGAACCCCCGGGTACCGGTAGAGGTCCCAGGTGCCGCCGCTGGCCCCGCGGGCCTCGAGGATCGCGTAGCTCTTGCCTGGGCAGCGCCGCTGGAGGTGCCTGGCGGCACCGATGCCGGAGATCCCGGCGCCGACGATCAGGACGTCGAGGTGCTCCGAATCGGTTTCAGCGCCGTTCACGACCGGCCCATTCTGGCAGCCGCCACCACCGGGCGAATCGGACGTGGCTCACACAGCGTCAGCCACCGATCGGGCTGCAGCTGCGGAGCACTTTGCCTTTCATCTCGGTGCCGTCGGCGAACTTGAGGTCGCCGCGGGTGAAGAAGCGCCCGGTCGGGCAGGTTGCCAGGAGCAGATGCTCCCTCTTGCCCTTGTAGGTCCAGTCCCGCTTGATTCTCAGTTTCGCGAAGGTCAGCGACCCCTGGCCGGCGACGATCGTCGGAATCGTGATTTCAGTCTTCGTCCCGTAGATGCCTGTCGCCTTCGTGATCACCGCCGTCGTGACGAACGTGGTCGGCGCCGGGACCCTGGCGTAGACGTGGAAGATCAGGACCTTGTGCCCGTTCTTGGGCCTGCCGTTGAAGACGAGCATCTTGCCCTTGGCGAAGAACGGGGGCTGTTCGGGGAAAGCGATCTCCGCCCCGGCTTCGCCGGTGCCGACGAGGGCGTCGCCGCAGATGCTTTCCGCCTGTTTGGTCAGGGTGTTCTCCAACCGCTCGACGCTGCAGGTCGGGAGCCCGGTCGTGTTGATGCCGGCGTGCTTGTCGAATTCGAGGGTCAGCGTCTTCGCCGCCGGTGGGTGGGTCCCATCGGCCGTCTTCAGCGTCGTTTCGGCATGAAGCGAGATCGGCGCCGGGGTCGTCCGCGGCAGCTTCTGCGGGCTGAAGCCGCCGTCGACGAAGACGACGAGATTGCCCGCCTTGACGGTCTGGCCGGAGCCGAGCGCGGTCGCGCTGATCGCCGCGAGCGCGACGACGACGACTCCGAGAAGGGCCAGCCTGCGTCCCCATCTGATCAATCCCGAACCTCCCCGTCCGGTCGAACGAACAATCTGAATCATAGGCCCGGAGCGGCCGGAAACGAAGACGCTCCTCTACCGGAGCGAGAGCACGTGAGCATGCCGGGCGTCCACCCGGCCCTCGAGGACGTCGAGCCAGGCGCTCTGCAGCGCCTCGAACCCGGCGCCGCGGATCACCTCGAGCCAGCCTTCGGTCCACTCGCAGAACGGGTGCCAGGCTCCGGCGACGTTGCGCTCCAAACCCTCGCGACCCCAATCCGAGGAGCGCTTTGCGACGCGATCGGGGGCGAAGAAGAAGGACGGCGTCGGACCGGGCAGGTCGCCGGCCCCGGCGCCGAGCTCCTCCCAGTGGGTCACCCCGACGGCGATGCTGCGGACGAGGTCGTCGCCGTAGTGGGAGTGGACCGCCATCCGCACCTCGCCGTCGCCGGCGATGTCGACGAAGGCCGCCGGCCCGGCGCCAAGCGACTCGATCGCGTCATAGGTGACGACCCGGCCGTAGATCCCGCGCTCCTCGACGAACGCGGCGCTGCGGGCAGAGGTGAGGCCGATCAGGTCGACCCCGCCGCGCCGGCTGAGCAGGAAGGCGGCGGCGAGCGCGGTCTTGCTCGAGGCGCTCGAGATCACGATCGGCCCGCGCTCCAGCAGCCCGTCGTCGGCGAGCTGGTCGTCGATCAGGAACGAGGTGAAGAACAGCGGGCGCAGAAGCATCTGGACGTCCTCGGTGCCGGCCCGGTAGAAGGGGTCGGCCGCGGTCGCCAGGTAGCGGTGGTAGGCCGAGGGCAGCGCCTCGCGGTGGGGCGAGCCGTCGACGAAGCCGCCGTCCTCGACCGCGACCGGGCGGACGATCAGGTGCGAGGACGGCGGCAGGTAGCCGAACAGGCGGGTGCCCGCGTCCGCCCCCTCCGCCTCGCTCGCCTCGACCTCGGCGAAGCCCCACATCGGGACCCGACCCCAGCCGTCGGCGGCGGGAAAGAAGTCCCAGTAGTTCATGCCCTCGCCGAACACGGCGTAGGTGACGTTGTTGGCGGTGAGGCCGAAGCTGTCGACCCGCAGCAACGCCTCGCCGGCCTCCGGCGCGGGCGTCTCCGACTCGGCGATCCGCGTCTCGCGGAGATCGTCGCGCTTGACGAGGAAGTCGATCATCGCCGCCCGGATGCTCTCAGACTGGCTAGGCTGGCGCCGGAATTGAACGTCCTGGTGGCCGCCGACATGGAGGGGATCGCGGGGATCGACGACGAGCGCCAGTGCCTGCCGTCGCATCCCGCCGCCTACGCCCGCGGCCGGCGGCTGATGACCGACGAGGTGCTGGCGGTCGTCGCCGCGCTCCGCGAGGGCGGCGTCGCTCGGGTCGGCGTCGGCGACTGGCATATGGTCGGCACCAACATCGAACGCGAGCGGATGCCGGCGGGGGTCGAGGTCCGGCCGATCGCCGACCTGGCGCTGACCGAGGCCGAACCGTCGTTCACGAAGGCGGCCGGCGGCGGCGAGCTCGACGCGGTCGTCCTGATCGGCCACCACGCGAGCACGCCGACCCGCCTCGGCTTCTGTTCGCACACGTTCATCTGGGAAATGGAGGTCCTGCTCGACGGCGAGTCGCTCAGCGAGGCCCAGGTCTTCGCCCAGGGCCTGGCCGCCGAGGGGATCCCGGCGCTTGCGGTCAGCGGCGACAGCCGGATGCTCGAGACGTTCGGCGACGGCGAGATGGGCGGCGCCCGCCTGGTCGCGACCAAGGACGGACAGGGGCGCGGCCGGGCCCGCTCGGCTGACCCGGCCGCGGTCAGGGCCGAGCTCGCGGCGGCGGTCGCCGCCGGGCTGGCCGCGCTCCCCGAGCCCCCGCCCGCGCGCGGCTATCCGGCCGAATTGCGGATCACGGTCGCCGGAGAGGAGCTGGCGCGGACGACCGTCTCCGAGCCGGGCGAGCTGCTGGCGACGATCGCGACCGCCTTCCGCTCGAGCAGGGTCTCGCGCGAGTACCGCCAGCTGGCGAAGCTGCTGCCGCCGCGGGGCGTCCGGCGCCGTCTCGGCAGCCTGGTGGCGACGCCGGTGATGCTCGCCAAGGAGCGCCGCTGGCTTGCGGCGGCCCCTTAGGCTGAGGCGATGGCCTACAGCGTCCTCACCGCCGCCGACGCCTTCTGGCGGCCCTCGAACCAGATGGGGGTATTCAACACCGACCTCGGGCGCCAGCTCGGCGCCGAGACGCTCGGGGCGCGGCTCTGGCGGGTGAAGCCCGGCCAGGCCTCGACCCGCCACCGGCACTCGGTGACGGTCGAGCTCTACGTCCTGCTCGAGGGAACCGGCCGGATGCACGCGGGCGACGACGTCCTCACCCTCGAGCCGCTGAGCGCGGTGCTGGTCGAGCCGGAGACGGTCCGCCAGCTGTTCAACGACACCGACGCCGACCAGCTCTGGCTGATCTTCGGCACCCCGAACGAGGTCGCGAGCACGCTCGAGATGACCGAGGAGGAGATCGCGGAACGCTACCCGGACGGCCTCAAGGCGCTGCCGCCCGAGCTCGGCGGCGGCCAGGCGCCCTAGATGGTTGATTCCCAATTCGGGTGTGCCCGGGGACGTGCGTGGACGAGCAGATCAAGGACGCAGGGCGAAGCCTTTGGTGGTTGCCAAAGGCGAGCGCGAGGACGCCGAGATGCGAAGTGTCACGCGCGTCATCCGAGTGTGCGGGGAATTGGGAATCAACCATCTAGCCCCTACCGTCCCCGGCGGCCGAAGCTGTGGCCGGCCGGAGCGACGGCGCGGAGCTCGGCGACGGCGCGCTCGCGGGCCCGGCGGCGAGCGGGGTCGGGGGCGGCTCGCTCGGGCGCGGCGGGGAGCGCCTCGGGCGGAGGGTCTCGGCGCTCGAGCGGGGCGACGGCGGAGACGAGGACGTTGGTCGCCCCTTCGCGGCGCTCGAGCCGGCCGCGGGCGCGCAGCAGCGGCGCCGCGCGTACCAGCGAGCGGCTGCGCTCGTAGACCGCCGGCGGGACGATCAGGTTGATCGTCCCGCGCTCGTCTTCGAGCAGCATGAAGGTGATCCCGTTCGCGGTCTCGGGGCGCTGGCGGGCGACGACCATCCCCGCCACCTCGACCGTCGAGCCGTCCTCGGCCCGCGCCAGCTCGGAGCTGGAGAGCACCCCCTCGGGGAGCATCTCGCGCAGCAGCGAGAGCGGGTGGCGGCCGAGGTTGACGCCGGTCGCGCGGTAGTTCTCGATCGCCGTCTCCCACTCGTCGAGCCCCTCGAGCGGCGGCGCGGGCGGCGGCTCCAGCGGAAGCGGCAGCTGCCGTCCCTCCCCCGCCGCCTGCGGCGTCCCCGCGATCCCGAGCTGCCAGTAGCCCTCGCGGCGACCCGGCGGCAGCCCGTCGAGGGCGCCGGCCCAGGCCAGCCGCTCGAGCCCGTCGCGGCCGGCGCCGGAGCGGGTCGCGAGGTCGGCGATGCCGGTGTAGGGGCCGCCGCGCTCGCGCTCGCCGACCAGCGCCTCCATCTCCTCCTCGCGGACCCCCTTGACGTAGCCGAGGCCGATCCGGACGACCAGCCCGCCGCGCTCGCGCTCGACCCCGCAGAGGACGCCGCTTCGGCGGGCGTCGGGCGGGACGACCCGGACCCCGCGCCGCTGCGCCTCGTGGACGAGCGAGTCGGGTGGGTAGAAGCCCATCGGCTGCTCGTTCAGCAGCGCGCAGAGGAACTCGGGGCCGTAGTGAACCCGCAGCCAGGCCGACTGGTAGGCGAGCAGGCCGAACGCCGCCGAGTGCGCCTTCGGGAACCCGAAGCCCGAGAAGCCCTGGATCTGGAGCCAGACCCGCTCGGCGACCTCCGTGGGAACCCCCCGCCCGCCGGCCCCGGCGACGAACCGCTCGTGGTGGGCGCGGATCGCCTCCTCGGAGCGCTTGCGGCTCATCGCCCGCCGCAGCCCCTCGGCCTCGGAGGAGGAGAAGCCCGCCAGCTCCATCGCCACCTCGATCACCTGCTCCTGGAAGACGATCGTCCCCAGCGTCTCCCTCAGCACCGGCTCCAGCAGCGGGTGTTCGAAGGGGACCTCGAAGGTCGGGTCCTCGCGCAGCCGTCTGCGGCGCTCGATGTAGGGATGGATCGCGCCGCCCTGGATCGGGCCGGGGCGGACGAGCGCGACCTGGACGGTGAGGTCGTCGAGGTCGGCGGGCAGGGTCCGGGGGAGCATCTGCATCTGCGCCCTGCTCTCGATCTGGAAGACGCCGGTCGTCTCCGCCGCCCGAATCGATTCGAAGGTCTCGGCGTCGTCGTGGGGGATCCGCGAGAGGTCGACCCGCTCGCCCCGGACCCGCTCGATCTCGACCACGCAGCGCTCGACCGCCGAGAGCATCCCCAGCCCCAGCAGGTCGATCTTGAGGAAGCCGGCGTCGGCGCAGGAATCCTTGTCCCACTGCACCGTCTGGCGGCCCTCCATCGCGGCCGGCACGACCGGGCAGACGTCGATCAACGGCCTGGTCGAGATCACCATCCCGCCGGGGTGCTGGGAGGGGTGCCGGGGCAGTCCCATCGCCTCGGCGCAGAGCGCCCTAAGCGCCCGCCAGCGCGGCGAGGCCGCGCGCTCGGCGCCGATCGCGGCCCGCACGTGGCCCTCGATCTCCCCCGCCTCGCCGTGAAAGCCGACCATCCGCGCCACCCGCTCGATCTCCCCCGGCGGCAGGCCCAGTGCCTTGCCGAGGTCGCGGACGGCCCCCCGCGGCCGGTAGGTCGGGAAGGCGGCGACCAACGCCGAGCGGTCGGCGCCGTAGCGGCGGTGGACCTCGGGGATCAGGGCCTCGCGGATGTCGCGGGGAAAGTCGAGGTCGATGTCGGGCATCGCCGACACCTCCTCGTTCAGGAAGCGGGCGACGAAGAGGTCGGCCTTGACCGGGTCGACGTGGGAGAGCCCCGACAGGTAGCAGACGATCGAGCTGACGCTCGAGCCCCTCCCCCGCCCCGGCGGCAGCGCCGCCCGCGCCGAGCCCGGCCCCCGCACCCGGGCCGCCACCTCGCGCGCCAGCTCGAGCAGGTCGCGGTGGAGGAGGAAGAACCCGGAGAGGCCGAGGTGGCGGATCACACCCAGCTCCTCCTCGAGCCGGCGCACGGCCTCGCGCCGGTCGGGCGAGCCGGCGTAGCGGTCGGCCAGCCGCCCCCGGCAGAACTCGGCCAGCCGCCGGTCGGCGCCGTCGTCCTCGGCGCCCGGGTAGCGGTAGCCGAGCTCGGCGGTGAGGTCGAAGCGCAGCCGCTCGGCCACACGCAGCGTCTCCGCCACCGCCTCGGGGTGCTCGGCGAAGCGGCGCGCCATCCCCTCGGGGGAGGCGAGAGCCGCGCTCGAGTTTCCGCGTCGCAACGGCTCGGTCTCGTCGAGAGCGGCGCCGCTGCGGACGGCGACGAACGCGTCCTGGAGGCGGGCGCGGGAGCGGCGGTGGCAGTGGACGTCCCCGGTCGTCACGCAGGGCACGCCCAGCCGCTCCGCCAGCCCCGCCAGCCAGCGGTTGCGGGCGCGGTCATGGCGCTCGTAGGGACGCTGGAGCTCGACCCGCAGGCGCTCGGGGCCGAAGGCCTCGAGCAGCTCGCCGCCGAGCGTCGCCGCCCGCGGGCGCTCGCCGCGCCCCCAGCGTCCGGCAAGGACGCCGTCGCGGGCGCACCCGGTGAGGCAGACGAGCCCCTCGGCGTGCTCCTTGACCCGGTCGACCCCGACCCACGGCTGCCCGGCGCGACGCTGGGGGCCGTCGCGGGTGTGGGAGTGGGCGGCGGTGAGGAGGCGGCAGAGGTTCCCGTAGCCGGCGGCGGTCTCGACCAGGAGGGTCAGGTGGGCGAGCCCGGGGTCGAGGTCGACGGTCAGCTCCGCCCCGGTGATCGGCCGCACCCCCAGCCCGCGGCAGGCGTGGGCGAACTCCATCGACCCCCAGACGCCGTCGTGGTCGGTGAGGGCGATCGCCGGGTAGTCGAGCGCGGCTGCCGCGGCGGCGAGCTCGGTCGGCGTCGAGGCGCCGTCGAGGAATGAGAAGGCGGAGTGGGCGTGCAGCTCGACGTAGGGAACGGAGCCCTCCATCGGCCTCACAAAACTTCGCGCTTCGCTCGCTGCGCGAAGAGACAGACTGCGACGCTTGCTCGCTCCGCGCTCATTGCAATCGCTCGCGCTTCGCTCGCTGCGCGAAGAGACAGAGATGGACGCTTGCTCGCTCCGCGCTCATTGGGCCCTCTGGCGGAACCAGCGCCCGCTGCGAACGTCGCGGAAGACGGTCGCGCTGCAGCCGTCGGCGAGGACGAGCTCGTAGTAGTGGCGGTGCAGGGGGTCGGCCGTCCACCAGCGGTCCTCGACGACCCACTCCTCGCGGATCGCCTCGACCGCGGTCCCCGCCAGCGCCCGCGGCGCGCCGTCCTCGCCCGCCTCGACCGCGGCGCGGCGCGGCGAATAGACGCGGCGCGCCCTCACGGTGATGGCTCCCGCTTCGCTCGCTGCGCGAGGAAACAGAGATGGACGCTTGCTCGCTCCGCGCTCACGGCAATGGCTCCCGCTTCGCTCGCTGCGCGAGGAGACAGACTGCGACGCTTGCTCGCTCCGCGCTCACGGCAATGGCTCGGGGATCGGGGTCAGCAGGACCCGCCGCTCGGGGACCCGGGAGCCGGGGTCGACGTCGATCGCCTTCAGCAGCGCCTCGGCTCCCGCCGCCGCCCGCACCTCCCGCACCGCCGCGGCGAGCCGCCCGCGCCGCGGCTCGCGGCCGCCGAGCGCGAGCTCGAGCTGGTCGGCGGCGCGCGGCCCGAGGGCGAGCGCCCGCAGCCGCAGCGCGCCGGCCGGCTCGGGCAGGGCCTCGAGCCGCGGGGCCAGCAGCGCGGAGATCGTCCGCGCCGACGCGGTCGGCCGGCCCAGCCCCTGCTCGACGCTCCAGCTGCCGCCGCTGTCGAGCCGGGCCGAGAGGCGCAGCGCCAGCACGGTCCTCTCTCGCCGCCCCCGGGCGGCGAGGAGGCGGTCGACCAGCAGCTCGAGGGCGCGGCCGAGCTGCGACCCCGCCGCCCCCTCGGGCAGCTCGATCTCGGCGACCAGCTCCTCGCGCGGCGCCCGCGGGCGGAGCGGGGTGTCCTCGCCGCGGGCGAGGCGCAGGGCCCGCAGGCCGAGGGCCCCGAAGCGGTCGGCGACCTGGTCGGCGGAGAGCTCGGCCAGCCTGCCGAGGGTGCCGAGCCCGAGTCGCTTCAACGCCCCGACCAGCTCCCTCGCCCCCGGCTCGTCGGGACCAAGCCCGGCCACCAGCGTCGCGACCGGCAGCGGGGCGAGGAACCTCCCGAGCGCACCGTGGGGGACCACCTGCTCGCGGCCGGCGGCGCCAAGACGAGCGGCGAAGCGGTTGGGGGCGAGCGCGACGCGCACCGGCGACCGCACCGCCCTCCTGGCCGCCGCGACCACCCCGTCGCCGGCGCCGCCGTGGATCCCGAGCAGCCCGTCGACCTCGAAGAAGGCCTCGCCCGGCCGCTCGGACTCGACCGCGGCGCCGATCCCCTCGAGCCTCTCCAGCAGCCGGTCCCAGCGCTCGGAGACGCCGACCGGGTCGGAGGGGACCAGCCCCAGCGAGGGGCAGCGGGCGAGCGCCTCTCCGAGGACCATCCCCGCTTCGACGCCATCCGCCTCGGCGGCGCGGGATACCTCGCCCACCGCCTGCCGTCCGCCAGGGAGGGGGGCGAGCGCGACCGGCTCGTCGAGCCGGTCCGGACAGGCGACCCGAAGCGAGAAGCGGGGAATGGACACGCAGGCGATCATACGAACGTATGTTCGTATGTAATCAGAGGCGTCAAGAGTCCCAAAATTGATGAAAAGCGTCAATCCAATGATTGGTAAGGTCCGGCTGATGGAGCGGAGTGACCGCCCTGGAATGACGGTTTGAGCGGTACCGCGAGACGTTTC
This sequence comes from Solirubrobacterales bacterium, assembly GCA_036557525.1. Lineage (GTDB taxonomy): Bacteria > Actinomycetota > Thermoleophilia > Solirubrobacterales > 70-9 > VRUE01. The sequence continues at coordinate 6,786 of DATBHH010000153.1, read as the reverse complement.
GTTCTCCTCCTTGTGCTCTCGGCCGCGCTGGTCGTCGCGCTGCCGTTCTCCTCCAGCGCCCCGGCCGAGCTGTCGACGCCCGCCGTCTCCGCCGGCGGCACCCACACCTGCGCGATCGACGCCGCCGGCGCCATCGCCTGCTGGGGCGACGACTCCGCCGGGCAGCTCGACGGGATCCCGAGCGGCCAGTTCCAATCGGTCTCGGCCGGCGGCTCCCACACCTGCGCGATCGACGCCGCCGGCGCCCTCGCCTGTTGGGGCGACGACTCCGCCGGCCAGCTCGACGGGATCCCGACCACCGCCAGCTGGGGCCCATTCCAATCGGTGGCGGCCGGCGGCAAGCACACCTGCGCGCTCCGGACAAGCGGCACCCTGTCGTGCTGGGGCGATGACTCGTCCGGCCAGGTCAGCGACGCCCCGCGGTACACCGTCCACTGGTACTGGCACTGGGGCCACTGGCACCTGCACCGGCACTGGATCCATTACCTCGCGGTCTCCTCGGGCGGGGCCCACTCCTGCGCGATCCGGATGGATGGCGACCTCACCTGCTGGGGCGACGACTCCGCCGGCCAGCTCGACGGGATCCCGGAGGGATCGTTCAAGGCCGTCGCCGCCGGCGGCAGTCACACCTGCGCGATCCGCACCGACGGCACCCTCGCCTGCTGGGGGGACGACTCCGCCGGCCAGCTCGACGAAGTCCCGACCGGCGAGTTCGAATCGGTCTCGGCCGGCGGCTCGCACACCTGCGCGGTGCGGACCACCGGAGAGGTCGTCTGCTGGGGCGACAACTCGCACGGGCAGTCGCAACCGGAGATGGCCGCGGCCGAGCTGCCCAGGGGCGTGATCGGCGACGACTACTCCTACAGCTTCCACACCACCGGCCAGTCGCCCGGGCCGGATTTCGAGGTCACCGCCGGGCACCTGCCCGGCGGCCTCGAACTCACCCCTGCCGGGCAGCTGACCGGCAGCCCGACGACGGCCGGCGAGTTCAACTTCACCGTCACCGCCAGCAACGGCGTCACCGAGGACAGCTCGCAGGCGACATCGCTCGAAGTGGTCGGGACGCCGGTCCTCGGCACCGAACCGGCTCAGGGGATCACCTCGACCTCGGCTTCGCTCAGCGCCAAGATCAACCCACGGAACCTGCCCGCCGAGGCCTGGTTCGAATACTGGCCGGCCACGTCGCCGCAGAGCGCGACCCACACCCCGGCGTCGAAGATCGCGGCGGCGGTCACCCCGAAAGGCCTCAGCGCCAACATCGCCGGCCTCACCCCCGACACCACCTACGGCTTCCGCGTGGTCGCCACCAACGAACTCACCCCCGACCCGGTGCAGAGCTCGGTCCGGTCCCTGCAGACCCAGCCGGGGCCGGGGATCCCGCCGCCGGTCGCAGGGCAGAGCGTCAACGTCGACACCGCGAACGGCGTCGTCAGCGTCAAATGCCCCGGGGACGAAGGCTTCAACACGCTCGTCTCGGCCAAACAGATTCCGGTCGGCTGCGAGATCGACACCGACGACGGCACCGTCGCCCTGACCGCGTCGCGAGGCAGCAGCGGCGCCACCGAGTCCGCCTACTTCTGGGGCGGGACGTTCGACATCGACCAGAACCCGGGCGACGAACAGGACGCCGTCGCGACGCTGGCGGGGCGCCTGCGGTGCGAGAAGAGGGCCAGAAAGCCGAAGCGCGCGACGACGAGCAGGAGCCGCGGCGGCGGCCGCAGGCTCTGGGGCGCGGGCAGCGGCCACTTCAAGACCGTCGGCAACTACGGCTCGGCGAGCGTGCTCGGGACGACCTGGCTGGTCATCGACCGCTGCGACCTCTCCTCGGCGTTCGAAGTCCTGGAAGGTAGGGTCAGGGTCCGTGACTTCATCAAAGGGACCTCGCTGACCATCACGCCCGGCCACCGCTACATCGCCAAAGCTCCCTTCCTCCGCCTCCGCTAGCGCATGGCGTTGCGGCGGGGAGCTGTCGCCTTCGCGGCGGTCGCTGCGATCGCGGCCGCGGTCGGCATCGGGTGCTACGCGGGAGGCCTTCTGCATGGCCTCGAACTGGGCAGCGTCGACACCCGGTTCTCGGTCCGCGGCGACCAGGAAGCGCCGCCGCAGGTCGTGGTGGTCGGGATCGACGACAACACCTTCAGCGAACTGAATCTGCAGTGGCCGTTCCCGCGCCGGTTCCACGCGCGCCTGATCGACCGCCTGGTCGAAGACGGCGCCAGGGTGATCGCCTACGACATCCAGTTCACGACGCCGACCAACCCGCGCGAAGACAACGAACTGGTCGAAGCGGTGCAGCGGGCGGGCAACGTAGTCCTCGCGACCAGCGAAGTCAGCCCCCAGGGCAAGTTCGCGATCTTCGGCGGCAACGCCGTCCTGCGACGGATCGGGGCCCGCGCCGGCAACACGATCTACATCCCCGACTCCGACGGCACCATCAGGCGCTTTCCCTACGCCCTCCAGAAACTCGAAAGCTTCGCCGTCGCCACCGCCGAAACGGCGAAGGGCGAATTCATCGAAGACGACGGCTTCGATGCCCCGGGAGGCGGCGCCTGGATCGACTACGCGGGGCCGCCGCAGACGATTCCCACCTACTCCTACGTCGACGTCCTCTACGGCAGGGTCAACCCCAACCTTCTGAAGGGCAAGATCGTCGTCGTCGGCGCCACCTCGCCGGTCCTCCAGGACGTCAAGCAGACCCCGTATGGCGGCGAACTGATGCCGGGCGCCGAGGTGCAGGCGAACGCGATCGCGACGGTCCTCGACGGCATCCCTCTGCGGTCGGCGCCGGGCTGGCTCAACATCCTCCTGATCCTCCTGCTCGCGGCGATCGGGCCGATCACCGGATACCTGATGCGCCCGGTGATGGCGTTCATCGTCTCGCTCGGCGCCGGCCTTATCTTCGTCTCCGCGGCCCAGCTTGCCTTCAACACGGGGCTGATCGTCGCCGTCGTCATCCCGTTGCTGGCGCTCGTCGTCGGGGCCGTCGGGACCCTCGCGGTCCACTACCTCCTCGCCGCCTTCGAGCGCCAGCGGGTCCGGTTCACGTTCTCGCGCTTCGTCCCCGAGGAGGTCGTCGACCAGGTCCTCTCCGAGGGCGAAGGCGAGCTCCAGCTCGGCGGTGTCAGGCGCGAATCGACGGTCCTGTTCAGCGACCTGCGCGGCTTCACCAGCTACTCGGAGTCGCGCGAGCCGGCCGAGGTGGTCGAAGTGCTGAACGTCTACCTCGGCGAGATGACCGATGCGATCATGGACCACGGCGGCACCCTGGTCTCCTACATCGGCGACGGGATCATGGCCGTGTTCGGAGCGCCGCTCGAGCAGCCCGACCACGCCGACCGCGCGATCGCCGCCGCCCAGGAGATGCTCGAGGTGCGGCTGCCGGCCTTCTGCAAGTGGATGCAGAGCTCCGGCCACGGCGACGGCTTCCAGATGGGGATCGGGCTCAACTCCGGCGAGGTGATGTCGGGGCAGGTCGGCTCCGAGCGGCGGCGCGAATACACGACGATCGGCGACACGACCAACACCGCGTCGCGGCTCGAGGGGATGACGAAAGGGACGGAGCACTCGATCTTCATCGCCGACTCGACCAGGCAGGCGCGAACCGGCTCCGAGCCGGAGCTGATCAGCATCGGCGAGCTCGAGGTGCGCGGCCGCGAGATGCCGCTGCAGGTCTGGTCGCTCCGCAACGGCAAGCCGGCTGAGGCCGGGGACTAGCCGGTACGGTCCTGCGATCGTGCTCTGGGTCGAGGTCTTCGCCGTCTTCGTCATCTGCCACCTGGTCGGCGATTTCCTGCTGCAGACCAACTGGCAGGCCACGCACAAGATCGGCGGTTTGGGAGGAGACCCGGAGTCGCGGCGGGCGCTGCTCTCGCACACGGCCACCTACACGGCCGCCTTCATCCCGGCACTGATCTGGATCGGAGCTGAAATCGGCGCCGGCTGGGCGATCGGCGTCGGCGCCCTGGTCGCGGTCCCGCACCTGCTCCAGGACGACGGTCGCCTGCTCGACGCCTACATGAGGAGAGTCAAGGGAGTCGGCGACGACGCACCGCCGGGACTGCGGTTGGCGGTGGACCAGAGCGGGCACTTCATCGCCCTGTTCCTGCTCGCCCTTCTGACCGCCGCCTGAGGGCGGCCTGGAGGCCGCTATGCCGCCTCGTCGGCGTGCCAGCGGGAGTCGACGACGGTGCTCGCCTGCTGGTTGCTGCGCCGGTGCCCGGTGACGGCCCCGATGAACTGCTCGCGCCCGAGGCTGAGCAGCCGGGTCGGCGCGGTCGCGCGGACGGTGGCCGTTCGGGGCACGTCCCGCAGCAGCGCGATCTCGCCGAACGATTCGCCCGGTCCCTCGTTGCGCCGGAAGTCCCCGTTTTCGAACACCTCGACCTCGCCGTCCTCGATCAGGTAGAAGCAGTCGCCCTGATCCCCCTGGGTGATCACCTCCTCGCCCGTGGCCGCGTTGACCGGGGTCAGGTCGCGGCTCAGCTGCTCCAGAGTCGCGACGGGTAGGGGCGAGAAGATCGAGTTCTCGCGCAGCAGGCTGAAGTGCTCCTCGGCGACCGGCGCGCCGACCTCGTGGGTGCGGAGCCGAGACCAGGCGACCAACGCGAATGCGGGCATCACCGCCGCGAGGACGTAGAGCGACTTCTCGATGCCGAACAGGGCGACGATCGCGGAGGCGCTGATCGAGCCGATCGCCATCGCCGCCCACCGCGCCGACCAGAGGGCGCCGACGACGCGGCCGAGCGTCTCGTCCGAGCCGAGCCGCTGGAGGAGGATTTTCGCCGTGACTTTGATGAAGGTGTAGCCGAACCCGATCGCCAACCAGCCCGCGTAGGCGGCGAAGGGGACGTTCCAGGCTCCCGGCAGGGCGGCGCCGAAGCCGAGGATGAGGCTGCCGCCGACCAGGGCCACGACCAGCTTGCCGCGGTTGAGCAGCGCCGCCAGCCCGGCGGCGCCGAGGAGCGCGCCCACCCCCCAGGCGGCCTTGAGGAAGCCGACGCTGCCATGGTCGAGGTGCAGCAGCTCGAGCGCCAGGATCACCACCAGAACGTCGGCGAGGCCCTCGAAGAAGACGACGATCGTGATCGCCGCCGCGCAGAGGCGGAGCGCCGGGTGGCTGAGGAGGATCCGGAACCCGACGGTCGTCTCCTGCGCGATCCCCGAGATCTCCCCCTCCAGCGGCGAGTATTCGGGACGCTGATCGGGCTCGATCCCGAGGATCAGCGCTACCGTCGCGAGGGCGACGACGGCGCCGGTGGCGAACACGACCGCGGGCGAGGTGAAGACGAGGATGATGCCGGTGACGAGCGCGGCGAGGAGGAAGCCGACGTTCTCCATCGTGCTGTGCGTGACGTTGGCGGCCGAGAGCTCCTGCGGGGTCCGCGCGAGGAGCGGCAGCATCGCCGCCTCGGCCGGCCCGTAGCCGCTGATCGCGACGGTGAAGAGCCCGGCGAAAGCGAGGATCAGCCACGACGGCCCGTTGAGGGCGGCGACGACGGTGGCGGCCGCCAGCACCGCGGCGACCGCGAGGGAGCTCCAGATCAGAACCGCCCGGCGGGAGAACCGATCGCTGAGCAGCCCGGCGAAGGGCGAGGCGATCGCCCCCGGCGCGAGCCTGACCAGGGCGATGACGCCGACCGCGGTGGCCCCGCCGTGATCGAACCCGTACACGCCGAGCGAGATCGCGAATGCCCAGTTCGCGAACGAATTCCCCGCCTTCGAGAGCCCGAGCAGCCCGAGGTCCCGGTTCCCGAAGTCGACGGCCAGGGCACCGAGGATGTTGCGAAGTTCACTCCTTCCTCTGCCCATTGTCGCGGGAACATAATTGACATCCACACGTGCCGCTGCCAACCTCCTCGGGCATGTCGGGGACCACAGGGAGATCCAGACCGTCCGTCGTCGTGCCCGCGCTGGTCCTCGCGCTCGGGGCGTTGGCGCTGCTGGGCGCGGGCATCGCCGCCGCCACCGCGGGGGAAGTGAAGCTGACGATCCCACGGGCGATCGAAAGGGCCGGCGTCTTCGCCGAAAGCACGTGCAAACAGGACGAAAGCTGTGTCCACTCCGGAGTCTTGAACTGCAACCGCAAGGGCAAGCTGGTCGTCCACTGCCGGATATTCGACGAACGCCGAACCGATGCCCAGGGCAACTACAGGTGCAACCGCGAGATCCGGATGGTGATGGACCCGAAAACGCGCCGGGCGCCTGTGAACGGCCTTGGCCGCTGGCACTGCCCGGGCGCTCCGCCGTCCGAATGATCGAGCGGATCGCCGACATGCCGGAGGGCACGATCGGCTTCAGGTTCTCCGGCGAGGTGACCCGCGCCGACTATGAGCAGACGCTGATCCCGCCGATCCGCGAGGCGATCGGGAACGAGGAGAAGATCCGCTGCCTGTGTTTGCTCGGCCCCGAGTTCGACGGCTACGAGGCCGGCGCGATGTGGGAGGACCTGAAGACCGGCGCCCGCTACGGCTTCGCGCATCTCGCCTCCTGGCACCGCATGGCGCTCGTCACGGATGTCGAGTGGATTCGCCATGCGACCGCGCTGTTCGGCTGGATGAGTCCCGGCGAGCTGAAGCTGTTCGGGACCGATCAGCTCGACGAGGCGAGGGAGTGGATCGGAGGCTAGAAGCATCAGGGCCGCCCGAGGGCGGCCCTGATCAGGTGCGTTGAGCGGACGCGGGAGCTGCGACCGGGAGGGACGTGCCCGGCCTCCCTTGCCCGCCGGTGCCCGGGGTGGATTCCGCGGGCGCCCGTACCCGTGCGGCGCCTAGCGGCCCTGCACCTCCA
>DATBHH010000152.1:0-11916 GCA_036557525.1 Solirubrobacterales bacterium | reverse complement strand
GGATCAAGCCCTGCTCGAAGTCGACGTCGCCCCAGCGCAGGCCGCGCAGCTCGCCGCGCCTTAGCCCCGCATAGAGCGCCGTCGCCCAGACTGGGCGATCGCCGGCAGGAAGCGCCTTAAGCAGCTTGCGGGCCTCCTCGGGGCGAGCGATCCGTTCGCGGCGCTCGCGGATCGCCGGCAGGGTGAGGCCGATCGTCGGGTTGATCAGCACTTCGCTTCTCGAGATCAGGCGCCGGTATAGCGCACGCAGGGGCATCACCGCGTTTCGCACGGTGCTCGGCGCCTTGCCCTTGGCTAGGAGCTCATCGACCATGTCCTGGATTTCTTGGCGGGAGACCTCAGAGATCCGAAGCGCGCCGAAGCGGGGGATGATCCGCGAGTCAAAGGAGCGTTTGTAGCCGCGGATCGCACCTGGCTTATATGGATCTCCCGAGCGGTTGCGGATCACGCCGGCCCGGGCGCCTTTGAGCCACTGCTCGATCGCCTCCTCGACGGTCACCCGCGAGGGGGCCCTGTGGGCTCCCCTGTTTAGCGCCGAGCGGGTCTCCGCCCGCCAGGCGCGGGCATCGCCCAGGGTGCGGAAGGTCTTTCTGATCGTGCGCCCCTCGCGCCCCGAGTAGACCTGGGCCTGGTAGCCGGGGCTGCAGTTGCAGCGAGCGCCGTCGCGGCTCGCGCACCTCGTCGAGTGGCGGACGACGATGCCCTCGGGCTTTCCTCGCTTGGCCACGGCACATCAATTAGCTCGAAACGGGCTCGATTGGAAGTCCTTGGCGCGATCGTCTTGCGATTTGAAACGACGGCGGGGCCAGGCGTCAGGCGAGGAGCTCGGGCAAGGGGCGATCTACGGGCACCGAGATTCCTACGAATCTGGGGCAGACTTGGGAAGTTGGCGCTGTGCAGGGCTTTCCCCTGAGATTCGGGGGACCAGCTTGGCGAGGTCGAGGCGTCCGGCAGCGCCAAAGGCAGTTAATTTCGAGACCGCCCCGTTCAACCACTCCGGCACCCCTCCGGGACTCGGTCGGCGGCTGATTGTAGGGAAGCCGCAACGGGCTAGACATCGATCGGCGTCTCGGCAGCCTTTCCCCACTCGACCCAGGAGTTGTAGTAGACGCTCACATCCGGGTATCCCAGCAACTCGCTGAGCCCGAACCAGGCCTGCGCAGCGCGATTGCCGATCGTGCAGTAGAGGATCAGGGTTCGATCCGGAGTCACCCCTCGCTCCTCGAAGATGTCCCGCAGTTCCTCGGGGCCCTTCAACGAGCCATCCTCACGGCGCAGCAGATCGATCGGGACGCTCACCGCGCCGGGGATATGCCCCGCCCGACCGGTGTCCTCGGTCGCCCCGGAGGGCCAGAAGCGAGAGCCGTCGAACTCGAGGTCCGAGCGCACGTCGACCAGCAGCTGTTCCGGGTCGTCGATCGCGGCCTCGACGGCGCCCCTCGAGGCGAGGATCGCCGCGTCCTCGGTCGGCAGATCAACGGGCGGGCCGGCGGCCTCTCCGGGTGCCTCCGTGCTCCACTCGTACCCGGCCTCCGCCCACTGCTCGCGACTGCCGTCGAGCATCTGGACGTCTTCGTGGCCGTACGCCCGCATCAACCAGAGGCCGAGGGCCGCGCCGTAGCCGTAGAAGACCAGGGTCGTCCCGGGAGCGATGCCCGAGCGCGAGAGCAGACGCCCCAGCTCCTCCCTGCCCACCGGCAGATAGTCCTCGCCGCGGAGGTCCGTATAGGCGTTCCACAGCACCGCCCCGGGAATGTGGCCCTCCTCGTAGGCAGCGGGGCTCACATCGACCTCGACCAGCCGGACGGCGGGGTCTCGGCGGTGCTCCTCGATCCAATCGACTGAGATGAGCGACGATCCCTTCTGCGGTCCATCCACGACGGTTCCTCCAGTTCGGTCATGCCTCCCGCAGACGCAGCCGCGAGCCTAGCCCTCAGGATTAAGGCGAGCTAAGGCGATTGCCGGCTTGACGCTGTCGTCGACGAGGAGCCGGAAGACGTCGGGCCGGTTGTAGTGGCCGGCCACATCGATCAGCCGCTTTCGCGACTCGAGGGCGTCAAGCTCTAGATCGGCGACGATGATGTCGCGATCGGACGTCGGGGCATTCGGCGAGGCCATCGTCTGCGCCTCGCACTCTGCGCACTCGCTTCGCAGTCGTCAAGGTCGGTTGCGCGATCCGTTCGCTCGGTGGGGCCCGATCGCGCGAGGCGGAACCGAGGGGGGCCGTTACTGTGATCGCCGGCATGGGCCGGAGATGGAAGATCCTGATCGGTGTCATCGGCGTCCTTGCGGTGCTGCTCGCGGTCAACGCGCTGGTCGTCGAGGGGGAAACGAAGCCGGCCGAGGTGACGGTGGCAGGGGGCCGGATCCTGCGCCTGCCCGGCGGCGACATGGAGGTGCTCGAAAGGGGGCCGCGACGGGCCCCTCCGATCGTGCTGGTCCACTGCTACACCTGCTCGATCGCCTGGTGGCAGCGGATGATCCCGTTGCTCGACCGCGATCACCGGGTCGTCGCGGTCGATCTGCGCGGTTTCGGCGGCTCCGAAAAACCGGGCTCCGGCTACTCGATGCCGGACCAGGCGGCCTTCGTCGCCGAAGCCCTGAAGCGGCTCGGCGTCAGGGAGGCGACCGTGGTCGGGCAATCGTTGGGGGGCACGGTCGGGACGGCGCTCACCGAAGTCCCCGGCGGCCTCGTCAAGCGGCTGGTGATCATCGACCAGGCGCCCGAAGAACGCTTCTCGAAGGGAATCGGGTTCGCCGCCGAGGTGAGCACGGCGCCGGTGATCGGCCCGGCGCTCTGGCAGGTGACGCCGGACTTCGCGATCAAGGAAGGGCTCGAGGTCGCGTTCGCGCCGGGCTTCGACGTCCCCGACCGGTTCGTCGACGAATTCAACCGGATGACCTACACCTCCTACGACTCCGACGGCGAGGAGGGTGACTACATGGGCGAAGAGCCACTCGATCGCCGCATAGAACGGGCCGGGATACCGCTGCTGGCGATCTTCGGCTCCGAGGACCAGATCTACGAATCGAAGCCGGCGCTGGCCGCCTACGCGACGGTGCCGGGGGCGCGGACGGCCCTGGTCCCGGGGGCGGGGCACTCGCCGAACGTCGAGAAACCGGCGCGCACCGCCGCCCTCGTTCTCAGGTTTGCTCGAGCCGGCGCCGCGGGGAGCGGAGAGGGTGGGATTCGAACCCACGAGGCGGGTTAACCCCGCCCACGCGATTTCCAGTCGCGCTCCTTAAGCCACTCGGACACCTCTCCAGGTCCCTCCAAGCGTATCCGCCGCCGCCTCAGCGACGGGAGGAGAAGAAATCGCGCAGCAGCGCCCCGCACTCGTCAGCGAGCAGGCCCGAGGTCACCCGCGGCCGATGGTTCAGGGCGGGGTTCCCGAGCACGTCGATGACACCGCCCGCCGCCCCGGCCTTGGGGTCGGGAGCGCCGAAGACGACCTCCGGGATGCGCGCGAGGACGATCGCCCCGGCGCACATCGCGCAGGGCTCGAGCGTCACGTAGAGGGTCGTCTTCGGCAGCCGCCAGCCGCCGAGCGCCTCGGCGGCCGCCCGGATCGCGAGGATCTCGGCGTGCGCGGTCGGGTCGCGCCGCAGCTCGCGCTCGTTTCCCGCCGCGGCCAGAGGCTCGCCGCCGCGGGCGACGACGGCGCCGATCGGCGCATCGCCGTGCGCCTCGGCCTCGCGGGCGCGCTCGATCGCGATTTCCATCAGGCGCCGCTGGGTGGAATCTGCGTCCTCGTCGGGCACCCGGGCAGTATCCGCGACCGACAACTTCTCCGGCGCGGAGGTGTTTTGTGGCAAGCTCGTTGATTGCAGGGGAACAGCAACCAGAGATCTCAGATGACTCGCCGCGCCCTCATCCTCTCAGCCGTCTTCGGCCTGCTCTCATGCACGGCCGTGGTGGCGCCCGCCGACGCCGCCACCGGCCTCTCGCCGGCGCACGGCTTCGCCCCCCACCAGGTCATCGTCAAGTTCGACGGTGAAGCCCGGGGCCGGGCCCTGCCGCTCCCTCCCGGAGTCGGCGTGCGCGAGGCGGCGACGGCGCTGCGGGGCAACCCCCGGGTCGCCTACGCCGAGCCCAACTACATCGCGACGGCCTCCGAAGCTCCGTTTCTGGGCATCCCCAACGACCCGGGGGTGCTCGACGCGATCCCCAGCAGCACCGCCGGGGGATGGGTGAGCAAGCAGTGGAACTTCCTTCCCTGGGAGGGTGAGGGCAACGACGAAACCCCGACCTCGAGCGGCGGAATCGACGCGGTCGGGGCCTGGCGGCGCCTGGCTGAAGCGGGACGGCCCGGCGCCCAGGGGGTCAAGGTCGCGGTGCTCGACACCGGCATCGCCTACCGCTCGAAGGGCAAGAGGTTCCGGCGCAGCCCCGACTTCACCGCCGGGCAGTTCGTCAAGGGCTACGACTTCGTCGCCAACGATCGCCTGCCGATGGACGAAAACGGCCACGGCACCCATGTCGCCGGCACGATCGGAGAGAAGACGAACAACGGCATCGCGCTGACCGGCCTCGCATACCGCGCCGGGCTGATGCCGGTCCGGGTCCTCGACCGGTACGGGAGCGGCCAGGCCGACGACATCGCCCGCGGCATCCGCTACGCCGTCGACCACGGCGCCGACGTGATCAACATGAGCTTCAACTTCGGCTGCCACAAGAGGGTGCCGGTGATCAACGAAGAGCTGCGACGCGCAAACCGGATGGGCGTCGTGACGGTCGCCTCGATCGGCAACCTCGGCGCCGAGTCCTGCGTGGCCCCGCCGGCCACCGGGCCGGGTGTGATCGGGGTCGGAGGCACCACCGAGGGCGGCTGCCTCGGCGCCTACTCCCTGAGCGGGAAGGGCGTCGACGTCGTCGCCCCCGGCGGCGGCACCCCGGCTCCCGGCTGCCCCTCCGTCCTCACCGGCCCGATCTACCAGGTCACCCTCAAGGGCGGGAATCCGAGCGTCTTCGCCGAGCCCGCGGACTACGTCGGAACCTCGATGGCCGCCGCCCACGTCTCCGGAGTCGCGGCGATGATCCTCGCCTCGGGCGTCCTGCCACCGAAGCTCAAGGGGGCGAAGCTGGTCGGAGCGGTCACGGCGCGCCTCGAAGGGACGGCCCGAAGCATCGGCCTGCCGCGGACCGAGCAGGGCGCCGGGTTGATCGACGCCGCCCGCGCCACCGACCCCTCCGACTGACCGCCGCCGCTAGGTGGTGTGGATGATCATCACGCTGCAGGGCGCATGATGGGAGATGTTGTTGGGGACGCTGCCGAGGATGAAGCGGCGCGCTCCACTCATCCCTTTGTTGCCGACGACGATCAGGTCGGCGTCGATCTTGTCGGCTGTGTTCAGAATCGCGTCGGAGGGATCGTCCTGGACCGGGTGGGTGTGGACCTCGACGCCCTCCTTGCGAGCCGGCGCCGCCGCCGCTTCGAGCGTCAGGTTGACGTCCTCGCTGGGGCTGATCTCGTACTGGACGTCGGGCGGTGCGTCGCGCTGCTCGGACGCGATCCGGCTCTTGGAAACCGGCTCGAAGGCGCTGACGATGTCCAGCTCGGCGCCGGTCAGCTTCGCCAATTCGGTCGCCCGCTCGACGGCCAGCGAGGCGGTGTCCGATCCGTCGGTCCCAACCACGATGCGTTTGAACAAGCCGGCCTCCGTCTCTGGTCGCTGGACGCGCGTGATACTAACGCCCGACATGACGGGCGGGGAGGCCACGGAAGCCGTCGCCGAGTATCTCCGTCGGGGTCGTCGCGAGGCGGACGATCGCGATCACCATCGAGGCGACGAGGCAGGCGACGAGCAGGGTCAGCCCGACTTTCCACAGGGTCGGCACGACCGCAGGATAGGCTGGAGGCGTGGAGAGAGTCGCCGACGGAGTCTGGCTGCTGAAGGGCGATGCGCGCGGCCTGATGAACATCTATTTCCTCGAGGACGGCGACGGCCACGTCCAGTTCGAGGCCGGGACCAAGGCGATGGCGAAGTCAGCCCGGGCCGAGGCAGAGCGGCTGGGCGGCCTGAAGCGGGTCGTCCTCTCCCACGCCCACGCCGATCACCGCGGCACGGCGCCGTCGATGGGCGTCCCGGTCCACTGCCATCCCGACGAGGTCGCCGACGCCGAAAGCGACGCCGCGATCGCCCCCTACTTCGACCTTTCGCAGCTGCCGGTGGCGCCGGTGCGCTGGATCTACCCGTTCCTGCTGCGGCGCTGGGACGGCGGCGCCGTGAAGATCGACGGCACGGTGTCCGAGGGAGACGACGTCGCCGGGTTCAAGGTCGTCCACTTCCCGGGACACGCCCCCGGGCTGATCGGCCTCTGGCGCGAGAGCGACCGGGTGGCGCTGGTCAGCGACACGGTCTACCTCGTGGACTCGACCAGGCTCAAACCCCTGCCCGCGGGCGAGGTCAGCGTCCCCCATCCCGCCTGGGCGTGGGATCACGCCAAGGCGAAGGAATCGGTGCGCAAGCTGGCGGCGCTGGAACCGGCGGTCGTCGCCACCGGCCATGGCGACCCGCTGCGCGGCGAGAACCTGCGCGGCAAGCTCGAAGAGGCTGCGGAGAAGTTCTGAGGCCGCTCCCGAGGCGGTAGTTTCTCGCCCTCAATGCTCGCGTCCTACGCCTCGGCGGCACTGATATGCGCCGCCTCCCTCCTCGTCGGCCGCGCTCTGCTCTCGCTCGCCGGACAGCCGCGCTGGACCTGGCTCGAGCCCGCGATCGGCTTTGCGGCCCTGATCGCCGCCGCCGGCCTGCCGGCGCGAGGGCCCGGCCACGCGACAACCTCGGCGCTGGTGCTGGTGCTGCTGATCGTCGCCGCCGCGGTCGTTGTCACCATCTTCCCCCCCCGGGCGCCGGACGCGCGGCGCGGGGCGGGCGAGGGCGAGCGCGACGTCCTCCTCTGGGGCCTGCTGGTCGCGATCGCCGCCGGCGTCATTCTCTCGATCCCGTTTGCGATCAGCGGCAGATGGGGCCTGCTCGGAGTCGGCCTCAACAACGATCTCGGCCTGCACCTGGCCTGGGCGGAGTGGCTGCGGAGCGGGTTCGGCCCGGCGCCGGAAACGGGCTACCCGCTCGGCCCGCACGCCCTCGCCGACACCGCCGCCGCGGTTCCCGGCGTCGGCCTCGGGCAGGCGTTCGTCGGCGAGATCATCGCGATCGGGATTCTGACCGCGCTGACCGCGCTGGCGGCGCTGCCGGGGTTGGGGCCGGCGCGCCGCATCCTCGGTGCGGTCCTCGTCGCGGTCTCCTACCTGGCGGCCTCCTACTACGTCCAGGGGGCCTTCAAGGAGACCGCCGAGGCGCTGTTCGTCCTCGCCGTCGCGCTGGCGCTCCGCAACCCGATGCCGATCCCACGCGGGACCGTCGCGCGGATCGGCTACGCGCTCCCCTGGCTGGCGATCGCCGGAGGCGTCTTCTTCGCCTACAGCTTCGCCGGCCTCGCCTGGCCGATCGCTGTCGTCGCGCTCTGGAGCCTGACCGTCCCGGCGGTGCGGCGGGCGCTGGCGCCGCGGTCGCTGATCCGGTTCCTGCTGCGACCGCTGACCCTCGTCTGCCTGGTGGTTGTCGCGGGGGTCGCGGTCCTCACGGTCGTCGGCCCGTTCGGGTTCGGCACCGGCTTCAACCGGGTCGCGGGGAGCAACACCTACGGCCCGGTCTCGCCGGTCGAGGCGCTCGGCGTCTGGTGGGCCGCCGACTACCGCCTCGACGCCCCCGGCGCGGCCGCCCTGCCGTGGCTCGCCGCGGCGATCGGCGGCGCCGCGGTCGCCGCCGGGGCGATCTGGTGGGTGAGGCGGCGCGACCTCGCGGTGCCGATCGCATTCGCCGCCTGCGCCGTCCTCTACTTCGCCTCGCTTCCGTTCACCGGCGATTACTCGCGGGCCAAGGCGCTGATGATCGCCGCGCCGCTGGCGATGCTGGTCGCGGTCCGCCCACTGCTGGCGGAATTCACGCGCCGGGCGGCGTGGACCGCGCTCGCGATCGCCTTCGTCGGCGGCGCCGCCTACTCCAGCTTCATCGTTCTCCGCGACGGCCCGGTCGGCCCCCCCGGCCACGGCACCGAGCTGCAGTCCTTCCTCCCGTTCCTGCACGGCAAGCCCGTCCTCTACGCGGGCCAGGACCGTTACGCGGCCTACGAGCTCCTCGGCGCCGACACCCACGTGCCGCTGGTCGAGTTCCCCGATCCCACGATCTCGCCGAACCCGGAAAAGCCGTTCGACACCGGCGACGCCTACAGCCCGATCGACTTCGACTCCTTCACCAGGGGGACGCTCGACAGGTTTCCGTACGTGATCACCGGTCGGGCCGCCTGGAACAGCCAGGCGCCGCCGAGCTTCCGCCGGATCGCCGCGACCCCCTCCTTCATCCTCTGGGAACGGGTCGGCGAGGCCCCGAAGAGCCGGCGGGTGCTGCTCGAGGGGACCAACGCCGGCGGGGTCGCGGGCTGCGACGCGCCCGAGATACGGATCCTCCTCTCCAGCCACGGCCGCGCCGCGATCTTCCCCCCGACGGTGTTCGGGGCGAAGACGAACTGGAGCGCCGGCGACGTGCTGCGGACCGGCGAGAGTACGGCGCAGACGTTGGGCCTGCCGGCCGGCCGCTGGCGGCTCTCGCTGCAGTACTTCTCGCCCTTCGGGCTGACCCTGGCCGCGCCCGGATTCCACCACAGCCTCGAGCCGGCCCTCGACGGCCAGCGGCCGAACACGATCAGCCTCGCCAACGACGGCCAATTCTGGCCCGCCGGGGAAATCGACAGCGACGGCGGCCGGGTCCGGTTCACGGTCGCCGCCGCCGACCCGAGCACGCTGCAGAGGCTGAGCGGCTATGACGGCAGCGCCCACGTCGGCAACCTCGTCGCGGTCCGTGCCGGCGGCGAGCGGACGGTGCCGCTGAGCGCCGCCTGCGACCGTTGGATCGACTGGTACGAAGCGCTCGAAATCCCCTAGCCGTCTTGGATGTCGTAGTTCCTTCCGAGGGGTGGAAGGAATTACGACATCGGGGGAGTTCCTTCGGAGGGGTGGAAGGAACTACGACATCGGGGGAGTTCCTTCGGAGGGGTGGAAGGAACTACGACATCGGCGGGTTCGGGCTAGATCGTCGCCTTCGCGGCGAGTCGCTGCGGCGTCGGCCGGACGACGTCCCAGATCAGGCCGAGGCGCTCGAGGCCGCCGATCACCGCCGCCGAGGGATCGAGCTGCCAGCGGCCGAGGCCGTGGACCGCGGAGGTCGGGAAGGCGTGGTGGTTGTTGTGCCAGGCCTCGCCCAGCGTCGGGATCGCGATCAGCGCCAGGTTCCGCGACTCGTCGCTGGTCTCGAAGTCGCGGTTGCCGAAGACGTGGCAGAGCGAGTTGATGCTGTAGGTGAAGTGATGGAGGACGAAGACCCTGACGAGGCCGCCCCAGAGCAGGCCGGTGACGGCGGCGAACAGCGTCCCGCCGATCGCCCAGCCGAGCGCGAACGGGATGAACAGCCCGAGGATCGCCCAGACAAGGAAGGTGCGGTCGACGAAGCTGACGACCGGGTCGCTCAGCAGGTCGGGCGTGAACCGCTCCCTGTTGCCGCGTTGAGTGTGGATGAAGAGCCAGCCCATGTGGGCGTGGAAGAGGCCGCGAAGCGTGCCCTGGAGGCCGGTGCCGTGGTCGATGTGGGGGCTGTGCGGGTCGCCCTCTTCGTCGGAGAACGTGTGGTGCTTGCGATGGTCGGCGACCCAGGAGATCACCGGGCCCTCGATCGCGGCCGAGCCGAGGATCGCGAACAGGCCCCGCAGCCAGGAATGGGTCTTGAAGGCCCGGTGGGTGAGGAGGCGGTGAAAGCCGACGGTGATCCCCAGTCCGAGCGGGATGTACATCAGGAAGAAGATCATGATGTCCCGCCAGTGCAGGGCGTTGCCCCAGACCTGCCAGCCGGCGAACACCAGCGCCACGAAGGGAATCAGCGTCACCAGGCCGGTGATGATCCGGTCGCGGGTCTCGTTCTCGACCGGTTGGATGTCCGATGGCTGTGGTCCGTCGCTTGCCATTTGAGCCAGGATCATAGGGCGCGAGCACGACTGTGAATAGGGCGCCCTGAGTTCTCCGCTCGGAGCGGTGGGCGCCGATCGCGCGGTAGTAGGGTCCGGCGATGCCGTTTGCGAGCACCGGCCGTCTGCGCCGCGAGATCGAGGCCCGGATCCCCGACCGCCCGTTCACGGTCGAGTTCTGGGACGGAACCAGGCTGCCGGCCTCCAACGGCTCCGGCCCGACCTTCTTC
Organism: Solirubrobacterales bacterium; assembly: GCA_036557525.1. GTDB lineage: Bacteria > Actinomycetota > Thermoleophilia > Solirubrobacterales > 70-9 > VRUE01. Next base: position 1,671 of record DATBHH010000152.1, on the reverse strand, counting down.
GTCCGCTCGCCACGCGCCGCCGCCCGCGCGCTGATGGCGCCGGGACAGCTCGGCCTCGGCCGCGCCTACGTCAGCGGCGAGATCGAGGTCGACGACATGGACGCCGTGATCGAGCTCCTCGACAGCTGGAAACCGCCCCCACTCGACGCTGCCGACAGGCGGGCGCTGCTGCTCGGGGCGGTGCGGGCGACCGGGCTGACCCGTCCACCGCGGCGGCCGGCGGCCGAGCTGCGCCCGACCGGGCGCCGCCACAGCAGGGAGCGCGACGAGCGTGCGGTCCGCCACCACTACGACGTCTCGAACGAGTTCTTCTCGCTCTTCCTCGACGACTCGATGACCTACTCCTGCGCGATCTTCTCGCTCGGTGCCGAAACCCTCGAGGAGGCACAGGAGGAGAAGCTGGAGATGGTCTGCCGCAAGCTGGCGCTGCGCGAGGGCGAGCGGGTGCTCGACGTCGGCTGCGGCTGGGGCAGCTTCCCGCTCTGGGCGGCGACCAGGCACGGCGCGAGCGTCGTCGGCATCACCCTCTCGCCGCCGCAGGCCGAGAAAGCGCGGCAGCGGGCCGAGGCCGCGGGCGTCGCCGACCGGGTCGAGATCAGGGTCATGGACTACCGCGACCTGCGTGGCGAGACGTTCGACGCGATCGCCAGCATCGGCATGGTCGAGCACGTCGGCCTCTCCCAGATCGACGTCTACGCCAGCGCCCTGGCGGGGCTGCTCGAGCCGGGCGGGCGACTCCTTAACCACGGGATCACCCGCCTCCGCCACACCGACGCCGAGGCCGGGCCGTTCTCCGAGCGCTACGTCTTCCCGGACGCCGCCCCCCTTCACCTCTCCCGCAACCTGCTGGCGCTCGAACGCGCCGGCTTCGTCGTCCACCACGTCGAGGACTTCGCCCCCGACTACGCCGAGACCCTGCGCCACTGGGCGCGCCGCCTCGACGAGAATCTCGACGACGCCGTCCGCCTCGCCGGCCCGGAACGGGTCCGGGTCTGGCGCCTCTACCTGCGCGCCGCCCGCAACGGATTCGAATCGGGCTTCACCAACATCTACCAGGCGCGCTGCGAGCTGACCTAGGCAGGGAGGCGGTCCTCGAGGGTCGCGATCGCCCAATCGGCGCCGGAGTCGCGCAGCTCGTCGACCGAGTATTTGCCGGTCGCGACGCCGACCACCCTGATCCCGGCGCCGTGGCCGGCCTCGACGTCGCGCGGCGTGTCGCCGACGGAGAAGCAGCCGCCATCGCCGAGGGCGCCGCCGGAGACGAGCTCGCCGCGGCGCAGGGCGGCGGTCGTCACCTCGGTCCGGTCGGCCGAGTCCGACCCGTAGCCGCCGAAGCTGAAGAAGCGGTTGAGGTTGCCGCGGGCGAGCTTCACGTGGGCCGCCGCCTCGATGTTCCCGGTGACGAGGCCGAGCAGCATCCCGGCGTCGATCAGGCGATCGAGGGTCGCCTCCACGCCCGGCATCACCGCGTACCCATCGGACTCGGCGACGGCGTCGGGCAGGTGGCGGAGGTAGGCGGCGATCACCCTTGCCCTTTCGGCCCGATCGCCCTCGCGGCCGATCACCTCGCGGAAGATGATCGCCGCTATCTCGGGGTCGGTCATCCCGGCATCGGTGTGCTCGGAGACGTCCGCCGCGACGTCGTGAAGCTCCCGGAACGCCCGCTCCCAG
>DATBHH010000151.1:0-6445 GCA_036557525.1 Solirubrobacterales bacterium | reverse complement strand
GACGAGGCTGCCGTGCTCGGAGAGGTAGAGGTTGTCGACGCCGATGAACTCCTCGGCGCGCTTCACCCCGCGCTCGGTCGGCGAGACGGTCTTGTGCTTCTCGTCGTATTCGTAGTCGTAGTCGGCCTCGGAGGTGTCCTTTGACTCGCCCAGCGAGCGCAGGCGGTCTTTCGCCGGGACCCCCTCCATCTGGCGGGCGAGGCGGGCGAACTGGTAGTAGGTCTGGGCCGCCTGTTCGGGGGCGCCGGAGATGATCAGCGGAGTCCGCGCCTCGTCGATCAGGATGTTGTCGACCTCGTCGACGATCGCGAACTTGTGGTCGCGCTGGACGCAGTTCTCGAGGTTCGCCGCCATGTTGTCGCGGAGGTAGTCGAAGCCGAACTCCGAGTTGGTCCCGTAGGTGACGTCGCAGGCGTATTTGACCTGCCGCGAGGCGTGGTCGTCGGAGTCCTGGATCGCCGCGACGGTGACCCCGAGGGCGTCGTAGATCGGCGACATCCATTCGGCGTCGCGCCGGGCGAGGTAGTCGTTGACGGTGACGACGTGGACGCTGTCGCCGGCCAGCGTGTTGAGGAATACGGCGAGGGTCGCGGTGAGCGTCTTCCCCTCGCCCGTCTTCATCTCGGCGATCGCGCCGTCGTGGAGGGCCATCCCGCCGATCAGCTGGACGTCGAAGTGGCGCTGGCCGAGGGTCCGCCGGCCGGCCTCGCGGGTCAGCGCGAAGGCCTCGGGCAGGAGGTCGTCGAGCGACTCGCCGCCAATCGTTGCGCGCTCGCGGAGCGCGTCGGCCTCGACCCGCAGCTCCTCGTCCCCGAGCAGCTCCATCTCGGGCTCGATCTCGTTGATCTCATGCGCGCGCTTCTCGTAGGTCTTGAACTTGCGCCCCTCGCCGACGCGCAGCGCGCGCGTGACCATGTCCCGAGCGTTGGCCATCGACTGAAGGGTAGCTGTATCGCCTACCCGGACCGCGCCGCGGCGGTCTCGATGAAGCTGCGGCAGAAGCTGGCTCGGCCGAGGATCTTGTCGGCGACGGCAACGAGGATCCGGGCCCCCTTCGGAGCCTGGCTCCCGGTTGCCGTGTAGGCGCCGCTCTGGCCGGAGGTGGCCTTCGCGAGCGTGCGGTCGGCGCCGTCGCTGCGGCCGTTGTCGTTCCTGTCCTCGAGGATCGTGACCCGTCGGCCCTTCCTGCACGCCGCCCGCTTCGACGTCACGCTCCCCGTGTAGACCCCGGATTCGGGGTTGGAGAAGGTGATCGAGGTCGGGACCTCCGTCACCTTCTGGCCGAGCGCCGAGGAGCCGAGGGGAGCAAGGCAGAGGAGGGCGGCGCCGAGGAGCGCGAGCGGCCGGCGGATCATCCCCGGAATCCTATGACTCGGCGGCGCGGCCCCGCATCCGGTTGACCAGCCGCCGGGTCTGGCTCCGCTTGCGGCGCTTCTCGCGGTGCTTCTTGACCTGGCGGCGCATGTCCTCGGCAAGTTCGTGGACCGTGTGGGCCATCTCGGGGGACGCCTCGCGCGCATGCAGCGTGACGCCCTTCAGGCGCAGCGTCGCCTCGCCGACCTGGTTGTCGGAGATCGACGGGTTGCGCTCCTCGGAGAGCTCGACCTCGAGGGTCGCGAATTCCGAGACCTGATTGCCGACACGGCTGAAGCGCTTGACGACGTGCGCGCGCAGCTCCTCATCGACCTCGAGGTTGCGACCGCGTATCTCGATTCGCATCCGATGCTCCTTCGGTCGGTTTAGCGATGCTAGCCGCTGGTTACCCTCACGTAAATGGAGCGAATCTCACTCGGCCGCCTCGAGGTCAGCCGGATCGGGCTCGGCTGCATGGGGATGTCCGCGTTCTACGCCGGCGCCGGCAGCGACGACCGGGAGTCGGTCCGCACCATTCACCGCGCGCTGGAGCTCGGCATCGACTTCCTCGACACGGCCGAGGTCTACGGCCCCTATGCCAACGAGGAGCTGGTCGGGCGGGCGATCGCCGGGCGGCGGGACCGGTTCGTCGTCGCCTCGAAGTTCGGCCTCCTCTCCCACCCGAATGGCGGCGAACGGAGGATCGATGGCTCGCCGGAGAACCTCCGCACCGCGATCGACGGCTCGCTGCGGCGGCTCGGCACCGACCACGTCGACCTCTACTACCAGCACCGCATCGACCCCGGGACTCCGATCGAGGAGACGGTCGGAGCCCTGGCCGAGCTGGTCGGGGAGGGGAAGATCCGCCACATCGGCCTCTCCGAGGCCGCACCCGACACGATCCGCCGCGCCCACGAGACCCATCCGATAACCGCGCTCCAGTCGGAGTACTCGCTCTGGACCCGAGACCCCGAGAAGGAGGTCCTGCCGCTGGTCCGCGAGCTCGGGATCGGATTCGTCGCCTACTCGCCGCTCGGCCGCGGCTTCCTCGCCGGCCGGTTCCGCGACCGCGCCGCGCTCGAGGCCGAGGGCGACTTCCGCGCCTCCAACCCGCGCTTCGCCGCGGGCAACTTCGAGAGCAACCTGCGGATCCTCGACGAGGTCGAGGCGGTCGCCCTCGAGCTCGGCGCGACGCCCGCCCAGGTGGCGCTCGCCTGGCTCCTCGCCCAGGGCGACGACATCGCCCCGATCCCGGGCACGAAGCGGGTCGAGCGCCTCGAGGAGAACGCGGCCGCCGACTCGATCGTGCTGAGCGAGGCCCAGCTCGAGCGCCTGACCTCGATCGGGCCCGCGTCCGGCGACCGCTACGCCGACATGTCCTCGATCGGCCGCTGACTCGGGCACTCAGAGCCTCCTCGCGAAGGTGACCGCGACGACCCGGGCCGCGCCGCCCTCGCGGAGGGCGCGGGCGGCCGCCGAGAGCGTCGAGCCGGTGGTGAGGACGTCGTCGACGAGGACGGCGCTGCGTGGGGCCGGGCCGACCACCTCGATCCGCGGTGGCCGGCCGAGGCGCTCGCCGCGCCGCCTTCCCACCTGGCGCCCACCGCCACGGCGGGCGAGGCACGGCCGCAGCGGCAGCCCGCCCCCGGCGGCGAGCGCGGCGGCGATCTCGGTCGCGGGGTCGAAACCGCGCCGTAATACGCGCCTGCGCGCGGTCGGCACCGGGACCAGCTCGCCGCTCAGCAGGTGCCCGGGGGCGAGGCGGAGGATCCTCCCGGCCATCAGGCCGGCGACCGGGAGCAGGGCGCGGAACTTGAGCGAGGCGACGAGGTCGCGGGCGACGCCCTCGTAGGGCGCCGCCGACCAGGCTCGATCGATTCCCGCCGGCCCGGCCCCGCGCAGCGGGGTCGCTGCCCGTAGGTTGCGAGCGCAGCGCGGGCAGAGGATCTCCCCGGCGGGGCAGGGGCGCCCGCAGGTGGCGCAGAGGCTCGGCACGAGAGCGGTGGCGATTGCGTCGATCAGGCTCACCCGCTCAGGCTCGCCGCCGGCGGCGCGCGGGTGGCGCGCGCAATCGCTCAGATCAGCGTCAGGCGGAGGCGATCCGGGCGGCGATGCCGCCGACCAGCATCCCCCGCGGCGGGACCTCGGCACCCTCGATCAGGATCGCGTCGCGGACCACGGCACCGGCACCGATCCGGCAGCCGTCGCCGACCACCGCCGGTCCCTCGAGCCGGGCCCCCGCGCCCAGCTCGACACCGGTCCCGAGCAGCGCGGGCCCGGAGACCTCGGCACCCTCGAGCGCGGTGGCGGACCAGATCCGATCCGAGACCCGATCGGCGCCCGGCTCCACCGCCACCTCCCCGAGCAGCGCGTCGACGTTGCCCTGGCGCAGCTCGTCGAGGTTCCCGATGTCGTTCCAGTAGCGGTCGATCTCGTGCGAGTAGAAGGGGACGTCCGCCTCGAGCAGCGCCGGGAAGACGTCCATCGCCCAGTCGGCGAAGCCCGGCGGGTCGCCCTCCGAGGCGGCCCTGCTCGTGCCCGGCTCCGGGAAGAAGTCGAAGATCGCCGAGCGGAACATGTAGATCCCGCAGTTGGCGAGGTCGGAGAGCGCCTCGGCCGCCGGCGGCTTCTCCTGGAAGCCCTGAATGCGGCCGTCCTCGCCGGTGATCGCGACCCCGAACTGGCTCGTGTCGGCGACCCGCTTGGTCGCCAGGGTGGCGATCCCGTCGTGGGAGCCGTGGAACTCGGCCATCGCCCTCAGGTCGATGTCGGTGAGAGCGTCGCCGGAGATCACGAGGAACGAGTCGCCGAGGAAGCCGGCGGCGTTGCGGACCCCGCCCGAGGTCCCGAGCAGCTTCTCCTCGCGACTGTAGGAGAGCTCGATGCCGAAGTCGGAGCCGTCGCCGAAGTGGCCCTCGATGGTCTCCGGGAACCAGTGCAGGTTGGCGATCGCTTCGGTGAGCCCGTTGCCGGCCAGCAGGCGGACGATGTGCTCCATCACCGGCCGGTTCAGGACCGGCACCATCGGCTTCGGCATGCCGTTGGTGATCGGCCGCAACCGAGTCCCGAGCCCCGCCGCGAGAACCATCGCCCTCATGGGCTGAAACCTATGGGATCACTTCGCCGCGCTGGATCCTCCCCCATCAGCGCGGACCACCCCCTCATGGTCGGCCCGGCAGCGCGGATCATCCCCTCATGGTCGGCCCGGCAGCGCGGACGCGGGAGCGAGGCCAGATCCATATCTGACTCTTCCTGGCCGAGCGGGAGCAGAGCAGCTGCCGGGTGATTCAGGAGGCGGCGGTTGATTCAGGGGCGGCTATTGATTCAGTAGCGGTAGTGGTCGGGCTTGTACGGCCCCTCGACGGGGACGCCGAGGTAGGCGGCCTGGTCCTCGGTCAGCTCGGTGAGGCCGACGCCGAGCGCCGCGAGGTGGAGTCGCGCGACCTTCTCGTCGAGGTGCTTGGGCAGGACGGTGACCTCCTTGGCCGTGAACCCGTCGGGCTGTCCGTAGAGCTCGATCTGCGCGATCACCTGGTTGGTGAACGAGTTCGACATCACGAAGCTCGGGTGTCCGGTCGCGTTGCCGAGATTGAGCAGCCGGCCCTCGGAGAGGAGGATGATCGAGTGGCCGTCGGGAAAGCGCCACTCGTCGACCTGCGGCTTGATGTTGACCCGCTCCGCCGGCGAGGCCTCGAGCCCGGCGACGTCGATCTCGTTGTCGAAGTGGCCGATGTTGCCGACGATCGCGTTGTGCTTCATCCGCCCCATCTGGTCGGCGGTGATGATGTCCCGGTCGCCGGTGGCGGTGATGAAGACGTCGGCCGTCTCGACGACCTCCTCGAGCGTCCGCACCTCGTAGCCCTCCATCGCCGCCTGCAGGGCGCAGATCGGGTCGATCTCGGTGACGACCACGCGGGCTCCCTGGCCGCGCAGGGACGCGGCGCATCCCTTGCCGACGTCGCCATAGCCGCAGATGACGGCCGTCTTGCCGCCGATCATCACGTCGGTGGCGCGGTTGATCCCGTCGATCAGCGAGTGACGACAGCCGTAGAGGTTGTCGAACTTCGACTTGGTGACCGAGTCGTTGACGTTGATCGCCGGGAACAGCAGGTCGCCGGTCTCGGCCAGCTGGTAGAGGCGGTGCACGCCGGTGGTCGTCTCCTCGGTCACGCCCTTGATGCCGGCGGCGATCCGGGTCCAGCGCCGGGGGTCGGATTCGAGCGAGCGCTGCAGGGTCTCGAGCACGACCCGGAACTCCTCCGAGTCGGCCGAGGCCGGGTCGGGCACCGCGCCCGCCTTCTCGAACTCGACCCCCTTGTGGACGAGAAGGGTGGCGTCGCCGCCGTCGTCGAGGATCATGTTCGGGCCATCGCCGTCGGGCCACGAGAGGGCCTGCTCGGTGCACCACCAGTACTCCTCGAGGGTCTCCCCTTTCCAGGCGAAGACCGGGATGCCGGCGGCGGCGATCGCCGCCGCTGCGTGGTCCTGGGTCGAGAAGATGTTGCAGCTGGCCCAGCGGACCTCGGCGCCGAGGGCGATCAGGGTCTCGATCAGCACGGCGGTCTGCACCGTCATGTGGAGCGAGCCGGTGATCCGCGCCCCCTTCAGCGGCTGCTCGGCCGCGAACTCCTCGCGGGTCTGCATCAGGCCGGGCATCTCCACCTCGGCGAGGGCGATCTCCTTGCGTCCGAAGTCGGCGAGGTCGATGTCGGCGACCTTGTAGTTGGAGGTGGCGGTTGCCATCGAGTCCTTTCTTGGTCGGGGGCCGCGAAGGATACGTAGATTCCCGTTATTAACAATTTGGCAACCGGTCAGATCGCCACTGCTGAGCTGGCGGAACTCCGCGCAGAGCGGGACCGCACCACGGGCTTCCCCCACTGGCGGAAGGTGCGGGTCTGCGCCCTCTGCCTATATGCCTTGGTGCTGGTTGTCTGGTCCGCCGTGTACGGGGTGCCGGTCCAGCGCGAGCTGGTGATCGCGTGGACCTGCGGCGCCCTCGTCTGCGCATCGATCGGCCATTCGCCGCTTCGGGTCCTGCAGATCGTGGTCGACTGGCTGCCCCTGGTCGCGGTCCTCTTCGCCTACGACCTCA
>DATBHH010000150.1:0-4131 GCA_036557525.1 Solirubrobacterales bacterium | reverse complement strand
GGGTCGATGTAGAGCATCTCGACCGAGTCGTAGTCGGGCTCATCCGGGGTCGGGTGAATGCAATCGACGGGACAGACCTCGACGCACGAGTTGTCCTTGGTGCCGATGCACGGCTCGGCGATGACATAGGTCATTCGGGGTGTTTTCTCCTAGCTCGTCTTTTCGGTGCCCGGCGGGACCACGAGGCCCCCGCCAACGCGAGGCACATTCTAAAGATTGAGGGCGGGAACGGGTCCTCTAGGGTTTGGCCAGGCGATGGGAGACGCAGACCGCAGCCACCTGGTGCCGCAGTGCTGCTGTTGACCGGGGCGACCGGGAGCATCGGCTCGCGCCTGCTGCCGCTGCTGCTGGAGCATGGCGAGGACGTCCGCTGCCTGGTCCGCGAGCCCCGCAAGCTCGGCGAGCGCCGGGTCGCGGTCCAGATCGCGCTCGGCGACCTCGGCGAGATGTCGGACCCCTATCTCGTGCGGCAGGCCCTGCGGGGGATCGACACCGTCATCCATCTCGCGGCGACGATCCGCGACCAGCCCCCGCACCGGATCGAGGAGCTGAACGGGCTGGCGACGGTCCGCCTCCTGCGCGCCGCCGAGCGCAGCGGGGTGCGCCGTTTCGTCTTCTTCAGCGCCCTCAACGCGTCGGCCGCCCAGCGGACCCGCTTCTTCCGCGCGAAGTGGCTCGCCGAGCAGGCGATCGCGTCCTCCGCGCTCGAGACGACGATCTTCGCGCCGTCGATCGTCTACGACCACTCCGACCCCTGGATCACCCTCCTGCGCCGCTTCTCGTTCCTGCCGGTGTTGCCGGTCTCGGGGTCGGGCAAAGCCCGCTTCCAACCGATCTGGGCGGCCGACGTCGCGCGCTGCGTGGCCCGCTGGCTGCAGGCGCCGGAGGCGGGCCGCTTCGAGCTCGCCGGGCCGGACATCCTCGACTACGACCAGATGTCGGATCTCGTCAGCCGCGCCGCCGGCAGGCCGCGGCCGCTCGTCCACCTCCCCCTGCCGCTCGTCCGCTACGGATTGCTTGCAGCCCGCTCCATCGCCGGGGAGTCCGTGTTTGCAACCTGGGAGGAGGCCGAGTTGATGGAGGTCCCGATGGTCAGCGAGCGCGACACCGCCGACGCGGAGGCGCTCGGAGTCGAGCCGAGGAGGATGCGCGATGTCCTGGCGGACACCTAGCTGGATCGCGGCGCTGGCGGTGGCGGCCCTGGGGCTGTTCGCCGCGCCCGCCGCCGCGCTGACCCTCGTGCCGCCGAAGCCGAGCGTCCTGTTCGGGGTCAGCGATCCCGGCACGACGACGGATTTCAACGAATTCAGCGGGCTGATCGGCAAGCACCCGGCGCTGCTCGAGACCTTCCACCCCTGGGGGAACAGCCTCAACCAGGCCTATGAACGCTGGCGGGAAACCGCGACCCGCCCCGTTCTCCATATATCCACCGCCGACGACCAGACGCTGCAGGAGCTAATCACGCCCGAGCAGATCGCGCTCGGCGGAGGCGATGACTACCTGCTCCAGTTGAACGACTTCTTCTCGACGCACGGTCTCCCTGCCTACATCAGGCCGCTGGGGGAGCCGAACCGCTGCCTCAATCCGTGGACCGCCGTCAACTGCAACGGCACCCAGCGCGGCGGCGAACACACCACCGGCTGGTACAAGCAGGCGTTCCGCCGGATCTCGCTGATCGTCAAAGGCGGGCTCACGCTCGAACAGCTGAACGCGGCGCTGGCCGAAATCGGGCTGCCGCCGCTGAACCGGACCAAGGGGCCGCCGCCGACCAGCCTGCCGCCGGCCCCGGTGGCGATCCTCTGGACACCGCTACCGGGCGGGTCGCCGAAGGTCAGGGGCAACCTGCCTGGGAACTACTGGCCGGGCAGGCGCTGGGTCGACTGGGTCGGGACCGACTTCTACTCCCAGTTTCCGGTCTGGAAGGACCTCAACCACTTCTACGCCGGCAAGCAGTGGAAGGGGAAACCCTTCGCGATCGCCGAGTGGGGGGTCTACGGGAAGGACGAACCCCGCTTCGCCAAGCAGCTGGTGGCCTGGACGGCGAAGCGGCCGCGGGTGCGGATGTTCGTCTACTACACGGGATTCGGGACCCCGGAAACCAACACCTACGCGCTCAGCCACTACCCGCGGACGATCAACACCCTCCGACTCAAGGTCCGCCGCCCCAACTTCCTCTCCTACGCGGAATACAACGCCGGCACCCTGCCGCCGCTGCCGCCACCGCCGCCGAAGACGAAACCGGTCCCGGCTCCCGAACCCGTCCCGGCCAGCGGGTAGCGGACAGGGCATGATGCGGGCGTGCCCGAACGAAGCGTCGCGGTCTCGAAGCTCGAGCTCTTCTTCGACCTCGTCTTCGTCTTCACGATCACCCAGCTGACCGCCGTCCTCGCCGGCGGGCACGATCTCTCGGCGGTCGTCCAGGTGGTGGTGATGCTGGCGCTGATCTGGTGGATGTACGACGGCTACGCCTGGCTCACCAACGCGATCTCGACCGACCTGCTCCGGTTCCGGCTGCTCCTGCTCGGCGGGATGGGCGGGTTCCTGGTGATATCGCTGGCGATTCCCGACGCCTACGAAAGCAGCGGCCTGGCATTCGGAATCGGCCTCATCGTCGTCGTCCTGCTTCATGCCGCGATGTACATCCGCGGCACCTCGGCCTCCGAGGTCAGGGGGATCCTCCGCATCGCGCCGTTCAACCTCCTTGCCGCGATCCTGGTGCTGATCGGCGGCGCCATCGGCGGCGACGCCCAGTGGGCCCTCTGGGCTCTGTGCGCGGCAATGCTCTGGCTGACGCCGCAGGTGACGTCGGTCGAAGGGTTCGTGGTCGGGGTCTCGCACTTCGTCGAGCGCCACGGCCTTGTGGTGATCATCGCCCTCGGCGAGTCGGTGGTCGTCGTCGGGACCGGAGCCGCCGGCCTGCCGATCGACCGCGGCCTCGTGCTCGCGGCGCTTCTTTCCCTCGCCCTCAGCGCCGCGCTGTGGTGGGCCTACTTCAGGGATGAGGACGAGGTCGATAGAGCCTTCGAGGCGGCCCCGCCCGATCGCCGCCCGGAGCTCGCGCTTACCGGGTTCGGCTACTGGCACTACGGGATCCTGCTCGGGATCATCGCGATCGCCGCCGGGCTGAAGAAGGCGGTGGGGCATCCGTATGACCCGCTCGTGACATGGATCGCGGTCGGCCTCGCCGTCGGCACCGCGCTGTTCAGCCTCTGTGACATCGGCTTTCGGCGGACGTTCGGAATCCGCCGCAACAACGCCCGCCTCCTCGCGGCGCCGCTGCTCGTCGCGACCATCCCGCTCGGGACCGAGGTCGACGCCGTCGCCCAGATCGCGGCAATCGCCGCGATCGTCACCGCCGCCCTGGTCGTCGAGGCGGCGCCGCCGGGGGGTCCGGCGCCACGGGGTTGACGTCATGCGAGGGGACGTAGAGCGTCATCCTCGACCCGGGACGGCGAAGGGCCCGGCGATGCCGGGCCCTTCGAAAGTCACTCGCCTGTTGAGGCAAGGATACGCCCGAGGGCGTGACTACATCATCCCGCCCATGTCGGGCATGCCGCCGCCGGGCATCCCGGCCGGTTCTTTCTCCGGCGGTTCGGCGATGACTGCCTCGGTGACGAGGATGTTCTTCGCGATCGAGGCGGCGTTCTGCAGCGCCGACCGGGTCACCATCGTCGGGTCGATGACCCCGTCCTTGATCAGGTCGCCGTACTCGCCGGTGGCCGCGTTGAGGCCTTCGCCGGCTTTCAGGTCGCGGACCTTGTTGACGACGACCGACCCCTCCAGGCCGGAGTTCTCGGCGATCTGGCGGACCGGCTCCTCGAGCGCCCGATGGACGATCCGGGCCCCGGTCGCCTCGTCCGGGTCGTCGAGCGAGTCGGCGTCGAGATCGGCCTGCGCGTTCAGCAGCGCGACGCCGCCTCCCGGCACGACCCCCTCCTCGAGCGCCGCCCGGGTCGCCTGCAGGGCGTCCTCGACGCGGTGCTTCTTCTCCTTCATCTCGGTCTCGGTCGCGGCGCCGACCTTGACCACCGCGACACCGCCGGCCAGCTTGGCGAGCCGCTCCTGGAGCTTCTCGCGATCGAAGTCGGAGTCGGTGTTCTCGATCTCCTGTTTGATCTGTTTGATCCGGCC
>DATBHH010000149.1:0-2096 GCA_036557525.1 Solirubrobacterales bacterium | reverse complement strand
GTCTCCTCAGCCACGAATCAGCCCGAGAACCTCGTCCCGCTTCGCCTCCATGTCCTCTCTGGAGACGAGCGACTCCAGGTTGAGGCGGAGCAGCGGCTCGGTGTTGGAGGGCCGCACGTTGAAGTGCCAGTCGGGGTAATCGATCGAGACACCGTCGAGGTGGGTGATCTCGGCGTCCGAGTAGCGCTCCGCGATCTCGTCCATCTTCGCCTGCTGGTCGGCGACCTCCGAGTTGATCTCCCCCGAGATGAAGTACTTGGAGCGGAACTCGGACATCAGCTCGGAGAGCTTTCGCCCCTCCCGCGAGACCAGCTCGAGCATCAAGAGGGCCGGCATGGTCCCCGAGTCGGCACAGTAGAAGTGGCGGAAGTAGTAGTGCCCGGAGACCTCGCCGCCGAAGACCGCGCCCGTCTCGCGCATCCGGATCTTGAAGAAGGCGTGCCCGACGCGGCTCAGGTCCGACTTGCCGCCCGCCGCGGCGACGGTGTCGGGGACGGCGCGGCTCGAGCGAGGGTCGTAGAGGATGGTCGCGCCCGGCTCCTTCGCCAGCGTCGCTCGCGCCAGCAGCGCGCAGACGAAGTCCCCGTCGCAGAAGCTCCCGGTGTCGTCGATGAAGAAGCAGCGGTCGGCGTCGCCGTCCCACGCGATCGCCAGGTCGACGCCCTCCTTCTTCACCTGCTCGACGAGCATGCGGCGGTTCTCCTCGAGGAAGGGGTTCGGCCCCGCCTCGGGGAAGTCGCCGTTCGGCTCCCAGCGGCTCGTCGTGACCTCGAGGTCGAGCCGGTCGAGCAGGGGGCCGACCATCGGGCCCGCCATCCCGTCGCTGCCGTCGGCCAGGATGCGAAGCGGCCCGATCGCGCCCGTGTCGATCGCGGCGAGCATGTGCTCGTGGAAGTCGGGATAGATGTCGATCTCCTCGACGGAGCCGCCGCCGGGCGACTCCGGTAGGCCGGCCTCGATCTGCTTGCGGACGTCCTGGATGCCGGCGTCGCCGGAGAGGGCGAGCGCGCCCTCGCGCAGAAGCTTCACCCCGGTGTACTTCTTCGGGTTGTGCGAGGCGGTGACCATCGCGCCGCCGTCGAGCTCCCGCGAGCCGACCAGGTAGTAGCTCATCTCGGTCGCGACCTGTCCGGCGTCGACGACCGCGACGCCCTCTTCAACCAGACCGTTGCGCACCCCGTCGGCCATCTCGGGCGAGCTCAGCCGCATGTCGTGACCGAGCCCGACCCGCAGCTCCGCCGTCTCCTTGCCCCGGATGTCGGCGAGGACCCGGGCGAAGGCGCGGCCGATCAGATGCGCCGTCTCGGCATCGAGCTCCTCGCCGTACACGCCGCGGATGTCGTACGCCTTGAAGATCCCCGGCGGTGGCGCGGTGATCGCCATCTCAGCCGAACGCTCCCTTCACCGTCTCGTAGCTGTCGGTGAGCGTCTGGTTCATCACACGGGTGTCGCCGAGCACCGGCATGAAGTTGGTGTCGCCGCCCCAGCGCGGCACCACGTGCATGTGGATGTGGTGCTCGACCCCGGCGCCCGCCACGCGGCCCTGGTTGAAGCCGACGTTGTAGCCGTGAGGGGAATAGCTCGTCTCGAGCGCGCCCATGCCCCGCTGGGCGAGGGTCATGATCTCGCTCATCGTCTCCTCGTCGAGGGCCTGGAGCTCCGCGACATGTTCGTACGGCGCGACCATCAGGTGCCCGTTCGTGTAGGGGAACTTGTTGAGGATCACGAAGGCGCGCTCGCCTCGCCGAACGATCAGGTTCGCCTCGTCATCCTCCGCGTCGAGGGCCGCGCAGAAGATGCATTCCGATTCCTTGTCCTTGGAGGCGTCCTTCACGTACGAGAGGCGCCACGGCGCCCAGATCCGCTCCACCTCACGGATCGTATGCGAGGCGTGAAGCGGGTAGTGGAGGCGGATAGATTGCCGTGAGCGGGAGATGCCGACCGATCCGGACCTTGGGCTTCGTCAGGCCGCCTTGGCCCAAGCTCGTGAGCTCGCCCAGATCTTTGACGACCTGGTCCCATTGACGGCTCCCGATCCCGACCGTCTGGCGTCGCGCTTCGCGGAGTTCGAGGAGCTCGCGGCTTAGATCGTCAGA
>DATBHH010000148.1:0-21613 GCA_036557525.1 Solirubrobacterales bacterium | reverse complement strand
GGGCCGCCGGGGCGCCCGGTGCAGCTTCATCGCCGCCCCCGGGACCAGGGTCCGCCCCTGACCCAGCATTTTGACCCGCAGCTTGTAGCGCCCGGGCGGAGCGATCCCGTCGTTCCTCATCCGGCCGTCCCAGTAGTAGGTGGAGTACGTGTAGCGCTTGAGGAACTCGTCGCGGCCGAGGGTGACGATCAGCCTGCCACCCGGCTTGACGATCTGGACGTCGGCACGGTCGGACTGGGTCATCCGGAACCGGATCCGGATCCTGTCGTGGCGGCAGTCGTCGTTGGGGGTGAACGAGCGGACCGCGGGCGCCTTCGGGTGAACGCGGGGCACGCCGACGAAGCTGACGCGATCGAGGACCAGCGGGTCCCGCTTCAGGCGCTGCGACCAGGCAAAGGCAGCGAGGGTTGCGACGACGAGCAGCGCGAAGACGACGCTCGCGAAGCTAACCCGGCGACGAGGCATTGTCCTCGCCGACCACGACCGAGACCGGCGCTCCGGCGGAGACCGATTCGACCTCCGGCGTCATCGGCCGAACCTGCGAGATTTCGAGCGACCTCGCCACCCTGTGGGCCTCCGGAGCGCTGCCGTCCTCGAACATGACGACGCTTTCGGTGAAGCTCGAGGTGCTGTTGGTGACCGCGCCGAGCGTGTAGCCCTTGCGCTCGACCTTGTCGCCGTAGGTCGCCGCCAGGCCCGGGACGGCGGTCCCGTTGAGGACCGTGACTTCGATTTCCGCGGGCTTCGGCGCAGTTGACTTCTTGCCGTGATGAGCGCGCCCGTCGGCTTCGTTGCCGCCCTGCGTCACCGCGTAGGCGACGCCGCCGGCGATCAGGACTACGACCACGAACAGGCCGGCGAGGTAGCGCGGTTCGGCGAGGCGGCCGCCGAGCGAGAGGCTGTCGCGGATCCGTTCGCCGGTGCTCATCGCCGTCAGGCCCTCCTCGCGCCGGCGTCGTCGCTCGTCGCGCTCCTGCGTGGCCTCGCGCTCGGCGGTCCGAGCGTCTTCCAGCTTGCGCAGCTCTTCGGCGCGCTGCGCGGCGACGGCCGAGGTCGCCTCCTTGCGGCCGGCATCGCGCTCGGGTGCCGATCCGGCCCATTCGCGAAGGCGCCGGATGTCCCGTCCCTGGGTGAACGCGAGCAGCGCGAGGACGGCGAGTCCGAGGAACGCGACCAGGCCCGCGTAGGCCCCGATTTCCTGGATCAATTCGCGCAAGTGGAGGCGAGAGGCTACCCGTCGTAGCCGACTGCCGCCGTGTCATCGGACCCTGACGTGATCAGGGCGACCACGCGTTCGGCGAGGTTCGCCTCGTCGCCGGCCATGACCATGTGCTCGAGCGAGTTGAGGGTCGCATCGACCCACTCCGGGTCGAGAGGCGTCTCCCGCACCGCGCGGTGGATCCGCTTGGCGGCGGTCGGCTGCGGCGTCTCACCCACACCGAACAGCTCCTCGTGCAGCTTCTCCCCCGGCCGCGGCTTGGTGAACTCGATCGCGATGTCCGCTTCGGGCTCGTAGCCCGCAAGCCGGATCATGTTGTGAGCGAGGTCGACGATCTTGACCGGCTCCCCCATGTCGAGGACGAACACCTCGCCCCGGCCGGCGCCGATGTCGCCGGCCCGGATCACCAGCTGCACCGCCTCCGGAATCGTCATGAAGTAGCGGGTCATCGCCGGGTGGGTGACGGTCACCGGCCCGCCGCGCTCGATCTGGCGGCGGAAGAGCGGGACGACGCTTCCCGATGAGGCGAGCACGTTGCCGAACCGGACCGCCGCGAACCTGGTTCCGGGATGCTTGTCGGCGGCGGTCTCGACGACCCACTCGGCCATCGCCTTCGAGGCTCCCATCACGGTCTTCGGGTTGACCGCCTTGTCGGTCGAGACGAGGACGAAGCGCTCGACGTTCGACGCTGCCGCGGTCTCGGCGGTGATCCTCGTCGCGATCGCGTTGTTGCGCACCGCCTCGAGGGGGTTCGCCTCCATCAGCGGGACGTGCTTGTAGGCGGCGGCGTGGAAGACCACGCTCGGCTTGAACCGCTGCATCACCTCCAGCATCCGGTGCGGCTCCTTGCAGTCGGCCAGCACCGACTCGACGTTGGTGAAATGGCGCTCCTCGACCATCTCGCGGTCGATCTGGAACAGGTTGTCCTCGGCCTGATCGAGCATCACCAGCAGCCGCGGCCGGACGCGCGCGATCTGGCGGCACAGCTCCGAGCCGATCGAGCCGCCGGCGCCGGTGACGAGGACGATCCGGTCGCGGAGGTAGGCGCCCACCCGGTCGAGCTCGACGACAATCGGGTCACGGCCGAGGACGTCCTCGACCTGGACGTCGCGGAGCTGGCGGTTGAGCTGGACCCCGCCTCGAAGAAGCTCGAACACCGTCGGCAGCGTCCGCACCCTGATCCCCCGCTCGCGGCAGGCGGCGACGACCTTGCCGCGGACCATCCCGGGCGCGGACGGGATCGCGATCACGACCTCGTCGGGCTCGGTCTCGTCGAGGATCCTCTCGATCTGGCCCGTGGTCCCGAGCACCTTGAGGCCGAGCGACCGCATCCCCTGCTTGCGCGGGTCGTCGTCGACGAACCCGATCGCGGTCGAGCCGAGGTTGGGGTTGAGGTGGAGCTCGCGGACGACCATCTGGCCGCCGGAGCCGGCGCCGATCACCAGCACCTCGTGTTTGGGCACGATGTGGCCATGGCTCGGCCGCTCGACGATCAGCCGCACGGCGAGGCGGGCGCCGGTGATCAGCAGCAGGGTCAGCATGAAGTCGATGATCGCGACCGAGCGCGGGAGGCCGTCTTCGAACGGCTGCAGGACGGTAAAGAGGACGACGAGGATCGCGCTGGCGGCGGCGACCGCTCGGACGATCATCAGGAAGTCGCTGCCGCTGACATAGCGCCACCACTTCTGGTAGAGGCCGAAGGCGGCGAAGACCGTCAGCTTGCCGACGACGACGAAGGCGACGGCCTGGACGAAGAGGACCTCGTAGCGGTGCGGCAGGCCCCGCGGATCGTCGAGGAAGCGGAGCTGGAAGGCGAGGTAGAACGCGAGCGCGACGAGGACGCCGTCGGCGGCGAGCTGAAGCAGGCGGTTGCGGTAGACGGGGTGGTTGAGGCGGCGCATTGAGGGTGTCGTGGGACAGAATCAATTTCGCGCTTCGCTCGCTTCGCGAAGAACCAGATCGTCACGCTCGCTCACTCCGCGCTGAGGGGTCGAGTCTAGTTGCTACCCCGCTCGCCGCCTACAATCCCGGCTCCCCGCATGCTCCCCTTCGCCAGCATCACAGATTTCATCGTCAACGCCGGGACCGACTTCATCAGCAGCACCGGGCTGCCGGCGGTCTTCCTCCTGATGGTGCTCGAGTCGGCCTGCGTGCCGATCCCGAGCGAGGCGATCATGCTGTTCGCCGGCTCGAGCGTCGCCGAAGGCGAACTGACCCTGGTCGGGGTCGTCGTCGCCGGCGTGCTCGGGAACCTGGTCGGGTCCTGGATCGCCTACGCCGCCGGCTACTACGCGCGCCTCGACCTGCTCGAAAAGAACCGCCTGATCCACCTCCCCCCGAGGTACCTGAAATGGGCCGATGATTGGTTCCGGCGCTACGGCAGCCCGACCGTCTTCTTCGCCAGGATGCTGCCGATCATCCGCACCTTCATCTCGCTCCCGGCCGGGGTCGCGAGGATGCCGTTCTGGCGATTCACCGTCCTGACGCTGGCCGGCTGCATCCCCTGGGTCCTGGCGCTGGCTCTGATCGGTCGCGCGGTCGGCGAAAACTGGGAACGGTGGCGCGACCACCTCCAGTACCTCGACTACGCCGTCGTCCTCGCCGCGATCGTGCTGATCGCCTACCTGCTGATCCGCCGCAGGCGCGAGCGTCGCGCCGCCGAGCCGGCCGGCTCGAAGAGCGGGGCTTGAGCGAGGGCGCCGACGGCCGCATCCCCCCCGGCCGGGCGCTGGCGCTGGGGGTCGTCCAGGGGCCGGCGGAGCTGCTGCCGGTCTCGAGCTCGGCCCACATCGTCCTCGTCCCCTGGCTGGCGGGCTGGGAATGGGACGAGCTCGATCCCGAGATCCGCAAGAGCTTCGAGGTCGCCCTCCACGCCGGCGCCGCGGCGGCGCTGTTGATCGGGCAGCGGCACCTCATCGTCGAGGAGCTGCGCAGCTTCGACGCCCGCCGGGCGCTGCTCCTCAGCCTCTCCTTCGTCCCGGCGGCGGTTGTCGGCTACACGCTCGAGCGGCCGATCGAGCAGCGGCTCGGAGGGCCGCGGACGACCGCGCTCGGGTTGCTCGCGGGGGCCGCGGCGATGCTGGCGGCCGACCGGCGCCCGCAGGAGCGGGGCCGGGGCGACGCGACGCCGGTCGACGGACTGATCCTCGGCGTCGCCCAGGCTGCCGCCCTGGTTCCGGGCGTGTCGCGCAACGGGATCACCCTCGCCGCCGCTCGCTGGCGACGGTTCTCCCGGGACCAGGCGAACCTGCTTTCCCGCACGATCGCACTGCCGATCATCGTCGGCGCCACCCTCCTCAAGGGCGTCCGCCTGCAGCGCCGCGGCGCATCGCCGCAGCTGCGGCGATCGCTCGCGATCGGGGTCGCAGCCTCGTTCACCTCAACCCTTGCGTCGCAGCGGCTGATCCACCTCGTCGAGCGCGACCGGGCGCTCTGGCCCTACGCGGTCTATCGCGCGGGCCTCGCCGCCGCGGTTCTTGCGAAGCTGGGCAACCGATGAGCGAGGACGCCTACGCGCGAGCGGGAGTCGACCAGGGCGCCGCGGATTCGGCCGTAGCGGCGCTGGTCGCCGTGCTCGGCCGGATCGAGCTCGGGCGCCCCTCGCGGCAGGTGCATCTGCCGGGCCACTACGCGAGCGTGATCCGAATCGACGGGCAGACCGGGATCGCGCTCTGCACCGACGGGGTCGGGACCAAGCTCCTCGTCGCCGAGCAGCTCGGCCGCTTCGACACGGTCGGGATCGACTGCGTCGCGATGAACGTCAACGACGTCATCTGCGTCGGCGCCGAGCCGCTGGCGATGCTCGACTACATCGCGATCGAGAGGGCCGACCCCGAAATCTGCGAACAGATCGGGATCGGGCTCGCGCGCGGGGCCGAGGCGGCCGGCGTCGAGATTCCCGGAGGCGAGCTCGCCCAGCTCGGGGACCTGGTCCGCGGCTTCGACGTCGCCGGCGCCTGCTTCGGCACCGTCGCGCTCGACGCGATCGTCGACGGATCGGCGGTCGAGCCGGGCGACCCGGTGATCGGGCTGCCCTCGAGCGGGCTCCATTCGAACGGCTACACGCTGGCCCGCTCCGCCCTCGCGGGGATCGCTCTCGACGAGGACCCCGAAGGTCGCCTCGGCCGGCCGCTCGGAGAGGCCCTGCTCGAGCCGACCGAGATCTACGTCCGGCCGGTGCTCGAGCTGCTGCGCTCCCCGGTCGAGGTGCGCGGCCTCGCCCACATCACCTCCGGCGGCCTCGAGAACCTGCTGCGGCTCGCCGCCGCCGTCGGCTACGAGATCGACGACCCGCTCGCGCCGCAGCCGATCTTCGAGCTCATCGGCGAGCGCGGCGGCGTCGGCGACGACGAGATGCACCGGGTCTTCAACATGGGCTGCGGCTTCTGCTGCGTCGTCGCGGCCGCGGACGAGCCGGAGGCGGTGGGGATGCTGCGCGAGCATTACCCGCAGGCCAGGCGGATCGGCCGGGCGACCGCCGCGGTGGGCGAAATCTCCCGCGCCTGAGCGGGAGACCAGGTCACGACAGAGAACCACTTCGGGACGGCCGTGCCCGACAATGAACTCAGATAGATGGACGCTCGCTCGACCAGCACAAGGACCATGAGGGCTCGCGCCGGTCTCGCATCGCACTGAATCAGACATGGACGCTCGCTCGACCAGCACTCGCATGATCGGAACCGTGCTCTCCGGCCGCTACCGGCTCGAGGCCAAGCTCGGCAGCGGCGGCATGTCGACGGTCTACCTGGCCCGCGACGAGACCCTCGACCGGCCGGTCGCGGTGAAGGTGATGCACCGGGAGATGTCGGAGCAGCCCGACCAGCTCGAGCGGTTCCGCCAGGAGGCCCGCGCCGTCGCCAAGCTGAACAACCCGAACGTCGTCTCGGTGATCGACGCCGGCGAGGACGAGGGCCACCCCTACATAGTCTTCGAGTACGTCAAGGGCGAGACCCTGAAGGCGCGGATCGGGCGGATCGGCGCGCTCGACACCCAGGAGGCGCTCGCCTACGCGATCGAGATCGCCCACGGGCTCAGCGTCGCCCACGCGCGGCAGATGGTCCATCGCGACATCAAGCCCCAGAACGTCCTGATCGACGAGGAGGGCCGCGCCAAGCTGACCGATTTCGGGATCTCGCGGCAGCTCGAACAGGACGGCATGACCGCGACCGGCCGCGTCCTCGGGACGACCGACTACGTCGCCCCCGAGCAGGCGATGGGCCGCGGCGTCGACCCGCGATCCGACATCTACTCGCTCGGGGTCGTCCTCTACGAGATGCTGGTCGGCCAGGTCCCGTTCCACGCCGACAGCCAGGTCGGGGTCGCGATGAAACACGTCAACGAGGATCTGCCCGACGTGCAGCGGCGGAGGCCCGAGGTCTCGGCGGCGGCGGCGCTCGTCGTCGAGCGGGCGACGGCGAAGAACCCGGAAGAGCGCTACCAGGCGATCGGCGAGATGATCGACGACCTCGAGACCGCGCTGGAGGTCGAGGCCGCCCGGGCCGGCTCGACGACCGGCGAGGCGACGAGCGTCCTCGACGCGGTCCCACCGCCGCAGCGCAAGCTCTCGAGCCGCGCGCGCTGGTCCTGGGCGGCGATCGTCGCCGTGCTCCTGATCGCCGGCGGCGCCCTGCTCGCGGTGCAGCTGATCTCCGACGGCCTGCTCGGGGGCGGCGGCGCCAACAAGGGCAAAGGGGCGCCGATCAAGGTCACCTCGGCGACCGACTACGACCCCGAGGGCGACGGCGAAGAGGTCGGCAGCAAGGTCGAGCTGGCGGTCGACGGCGACCCGACCGGAACCGCCTGGGAAACCGAGCACTACGACTCCGACGTCTTCGCCGGGACCAAGACCGGGCCCGACCCGGGGGTGGGGATCTACGTCACGGTCAACTCGCCGGCCCGGCCGAAGACGATGATCGTCCGCACCCCGACGCCGGGCTGGGACGCCCAGGTCTTCGCCGCGGCGGCCGGGCCGCCGTCGGACATCACCGGCTGGGACGAACCGGTCGGTGAAGTCTCTGACGCGCAGAGCACCGCGGAGATCCCGCTCAAGGTCCCGAAGCCGTCGACCTATTTCCTGCTCTGGTTCACGAAGGCCTCCGAAGCCCGCGACCAGCCCGGGCGCTACCAGGTCGAGATCAGCGACATCAAACTGCTCGACTAGATCCGGCCGGCCTCGGCGACCGGCGCTACGATCGGAGGCGTGAGGCTCGTCCAGGCAGTTTCTGCTGCCTCACAGGCAGCGCCGAGGGCTCGGCGAAGAGCGTCGGGTGAAGATCGTCCGATGACGTGGCGCGCGGCAGGATCGCTGATCCTGGCGGTGCTCCTTCTCACGATCCTGGTCGCCGGTCGCGCCGCTGCGGCGGTCTACTGCGTGGCCGAACCATCCTGCCCCCAGGGGGGCATCGCCGCCGTGTCGCTGAAGACGGCGGTGGCGGCGGCGGATGAAGATGCGGCGGCGGACACCGTCCGGATCGGACCGGGCGAATTCGTGACCGAAACGGTGACCTCCGGGAAAGAGGTCGACATCGTCGGCGCCGGCCACGAGGCCACCCAAATCGTGGCTGACCCGACGGCATCCGAACTGCTTTCCCTCCAGGGTTCCGCCGGCTCGTCGGTCTCGAGCCTCGGGCTGCGGCTGACGAAGAACGACGGGTTGGCGCTGCGGCTGGGCGAGGGCGCAGACGCCGGCGACATCTCGGTCGCCGCGCCCAGCGCGCTCACGAGCATGACGGGGGTATTCGCGGAAGACGCCGGAACCGAGATCGCGCGGACCGACGTTCACCTCGGTCCCGATCTGTCGTCCGAGGCGATAGACGCAGGGGACCAGGTCGTCGTCACCGACTCGCAGTTGCAGGCGGGCATCGGGCTGGCGGCGGGCGGCGGGCCGGCGATCGCCAGGCGACTGCGCGTAAGGGCGGGGATCGGCATCTACCCGTTCGGTGGGATCCTCACCGTCAGGGACTCGGTCGTCGAACCCGATCCGGAAAGCTCCTTCTTCAACGGCGCCTACATCAACTCGAGCAACGGGCTGCCGGAGACCCAGGGCGGCCTTGTGGCGGTCAACGTGACGATCGTCGGCGACGGGCGTTCGGGATCGCGGGGAGTCGAGGTCAACGGCAACGAAGGCGATTCCTTCGCCACCCTCTTCGACTCGATCGTCGCCGGCGTCGAAACCTCCCTGTTCCGCTCCGAGCAGGTCGGAGACGACGTCGACATCACCGTCCGCTACTCCAGCTTCGACGCCTCGACGATGTCGCTCGCCGGTGCGGGGACGGGCTCGGATGCATTCCAGGGCAACCTCGACGACGCGCCCGACAGCGGATTCGTCGAGCCGGCCCGAGGCGACTACCGACTGCGCGCGGACTCGGTGCTGATCGATCGCGGCAGCCCGGTGCCGCCGACCGACGAGTCGGATTACCGCGGCCTCCCCCGTGTGCGGGACGGCAACGGCGACGGCAGCAGCATCGCCGACATAGGTGCCTACGAGTATCAGCGGGTTCCGCCGAGCCCAGCCTTCACCTTCGCCCCCGCTGCGCCGCTCTTCGGCGACCTCGTCACCTATGACGGCACCGCGAGCGCGGACATCGACGGCGATCCGATCAGCCTGACCTGGACGCTGGGCGACGGGACGGCCGCGAGCGGGGCGCTGGCCGCGCGGGCCTACGCTCTGCCCGGCGCATATCTGGCGACGCTCACCGCGACCGACGTCACCGGCCTGGGCGCCGCCGTCACTCATCCGGTCGAGATCAGCCTGCGCCCGGGACGATGCGCCAACCGGCGCAGGGGCACCGGAGGGGCCGACCGGGTGAAGGGCTTCAGCGCGGGAGACCGAATCGAAGGCCTCGCCGGCGACGACCGCCTGCTCGGCGGGCCCGGACAGGATTGCCTGATCGGGAACGGTGGCGACGACCGGCTCGTTGGAGGCGCCGGGAGGGACCTCCTCAGGGGCGGCGCCGGCAAGGACACCCTCGACCTTCGCGGCGGCGGGCGCGACCGCGGCGACTGCGGCGCCGGCCGCGGGGACCGGGCCCGCGCCGACCGGCGTGACACCGTGCGGCACTGCGAGCGGGTCGTCCTCCCTCCGCGTGCCGGCGCTCAGAACTCGTAGGAACGAGCGCCCTCGTGGCGCTCGATGGCGAGCGCCACCAGCCGGTCGCAGAGGTCCGGGTAGGAAATGCCGGCCGCCTCCCAGAGCTTGGCGTAGACGCTCGTCTCGGTGAAGCCGGGCATCGTGTTGAGCTCGTTCAGCAGAACCGCCCCGTCCGGCTCGACGAAGAAATCGCAGCGCGCCAGCCCCGAGCAGCCTCCGAGCCCGAACGCCTCGACCGCCAGCTCCCGCAGCCGCCGCCGGCTGTGCTCGGGGATCCTGGCCGGAACGACCAGCTCCATCCCGCCCTCGCCGTACTTGCGCTCGTAGTCGTACCAATCGCCGTGGACCTCGAGCTGACCCGGCGGCGAGGCCTCGACGTCCTCGTTGCCGAGCAGCGAGCACTCGACCTCGCGGCCGTGCGCCGAGGCCTCGACGATCACCCGAGGGTCGTGGCGGCGAGCCTGGGCGACCGCAGCGTCGAGCGCGTCGAGGGTCTCGACCCGGCTGATCCCGACGCTCGACCCGAGCCGCGAGGGCTTGACCCAGAGCGGCAGGCCGAGGTCGGCGCAGCGCTCGCGCCAGCCCTCCTCCCCGACGGCGGCGAACTCGACCTGGGGCAGGCCGCGCCCGGCGCAGAGGCGCTTCAGAGTCAGCTTGTCCATGCAGATCGCCGAGGAGAGCACGTCGGACCCGACGTACGGGATGTCGAGCCACTCGAGCAGGCCCTGGATGCTGCCGTCCTCGCCGTAGGGCCCGTGCAGGGCGGGGAACGCGACCTCGGCTCCGAGCAGGCCGGCGGCGGGCGCCAGGCTGACTCCCTCCCCACCGAGGCTCCACCCCCCGTCGCGGGCGATCGTCACCCGCAGCACCTCGTGGCCGCCGGCCTCGAGGCCGTTGGCGACCGCCTCGCCTGACCGGAGCGAGACCTCGTGCTCGGAGGAGCGCCCGCCGGAGAGGACCGCGACCCTCATTCTTCGCCTTCTTCTTCTTCGAGTTCGGGTTCCGCGCCTCCCGCGGCCCGCTTGCCGACGACCACCGTCACCGACGACCCGGGCTGCACTTCCGAGCCCGGCGGCGGAAACTGGTCGGTGACACGGCCGACCTGGGAGGGGACTTCGGTCTGCTGTTCCTGAACGGCCGGTTCGAGCCCGGCTTCGCGCAGCGCTTCCACCGCTTCGCGCCGTTCCTTGCCGATCACGTTCGGGACCTTCGCCTTCCGTTGGCCCTTCGAGACGACGATCGAGACACCGGAGCCGCGGGGGAGTTCGGAGCCCGCGCTCGGTGCCTGCCGGATCACCTCGCCCTGCGGCTTCGCGCTCTGCTCTTCGGTGACGCTCGGCACCAGTCCGCGGCCGCGGATCTGCTGGACCGCGAGGCTTCGTGTGGTACCGACCAGGACCGGGACCTTCGACAGCCTCGGACCCTGGGAGACGGTCAGAGTCACGACCGATCCGCGGGTGGCCGTGCTTCCTCCGCGCGGGTCGGACTTGATCACGAGCCCGGATTCCACTTCTTCGGAGTTGACTTCGTTCAGCTGCGGTTCGAACCCGGCCTTTTCGACCGCCGTTTCGCCATCTTCGACGGAGAGCCCGGCGGTGCTCGGGACGGTGCCGCTTCCGGGACCGAGGCTGACCGTGAGGATGACTTCCGGCTTCGAGCAGAAGAACCCGAGGAAGGCGCAGTCGAGCGGGGCGCTGCCCGGGAGCGGTTCCTGCTCGAGGACCGTCCCTTCAGCCGCTTCGTTGCGAACATCGCGGCGCTTGCCGATCTTGAAGCCCTGGGCTTCGAGCCGCTGTTCGGCGACCTGTCGGCTGTTGCCGGTGACATCGGGAACGGTCGTCGTCGAGTCACGCGTCAGCAGCAGGCCGGCGAGCAGGCCGACCAGGATCGCGGCGATCACCCCGGCGATGATCCGGCGGCGCCGGCGGCGATCGCGCTCCTCGTCCTCGCGGGGCTCATCCCGATCGGCGCCCGTCGCGACCACCGGCGGCAGCGGGGCGAAGGCCGCCGTGCCGGCGCCCTGGGCGCCCGGATCGCGGAGGGCGGCGTCGAGAGCCGCGATGAACGCCTCGGCGCTCTGGAAGCGCTGGCCGGGGTCCTTCTCGAGCGCCCGCATCACGACCGCGTCGAGCGCCGGCGAGACCTGCGGGTTGATCGAGCTCGGGCGCTGGGGGGCCTGCGAGACCTGTTTCATCGCGATCGCAACGGCGGAGTCGGCCTCGAACGGGACCCGTCCCGTCAGCGCCTCGTAGAGGATCACGCCGATCGAGTACAGATCGGAGACGGAGGTCACATCCATGCCCTGGGCCTGCTCGGGGGAGAGGTAGTGCGGGGTCCCCATCACCGATCCCGTCTGGGTGATTTCCGAGGCGCCGGCGCGGGCGATCCCGAAGTCGGTGACGGTCGCCTTGCCGCCGGCGTCGACGATCACGTTCTGGGGCTTGAGGTCGCGGTGGACGATGCCGTGGCGATGGGCGAACCCGGCCGCCTCGAGCACCTGGCGGATCAGGAGGACGGCGTGTTCGGGGCTGAGGCCGGCGTCGATCAACTCCTTCAACGAGTGACCTTCGAGGAACTGCATCGCGATGTAGTAGGTGCCTTCGACCTCGCCGCGGTCGTAGACGGCGACGATGTTGGGGTGCTGGAGGCCGGCGGCGGCCTCCGCCTCGCGGCGGAACCGCTCGACGAATTCCCGGTCCTGGGCGAAGCGGCGGTGCAGCACCTTCAGCGCGACCCGGCGCTGGAGGTGCGTGTCCTCGGCGAGCCAGACGTCGGCCATCCCGCCGGAGCCGATCCGCTGCAGCAGCCGGTAGCGAGAGTCGAGGAGGCTGCCCTCGCCGATTTCAGCCATTCGTCGCTTCCTCGCTCAGAAGGGTTTCCGCGACTTCGCGGAATATCGGGGCGGCGACGTCGCCGCCGAACGCGCTCGTGCACTCGATCGAGACCGAGATGGCGATCTTCGGGTCATCGGCCGGGGCGAAGCCTATGAACCAGGCCTGATTGAGGTCGCCGCCGCCGCAGCTTTCGTTGAACGGCGTTTCCGCGGTGCCGGTCTTGCCGGCGACGGGGACGCCCGGGATCGCGGCGTTCGTGCCCGTCCCTTCGTTGACCACGCCTTCCATCGCGGTCGTCAGCTCCCTGGCGGTCTGCTCTGAAATCGGCTGGCTGTATTGGGAGGGGTCGAGTCGCTTGGTGACGCGGCCGTCGGGGTCGACGACCCGGCTCCAGATCTGCGGCTTCATCTCGTGGCCCTTGTTGGCGACGGCGGCGGCGACCATCGCATCCTGCAGCGGCGTCATCAGCAGACGCTCCTGGCCGATCGCAACCCGGGCGATGTCGACCGGGTCGTGGCGTCCGAGCAGTTCATCTCCGGAGAACACCCCGCTCGCCGAGAGCTGGTCGGCGGGAAGGTCGATCGGCGGTTTCGAGCCGAAGCCGAACGCTTCCATGTATTCGAACAGCGTTTCCTGGCCGACCTTTTCGCCGAGCTGGGCGAACCAGGTGTTGACCGAGTTCGTCAGGGCTGTGTCGAGGGTGATCGAGCCCCAGTCCTGGTTGAAGTCGTTGGCGAGCGGCTGGCCCTGGACCTCGAGGGTCCCGGGCGCGTTGATCGCAGTCGCCGGGGTGATCGCGCCGCTGTCGAGCCCGGCGGCCGCGGTCACGACCTTGAAGGTCGAGCCCGGCGGGTACTGACCCTGGGTCCCGCGATTGAAGAGCGGCGACGTCGGGTCAAGGTTCAACCGTTCGAGGTGTTCGGGGACGAGGTTCGGGTCATACGGGGGGTTCGACGCCAGCACCTTGACCCGACCGGTCGACGGTTCGATCGCGACCACGGCGCCGAACCCGACCGCCTCCAGCCCGCTCAGCGCCACCCGCTGCGCTTCGGGGTCGAGGTTGGTGACGACGTCGTTCCCTTCCTGCTTCTTCCCGGTCAGCTCGTCGAGGATCGAGCCGAATTCCGATTCTTCGCCGATCAGCTGGTCGTTGTGGAACTGCTCGAACTCGGTGTCGCCCTGCTGCACGAAGCTGTACCCGATCGGGTGGCCGAACAGCGCACCTTCCGGGTAGCGCCTCACGTAGCGGCGGGCGTCGCCGCGGCCCTTCGCTATCGAGCGGGCGAGCACGGTCCCGTCGTCGGCGAGGATCCTGCCGCGGCGGATCTGCTGCTGCTCGAGCAGCGGCCGCTTGTTGGCGTCCTTCTCCTTCAGCGCCTTGGCGTCGAAGACCGACCAGTACGACGTGAACCCGACCAGCACGGCGAACAGGGCGACGAGGAAGGCGAACAGCTTGACGATCTGGCGATTCACGATCTGGCCTCGCGTCGGGCCCGGTCCGAGACCAGCAGCAGCAGAGCCAGGAGGACGAAGTTGGCGACTATCGAGCTGCCGCCGTAGCTGACGAAGGGCAGGGTGACACCTGTCAACGGAATCACCCGCGTGACCCCGCCGATGATCACGAACGCCTGGATCGCGAAGACCGCGGTCAGGCCGGTCGCGAGCAGCTTCGAGAAGCCGTCGTCGGCGAGCAGCGCGATCTTGAAACCCCGCGCCATGAACAGGAGGTAGGCGAGGATCACCGCGCAGGCGCCGAACAGGCCGACCTCGTTGACGATCAGCGAGTAGATCGTGTCGGTCTGGGCCGCCGGCAGCAGCGCGTTGTTGGTGCCCGGGATCGTGATCAGCGCCTGCCCGAATCCTTTGCCGAACAGCCCGCCATCGGCCTGGGCGAAGATCGACTGCAGGATCTGGTAGCCGTCGCCGCCGGGGTCGTACCTGCCGGTGACCGGGTCGTGGTAGGGGTCGAGCCAGATGTCGACCCGATCGTGGACGTGGGGAACGTGCGAGGCGAAGAACCAGGCGCCGACGACGAACAGCGCCATGCCGATCACGACGAATGAGAAGCGTCCGGTCGCCACGTAGAGCAGGGCGAGGAAGGCGGCGAAGAACATCAGCGAGCTTCCCAGGTCGCGGATGAAGACGAGCATGAACATCGAGGCGCCCCAGACGACGAGCAGCGGCCCGAGATGCTTGAGCGGCGGCAGGGTGACTCCGAGGACTCGGCGGGCGCCGACGATCAGCACCTCACGGTTCTCGCGCAGGTAGCTGGCGAGGAAGACGACGATCGCGATCTTCGAGAACTCGGCCGGCTGGAAGGCGAGCGGGCCGATGTCGACCCCGAGGTAGGCGCCGTTGACCTGGGCGCCGATCCCCGGCAGCCGCGGCGCGAGCAGCAGCAGCAGGCCGACGGCGGCGATCGTGTAGCGGTAGCGCTCGAGCACGTCGTAGTCGCGCAGGAAGTGGATCGTCAGCGCGAACAGGACGAGGCCGAGGACGAACCAGTTGGCCTGGTCGCGGGCCAGGTTTTCGTCGATCCGGTAGATCATCACCAGCCCGAACGCGGTCAGCAGCGCGGCGAGCGGGAACAGGTAGGGGTCGGCGTCGGGGAGCCGCAGTCGCAGGTAGATGTGGGTCGCGAGGCAGACGGCGAAGAAGTAGGCGCCGTAGATCAGGCTGAGGTTGCCGAGTCTCGCGTTGTCCTGGGCGAAGACCGCGGCGAAGCCGGCGGTGAGCAGGAGGGCGACGGGAACGAGGGCGAGAAGCTCCCGGTTTCTGGCGGATATCAATATTCCACCCGCATCCTCTGCTCCCGCTCGCGCGCGCTGACCATCACTGGGAACCTCGCGCGCTCGCTCCCGCGTCCGCTGCGGCCGGGTTTTTCTTCGACGCGCTTCCTGACTTCTGCTGGGGGGCCGCCGTTTCCTTCGGCCATTGCGAGGTTTCGATGTCTTCGATCAGCGAGACGGCGTCTTCGTGCGAGCGGAGGTCATGCCCGGTCACCGATTCGCGCCGCCGCTTCGGCAGCGAGTCGGTCTGGATCGGCGACGAGTAGCGCTCGCGGTAGAGCTTGATCCCGAAGGGAAGTTCGTAGGGCAGGCCGCGGTAGAGCGCGACGCGGCCGCCCTGGTCGGTGCCGAGGAACCAGACCTGACGCAGCCCATACCAGGCGCCGAAGGCGACGGCGCCGACGACGAGCGCCACCGCCACCGTCTTCGCCCCGGTCCGCAGCCGCCCGCGACCGGGTTTCGCGGCGAGCCCTTCGCGGCGCTCGCGGGCGGCGGCGGCGGCCGCGCGGCGGCGAACCTCGGTCGCCGTCAGCCCGGCGGCCTCGGCGCTCGGCCCGACCAGGGTCGCCCCCTCGGGGCGGCGCTGCGGCGCCTCGGCGTCCTCGAGGCGGAAGGCCAGGGCGGTGATGTTGTCGCGGCCGCCGGCGCGGTTGGCCTCCTCGACGAGGGTCGCGACCGCCTCCTTCATCGAGGCGGCGCCGGAGAGCGTGAGCCCGATCCGCTCCTCGTCGATCATCGTCGTCAGGCCGTCGGAGCAGAGCAGGAAGACGTCGCCGGGGGCGGCGGGCACGGTCTGGACGTCCACCTCGACCTCCGCTTCGGGCCCGAGCGCACGGGTGATAATCGAGCGCTGGGGATGCTCCTCTGCCTGGGCGTCGGTGATCTGGCCCTTGCGGCGCATCTCCTCGACCAGCGAGTGATCGCGGGTCAGGCGTTCGAGCTTCCCCCCGCGCAGCCTGTAGGCGCGGCTGTCGCCGACGTGGCCGACGCTGACCTCCTCGTTGGCGGAGTCGACGATCGCCGCGGTGATCGTCGTCCCCATCCCCGCCAGCGACGGGTTCTCGTGGGCGAGTCGATGAATCTCGCGGTTGGCGGCCTCGATCGTTTCGCGCAGGAAGCGCTCGGGCGAGCCGTCCGGGAGATCGCGGTCGAACGCGTCCGCCGCCGCGCGCGAGGCGACCTCCCCGGCCTGGGCGCCGCCCATCCCGTCGGCGACGACGAAGATCGGCGCGCGGACGAAGAACGAGTCCTCGTTGGCGCTCCGCTGGCGGCCGGTGTCGGTGCGGAACGCCTGGTCGTCGACCCTCAGCACCGCGTCAGCCTGCCTCGAACCGGAACGAAGTGTCGCCGATCCTGACCACGTCGCCGTCGATCAGCTGGGCCTCGCCGCTGAGGCTGGCCTCGTTGAGCAGTGTCCCGTTGGTCGAGTTCATGTCTTCGATGTAGATCTGGCCGCCACGGGAGAAGATCCTGGCGTGGACGCCGGAGGCGTAGCGGTCGTCGATCGTGACGTCGGCTTCACTCGAGCGCCCGATCGAGAGGCCGCCGAAGAGGTCGAACCGCTCCCCCGCCTCGAGGCCGCCGCCCTGCTCGGCCACGAGCCAGGCTTCCGCTCCCTCCCTGCCGCCGTCGAACGCCGGCGCCGGGTGGAACCCGGTCGCGTCCGGCGCCGGGGCGACGGTTCGGCGCAGGTCCTTCAGCGCGCTGCGGGCGATCCAGAGCAGGAACAGGTAGAGGACGGCCAGGAAGCCGAACTTGAGGGCGACGGAGATCGGTTCGTAGTCCATTTAACGGCTCGCACGCGGCTCACTCGCGAAGAACCAGATATGCACGCTCGCTCGCCCCGCGCTCACCCTACGACTCGATGTCGAAGGTGAAGGTCGTGGTTCCCAGGGTCACCTCGTCGCCGGGGCCGAGGCGGGTCGAGCTCACTCGCCGGCCGTTGACCTTGATCCCGTTGGTCGAGCCGAGGTCGGCGATCGTCCAGTCGCCGCTGGGCGAGCGCCGCAGCTCGGCGTGGCGGCGGGAGACGTTCGGGTCGCGCAGCACGCACTCGGCGTCCTTCGAGCGGCCGATCGTCGCCCGCGGGCCCTCCAGTACGTAGCGCCGGTCGCCGAGGGCGACGACGGCACGGCTCGCGACCGTCGCCGCCTGCCGGCCTCCGGCCTCCGGCGGCGGGGCGGAGCGGACCGCCGAGTAGACCATCGTGTGGCCCTCCTCGCCCTGGGTCGCGGGCGCGCCCTCGCGGGCCGGCGGCTTCACCAGGCGGGCCTGGATCCCGAACTCGCCCAGGCGCAGCCGCTCGTCGGTCTTGAACTCGACCTCGGGCCGGGTCAGGAGGTCGTAGCTGCGCCGGCGCGCGTGCTCGAGGAGATAGCCGGACAGCTCCTGCTCGAGGGAGCGCTCGTAGCCCTCGAGCCTCTCGCGATCGCGGCTCGATAGGAAGACCGTGTACTCGTTGGGCACGTAGATCCTGGCGACGCCCGCGGTCTTGTGGGCGTCCATTTCCTTGGCCAGCCTTCGGGCCAGCTCGACCGGCTGGACCTCGGAGCTGAACGCGCGGCTGAACACGCCCTCGACAAGGCCTTCGATCCGACTCTCGAGGTTGCGCAAGACGCTGATCGGAAGCTCCCTTCGCAGACGCGGGTGCGGTTCTCCCGGACGGAGAAACCGGCTGAAATCCTACGGCAGAGCGATGCCGTGGCCGACCGCGAGCCAGGCCCCCAGCATCGCCGCGGCGGCCGCGACTCCCGCCCTCAGGAACAGCGGCGGCGCCCGGTGCGGCGGGTCCTCGGCGAGCCGGTCGAGGGAGTCCTCGATCGCCGTCCCCAGTTCCTCCAGCGTGGGCCGGAATCTGCGGCGAGCCTGCAGCGCCGCGTCGATCTTCGCCGTCAACTCGCGCGGAAGATCGGGCCGGACACGGCGCAGCGGGCGCGCCCGGGCGCCGATCGCGCGCGCCGTCGCGGCCGGGTTGGATCGCCGCTTGGGGTTGATCCCGCCCCAGCACTCATACAGCGTCAGCGCCAGGGCGTAGACGTCGGCCTCGGGCCCGGCGCCGCGCCCTTCGGCCTGCTCGGGAGCCATATAGGCGAGGGTCCCGACGACATCGCCCGGCGCGGTGAGGCCCGCCGCGCCCGCGACCCGGGCGACGCCGAAGTCCATCAGCTTGGCGTGAAGCTCCCCGTTTTCGCTGACGACGACGTTCTCGGGCTTGACGTCGCGGTGGACGACTCCGCGGCTGTGCGCATGGTCGAGCGCCTCGCAGAGGTCGGCCCCGATCTCGCCGATCTCGCGGTCGCTCAGGGTCCTTTCGCGGGACCTGCGCGCCAGGGTGTCGCCGTCGACGAGCTCGGTCACCAGCAGCGCGTTGCCGTCTTCTTCGCCGACCTCGTAAAGGGTCACGATTCCGGAGTGGTTGAGGCGGGCGGCGGCCTGCGCCTCGCGCATCGCCCTCCCCTCCTCGGCGCCGCCGGTGTCGATCGCCTTGACCGCGACCGGCCGCTCGAGCCGCCCGTCCCAGGCCTCGTAGACGACGCCGAAACCACCGCTGCCGATCCGGCGCTCAATCAGGAAGCGGTTTAGGACCAGGGACCCGACCACAGCGCTCCGACCTTCGCCGGACGAGCTCGCTCTCCTGCTTTCCCCTCGTTTGCTCGGGGTCTTGACGATACGACCGCGCCAGCGTGGATACTCTCCGCCCAGTCAACCTGCTTCGGAGAGCCATTTCTTGGAGGACTCGCCTGTATCCGGGCCGCGACGCAGACAGCGGCCGAGCCGTCGCCCCGAACGGCAACAGATCATGCTGCGTCGGGCTCTGGCGCTGGGCGCCGGCCTCATCCTCCTGATCCTGATCGTTCTCGGCGTCCGCGGCTGCCTCAACGCCCGCCAGAACCGGGCGCTCTCCGACTACGCGAACAACGTCACCCAGATCGTCGAAGAGACGGAACAGACGAGCGAACAGTTCTTCGGCAAGCTCTCGGACCCGGGCAGCCTCTCGGTGACCGAGTTCGTCGGCGAGGTCAACGCTGATCGCAGCGCGATGGACAGCTACACCTCGCGCGTCGACAGCCTCAGCCCGCCCGGCGACATGGGCAACGCCCAGGACGCCCTGAAGCTCGTCTATGCGCTCCGCAGCCACGCGATGGGTGAAATCGCCAACAACATGAGCACCGCCCTCGGCGACGTCGGCGCCGAGAAGGCGACGGAGACGATCGCCAAGCAGATGCGGACGCTGCTCGCCGCCGATGTCCTCTACGGCGAAGTCGCCAGGCCGGAGATCAACGGGGTCCTCGCCGACAACGGGATCGAAGGCGACGACGTCCCGAAAAGCGAATTCCTCCCGGGCGGGACCGAATGGCTCGAAGAAACCAACGTCAGCACCGCGCTGGGGACGGTCAGCGGCTCGACCAGCGCCGAAACTCCGGGCGTCCACGGACTGGGCCTGATCTCGACCAGCGTCAACGGCACCGAACTCATCGCAGAATCGTCGGCCTCGGTCGAAGTCGAAGAAACGCCCGAAGTCGAAGTCGAAGTCGAAAACCAGGGCGAATCGACCGAGAACGGCGTCACGGTCTCGGTCACCGCCGGCGGGACGACGCTTCAGGAAAGCATCGCGACCATCGGCGCCGGCGAAACTTCGACCGTCGTGATCCCGCTGACGCCGACGCCGAAAGGCACCGTCACGCTCGAAGTCACGGTCGAGCCGGTACCGGGCGAGCACGTGACCACGAACAACGAAGCGAGCTACACCGTCGAATTCGGATGACGTGCCCGCGAGCGAGCGTCACAGTCTGAGGCTCGCGGGCGAGCGGGCGCGGAACCAGTCCTCCCGAGGGGCGCGATGAGGGTCGCCTACCTCGGCCCCGCCGGCACCTTCACCGAAGACGCGCTGCAGGAAGCGGCTCCCGGCGGCGGGATCGAGTCGGTGCGGACGCCGACGGTCCACGACGCGATCCTCGCTGTCGAGCGGGGCGAGTCCGAGCGCGCGTTCGTCCCGTTCGAGAACTCGATCGAGGGGTCGGTGCGGAGCACGCTCGACACCCTCGCGTTCGACACCGAGGCGGTGACGATCATCGGCGAGCACGACTTCCCGGTCCGCGCCCACCTGATCGCGCGCGAGGCGATCGAGCTCGACCGGATCGAGGCCGTGCTCTCCCATCCCCAGCCGCTGGCGCAGTGCGCCCGGTTCCTGCGCGAGTCGCTGCCCGGGGTGGAAAGGCGGAGCGTCAGCAGCACCGCGGCCGCGGTGCGGATGGTGAGCGAGTCAGAGCGGCCATGGGCAGCGATCGGGTCCCTATCCGCCGCCGAGCTCTACGAGTGCGTCGTCCTCCGCGAAGGGATCGAGGACGAGGCCGACAACGTGACCCGGTTTGTCTGGATCGCCCCCGCGGGAACGGCGATCGAGAGCGGCGGGCCGCGCAAGACATCGCTCGTGTTCTCGGAGCTCGGCGAGGACCACCCGGGGGCGCTGGTCGACGCCCTGCGCGAGTTCTCGGCCCGGCAGATCAACCTGACGCGGATCGAGTCCCGACCCCTGCGCCGGGGGCTCGGCCGCTACATGTTCTTCTGCGACCTCGAGGGGGGCGAGGAGGAGCCGGCGGTCGCCGATGCGATCGCCGCGTTGAGAACAAAGGCGGAGTCGGTCCGCATCCTCGGCTCCTATCCCCTCGGCTGAGCGGGGGTTTTTCACAAGTACCTCAGGGCGCGTGCGTAGAATTCCCGCCACCATGGCACGGGTACTGGTGCTGAACGCGACGTATGAGCCGATCAACGTCTGCACGCTGCGTCGCGCCGCCGTGCTGCTGCTGAAGGAAAAGGCCGAGTTGCTCGAGCGCCGCGAGGGCGCGATCCACTCCGAGCACATGGCGCTCGAGCGTCCCGACGTGATCCGGCTGATCAGCTACGTCCGCGTTCCGCGCGAGGCCCACCGGCGCAAGATCACCCGCCGCGCCGTACTCGCCCGCGATGCCTGGACCTGCCAGTACTGCGGCTCGCGCAAGTCGGGTCTCACCGTCGACCACGTCATCCCCCGCAGCCGCGGCGGCAAATCGGTCTGGGAGAACATCGTCGCCGCCTGCGCCAGCTGCAACCGGCGCAAGGGCAACCGCCTCCCACGCGAGATCCAGATGCACCCCCGCAAGCGCCCCAAGGCGCCGGGCCCGACGGTCTTCATCCAGGTCGCCTCGCCGAGCATCCCGCCGGCCTGGCAGCAGTACCTACCGGCGGCCGCCTGAGGCCGCCGTGGCAAGGACCCCTGCTCTGATCCTCGCGGCCGCCATCGCCCTCCTGCTGATGGCGGGCGCCGGGCCCGCTGCGGCCATGCACAGCGGGCCGCCCACCGTCGTCAGCGCCGAGTGCCACGGGCACAACTTCAAGCCGAGCCGGATCATCCTCGCCTGCGGCGACGCGGGGCTGGTCGCGGAACACCTGAAATGGGCGAGCTGGGGGCGCAGGGAAGCCAAGGGCTCCGGGACGGGGACCGCGGAGACCTGCGATCCGAACTGCGCCACGGGTGGCCGCAGGAGCGGGCCGATGGAGGTCCGGCTGTTCAGGACCGCCCGCTGTTCGCGCGACGGCCGGGTCCACTTCACGCGGATCGAATACCGCTGGGCCAACGGCGCGCCGATCGCGGGTCAGCCGGACCGCGGAGTCGTCCCCTCCCCCTGCAGCGCCGTCTGACCCT
>DATBHH010000147.1:0-4618 GCA_036557525.1 Solirubrobacterales bacterium | reverse complement strand
GTCACGTCCTTGCCGAGCCCGTGAGGGAGCGCAAGGGTCCCCCGCAGCTGCTCCTCGGCGTGGCGCACGTTGACTCCGAGCCGGATGTGGAGCTCGACCGTCTCGTCGAACTTGGCGCTCGCCGTCTCCTTGATCAGGGCGATCGCCTCGGCCGGTGGGTAGGCCTGGGTGCGCTGCACCTTGCCGTACTGCTGCCGGTAGCGTTTCCCGTGGGCCATCTCGATCCCCCTATTTGACGTCGACGCCCATCGAGCGGGCCGTACCGGCGATGATCTTCGAAGCGGCGTCGAGGTCGTTGGCGTTGAGGTCGGGCATCTTGCGCTCGGCGATCTGGCGCACCTGGTCCATCGAGATCGTCCCCACTTTGTTGACGTGGGGCTCGCCCGAGCCTTTCGGGATTCCGATCGCTTCGCGGATCAGGACCGCGGCCGGCGGCGTCTTGGTGATGAAGTCGAAGGACCGGTCCTCGTAGACCGTGATCTCAACCGGGATGATCGTCCCGCCCTCGCCCTGGGTCTGGGCGTTGAAGGCTTTGCAGAACTCCATGATGTTGACCCCGTGCTGACCGAGCGCGGGGCCGACCGGCGGGGCGGGGTTCGCGTTCCCGGCCTGGATCTGGAGCTTGATGATCGTGAGGACTTTTTTCGCCATCGGGGTCGGTGAGGGTAGCGTCTCGGCTAGATCTTCTTGACCTGGTCGTAGTTCACCTCGACCGGCGTCTCGCGGCCGAAAATAGAGACGAGGACCTTGAGTTTCGCCGCATCCTCGTTGATCTCGGCGATCTCTCCGGAAAAGTCCGACAGCGGACCGGAGATGACCTTGACCGACTCGCCGATCGAGAACTGGGCCTGAGTCCGCGGCCGCTCCGCGGTCTCTCGGTGGAGCAGGCGGTCGACCTCGACTTTGGAGAGCGGCACCGGTTTGTTGCGGGAGCCGACGAACCCGGTGACGCCGGGCGTGTTCTTGACCAGGCCCCAGGCGTCGTCGGTCAACTCCATGTTGACGAGGACGTAGCCGGGCATCGTCCGTTTCTCCTTCGGCTCTTTCTGGCCGTCTTTGTTGACCTCCATCACCTGCTCGGTGGGCACGACCACCTGCCGAACGTTGCGGTTCTGGCTCATCGTCTGCACCCGGTGCTCAAGGTTGTGCTTGACCTTGTTCTCGTGTCCCGAGTAGGTGTTGATCACGTACCAGCGATACATCGTTCCCTCAGAGGATTCTCTGGATCAACCAGTTGAACACGCCGTCGAGGGCGCCGAGGTAGGCGGCGGCGACGGCGACGAAGATGATCGTGACCGCGGTCGCTTGGACGAGCGTGTCGCGGTCCGGCCATTGGACTTTCTTGAGCTCCGCCCAGCAGGAGGCGAGGAAGCCGAAGACGCCGCCGCGCTGGCGCTCGGCGGCCGCCTGCCTCTGGCGTTTCGCGACCTGCTCGCGCTCGCGGCGCTTGCGATCCTCGCGCTCGCGGCGTTCCGCTTCCTTCGCCTTCTTGGCCTGCTGGCGGCGCTGGGTCCGGGTCGGCTTCGGCGCGTCGGGCGTCTCGAGATCGGCCTCCGAGGCGCCGGCGGCGATCCCGGCCTCGACCGCCTCGATCTCGGCGATGTCGCCGGAGACGGGAACCTGGGTGTCGTGCTGAGCGCGGGCCTCAAGGCCGTCCTTGGAGGCGCCTGAGCGCTTCTGCTCCTGCGCTTCGCGGGCGCGTTTCTCGGCCTTGCGCTGTGCCCGGGTTTTGGCCATCGGGCTAGCGCGTCTCCTTGTGCGCGGTGTGGCGGCCGCACCAGCGGCAGAACTTGCGCAGCTCGATTCGGTCGGGCGAATTGCGCCGCGACTTGTTGGTCTGATAGTTCCGCCGCTTGCAGTCTTCGCAAGCCAGCGTCACCGCGATGCGGACATCTCCGCGAGCCATTTCTCCTCGTTGCCGTACGGAAGCTCTTACAAGAGAAAACCCCGGGCCGAGGCGCGAGGCAGACCTGAAGGATAGCGAGTCAGAGGCCGAGGGTTTTGGCGATGATCCCGCGCTGGATCTCGGAGGTGCCTCCGTAGATGGTCGACACGAGCGAGCTCCGGACGAGCCGCTCCATGTCGTACTCGGAGGAGTAGCCGTAGCCGCCCATCATCTGCATCCCTTCGAGGGTCACCCGCTTCGCCACCTCGGTGACGTAGAGCTTCACCATCGAGGCCTCCTTCGGCAGCATCC
This sequence comes from Solirubrobacterales bacterium, assembly GCA_036557525.1. Classification (GTDB taxonomy): domain Bacteria; phylum Actinomycetota; class Thermoleophilia; order Solirubrobacterales; family 70-9; genus VRUE01. The sequence goes on along the minus strand of DATBHH010000147.1, from coordinate 2,421 downwards.
GGTCCGGCGCCTCGTCGGTGAGGGTCGCGACCCAGCGCGTCATCAGCCGCGCCGCCTCGAGCTCGGTCGCGAGATCGGCGAAGCGATGCTGGAGGGCCTGGAATGAGCCGATCGGGCGGCCGAACTGCCTGCGCTCCTTGGCATAGACGAGGGCGTCGTCGAAGGCGCGCTGGGCGATGCCGAGCATCGTCGCGGCGAGGATCAGGCGCTCGACGTTGAGGCCCGCCATCAGCTGGGTCCAACCCTGGTCGACCTCGCCGAGAACCGCCTTGGCCGGCGCCTCGACATCGTTCAGGTAGAGGGTGTTGGTCTCGCGGCCGCCCATCGTCTCGATCGGGACGATTTCCATCCCCTCCGCCTCGCGGGGAACCCAGATCATCGTCAGCCCCTCGTGCTTCGACTCGCCCCTCGTCGTCCGGCAGACGATCAGGACGTGGTCGGAGATGTGGGCGTTGGAGATGAAGACCTTCTGGCCGTTGATGACGAAGCCGCCGTTGACCCGCTCGGCCGAGGTCGTCAGCGAGCCGACGTCGGAGCCGGACTCGGGCTCGGTCATCGCGATCGCCTCGACCGCGCCGCCGGCGATCCCGCCGAGGATCTCCCGCTTCTGCTCGTCCGTTCCGAAGCGCCCGGTGGCGCCGGCGACGATCAGCGTCGTCGCGTAGCCGCCGATCGGAGCGAGGCCGCGCGAGGTCTCTTCCATGAACAGGCAGGCGTCGAGCATCGAGCCGCCGGAGCCCCCGTACTCCTCGGGAATCGTGATCCCGAGCCAGCCGAGATCGGCCATCTGCCTGTAGATCGCGTCGTTGTGATGGACCCGGTAGCCGTCGGTCAGCTCCTCACGCTGCTCCTGGGTCCCGCACTCGCGCTCGCAGAAGCGGCGGATCGCGTCGACGAAGTCGCGCTGCTCGTCGGAGAGGGCGAAGTCCACGGGCCGGAACCTAAGCGAAACGGTGCGGGAGCGTCACTCCGGGCCGGCCCTACTCTGAGGGAGCGCCGTTCACCGCCAGGCTCTGGCCGGCGTAGCGGTGGTCGCCGGTGATCTCCTCGCCGAGCCAACCGGGCGGCTCGAACCGATGGCTCTGATCCACGTCTGCGAACTCGATCTCGGCGACGACGAGACCGTCGAGGTCGCCTGCGAAGACGTCGAGCTCGACCTTCAACTCTCCCTCGAGCGGGATCAGGTGCCTGGCTTTGCGCAGCCGTCTGCCCTCGGTCAGCGGCCAGAGCGCCTCGAACTGCGCCTCGCCGAGGTGGATCTCGACCTCCTCCCGGACCTCGCCGTGCCCTCCCTTCGCCGTCAGCAGGCACTCCCGGTCCGCGCGCCGGACACGGACCTCGGCCCGCTCGTCGATCGCGAGATACCCCTGCTCGATATGGATCGGCTCACTCCCCTCCGAAATCGACGGCAGCTCGTCGAGGAGGAATTTTCGCTCGACCTCGGTCGTCATTCGATGAAGCTACCCGGCCGCTGAAGCCCGGAACCGGACTCGAACCGGTGACCCCTTCCTTACCATGGAAGTGCTCTACCAACTGAGCTATCCGGGCGGATACCGCGCAGCGGCGGCTCGCTGACGCGGGTCGATGTTAGAGGTTGAGCGCCGAGGAGCGATCGGTCACCGCGGGTCGCCGAGGAGCGGGGATCTGCAACTCCTCCAACGCCGCCTCCTCGCCGAGATAGGGCAGGACGACCGCATAGAGCATCTCCGGGACCATCCGGCGCGCTTCGTCCGGATCGGATCCCGAGGCGACGATCTGGCGCATCCGGTCGAAGACCGCCCCGGCGGTCGCGCCGGCGGTCGAGCGGCCGAGCGTGCCGGGATCGTCGAGCTCGCCGCGGCCGAGATCGATCAGCGAGATCATCGCGTCCATTCCCTGGTCGCGGATCAGGATCGCGCGGTCACCGATCGCCGCGCTTTCGAGCAGCATGAAGCGCGCCCGCGCGTCGTCGGCGAGAAAGTAGTCGAGGATGGAATAGGCCGCGGCCCGGATCAGATCGCGCCAGCTCTGCTGTGGCAGAGCAGCTGCTGTGACCTCGCGGACGAAATCGTCGCGCAACGCGACCAGCAGCTCGCAGGCACAGTCTTCGAGACCGCGGTAGAGCCCTCGCCACTCCCTCATGTTGACGCCGGCACGCTCGATCAGCGCCTCGGGGGTGATCGCCGCATAGCCCCGGTCGGCGCTCAGCTCGAGCAGGGCCCGGTGGCACCGCCTGCGCAGGGTGTCCTCGCGTCCCCTCCGCAGCTCCATCCATTCAGGATAGGCCGCGGAGCTGTCGCTCGGCCCTGGCTAACCCGCCGAGGCGGCCCCCGGATTGAACGGGACCCCGGGGCTGAGGCTGGTCGATTTCCAGCCGTCGGGGTCGTGTTTCATCACGAAGTAGGAGGCGGTGCCGCCGAGCGGGGTGAACATGACGAAGGC
>DATBHH010000146.1:0-2716 GCA_036557525.1 Solirubrobacterales bacterium | reverse complement strand
CCAGGCGCAGCTGAGGCCGATCACGCCGCCTCCGACGACAACCAGATCGAAACTCCGCTTTTCGCTCAACTTGCCTCCGCCGGCATTACCCGGATCAGGTCACACGGTCGGTGGCCTCGATGCCACCCTCTCAGCCTCGGGACCAATCAGGCCCCACCGGCTCCCGTTTCATCCCCTCCGATGCTACCCCCCGGCGCTCTCCTCAGGCCATAATCGAGGAACGATGAGCCTGGCATCCCCTGAGGCGATCGGCCCGCTGAGGCGGGAGCGGCTGCGCACGGCACGGCTCTACTTCGTCTGCGAGGCGCTGCCGCGCGGCGAGGAGCCGGAGGCGATGTTGCAGGCGGCGCTGACTGGCGGCGTCGACATCGTCCAGCTGCGAGAGAAGGAGCTCGACGACGACCTGATACTGCGCTCGGCCCGGACATTCCGCCGCCTCTGCGACACCTACAGCGTGCCATTCATCGTCAACGACGACCCCGACCTGGCCCGTCGCTGCGACGCCGACGGCGTCCACCTCGGGCAGGACGACATGCCGGTGGCGGAGGCCCGTGAGCTGCTCGGCCCGGAGATGATCATCGGCCTCTCGACTCACTCGGAGGAGCAGATCGACGCGGCGGCGCCCGCGGCGGTCGACTACATCAGCGTCGGGCCGATCTGGGAGACCCCGACCAAAGAGGGGCGCCCCGGGGTCGGCCTCGGGCTGGTCGAGTACGCCGCCGCCAACTCCGCCCACCCGTTCTTCGCGATCGGCGGGATCGACCCCGCCAACGCCGCCGAGGTCGCCGCCGCCGGCGCCACCCGGCTCGGCGCGGTCCGGGCGATTCGCGACGCCGAGCGGCCGCAGGCGGCGGCCGAAGCGCTGCGCAAGGTTCCGCCCGGTGGCTAGCCGCAAGCGCAAGGAGCGCAGCGCCGGGCCGTCGGCCCGCGAGCGGATGGAGGCCGGCTATGCCCGGGCGGAGGAGCGCAACCGCGAGGCGCGCGGGGCGCTCGAGCCGCTCGCAGAGGGCGCGCGGCCGGGAGTGGTGACGGTGGCCGCAGTGATCTGCGCGGTGATCGCCGTCTCGATCATCGTCGGCTACCTGACCGGGGCGAGGGTGAACGGCTCCAAACCCGCCTTCGGCCAGATCCTGGTCCCGGCGTTGCTGATGGGGACGATGGCCTGGGGCATGTGGCGGGCCCGGTACTGGGCGGTCCTGGGGTTCCAGATGATCCTCGTCCTGCTGATCTTCAGCGCCGTCTTCGGGCTCGCGGCCGAGGCGGCGAGCGCCGCCCAGATCGCCGCGACCCTCGGCCTGCTGGCGGTCACCGGCACCTTTTTCTGGTTGATGGTCAAGGCGATGGCCCGGATCCAGATGCCCAGCCGTCCCAACGATTAGCGAGCCTCATCCTCTGATTCTTGGCAAGCGGCGCTGGGCTGGGCCAGGCGTTCTATAGGCTCAAGCCAGATGGCCGATTCCTACGACGTGATCGTGATCGGCGGCGGGCCCGGCGGCTACGTCGCAGCGATCCGAGCATCGCAACTCGGAAAGAAAACCGCCGTTGTCGAGCGCGACAAGCCGGGCGGGCGCTGCCTCAACTACGCCTGCATCCCCGCCAAGACCCTGCTCCGCACTGCGGAGCTCTACGAAGAGATCCGCAACGGGGCCGAGCTCGGGATCGCCGCGAAGGACGTTGCGATCGACTGGGAGGCGCTCCAGAAGCGGCGCGCTTCGGTCTCCGAAACCCTCTCCAACGGGGTGAAGTTGTTCTGGGACAAGGACAAGGTGACCCTGATCGAGGGCGACGGCTCGCTCGACGGCGACGGCAATGTCAGGGTCGGCGACGAGGTCCTGGAGGCCGGGGCGGTGATCCTGGCGACGGGCTCGGTGGCGCTGCCGATTCCCGGTGCCGAGTTCGGCGGCCGCGTCGTCGACACCTGGGGCGCCTGGTCGCTCCCCGAGCAGCCGAGGAAGATCGCGGTGGTCGGCGCCGGTGCCTCGGGCTCGGAGATCGCCTCCGCCTACGGCCGGTTCGGCACCGAGGTGCTGCTGGTCGAGATGCTCGACCAGATCCTCCCCGCCGAGGATCGCGACATGGCGAAAATCGTCGAACGGGCCTTCAAGAAACAGAACATCACGATCTCGACCGGGACTCCGGTCGAGAGCGTCGAGGCCGGGAAGAGCTCGGTCAAGGTCAGCTACGGCGGCGAGAGCGCCGAGGTCGACCACCTCTGCATCGCCGGCGGCCGCGGCCCCGACGTCGAGGGGCTGGGGCTGAAAGAGGCCGGCGTCGAGCTCGAGGAGAACGGCAAGGTCAAGGTCGACGAGTTCGGCCAGACGTCCAACCCCAAGGTCTTCGCGATCGGCGACCTGGTCCACGCAAAGGCGCTCGCCCACAAGGCCTCCGAGGAGGGGGTCGTCGCCGTCGAACGCTCGGCCGGGATGGAGACCGACCCGGTCGACCAGAACCTGGTCGCGGGGGCGACCTTCTGCCACCCGCAGGTCGCCAGCGTCGGCCTCACCGAGGTGGGCGCCGTCGAGGCGGGGCACGACGTCAAGATCGGCAAGCAGAAGCTCGGCGGGGTCGGCGGCGCGACCGTCTACGACGACAAACTCGGCCTCGTCAAGCTCGTCGTCGACTCGAAGTACGGCGAGGTGCTCGGCGCCCACATCGTCGGCAACCGCGCCTGCGACATGATCGCCGAGCTGGTCGCGGTGATGGCGCTCGAGGGCGG
>DATBHH010000145.1:0-10236 GCA_036557525.1 Solirubrobacterales bacterium | reverse complement strand
CTGTGCCTATTTCTGCCGGGCCGCCGATGGGCCCGGCTGATCATTCCCTGAGGTTCCTGAGGACCGTCTGCAGGATGCCGCCGTTGCGGAAGTAGGTGACCTCGTTCGGGGTGTCGAGGCGAACCGTCGCCTCGAACTCGGCCAGGCCGCCGTCGCCGGCCCGCGCGGAGACCATCACAGTGCCGGCCTCGCCGTCCTCGAGGTCGCCGACGTCGAACACCTCCTCGCCGGTGAGGCCGAGGCTCTCGACGCTCTCGCCCTCGGGAAACTGGAGCGGCAGCACGCCCATCCCGATCAGGTTCGAGCGGTGGATCCGCTCGAAGCTCTCGGCGATCACCGCCCTCACCCCTAGCAGGTGGGTCCCCTTCGCCGCCCAGTCACGCGAGGACCCGGTGCCGTACTCCTTGCCGGCGAGGACGATCAGCGGCACGTCTTCGGACGCATAGGCCACCGCCGCGTCGAAGATTGCCACTTCGGCCTCGCCGTCCGGGAAGTGGCGAGTGAAGCCGCCGGCGCGCTCGACCAGCAGGTTGCGGAGCCGGATGTTCGCGAAGGTGCCGCGGATCATCACCTCGTGGTTGCCGCGGCGCGAGCCGTAGGAGTTGAAGTCGCGGGGCTCGACGCCTTCGTCGATCAGCCAGCGGCCGGCCGGGCTGTCCTTCTTGATCGCGCCGGCGGGCGAGATGTGGTCGGTGGTGATCGAGTCGCCGAGCAGGGCGAGGACGCGCGCCTCCTCGACCGGCTCGACCCCGGGCGCCTCGGCCGGCATCCCCTCGAAAAAGGAGGGCCGGCGCACGTAGGTGGAGTCGGGCCAGGTGTAGCGGTCGCCCTCGGGCACCTCGACCGCGTTCCAGTTCTCGTCGCCGGCGAGGACCTCGGCGTAATTGCGGGTGAACATCTCGGACGCGATCGAGCTGCCGACGACCTCCTTGATCTCCTCGGCGCTCGGCCAGATGTCGGCGAGGTAGACGGGCTCGCCGTCGGAGCCCTCGCCGAGCGGCTCGCTGCCGAGGTCGACGTCCATTCGCCCGGCGAGCGCGTAGGCGACGACCAGCGGCGGGCTGGCCAGGTAGTTGGCCTTCACGTCCTGGTTGATCCGGCCCTCGAAGTTGCGGTTCCCGGAGAGGACCGAGCAGACGACGAGGTCCTTCTCCTCGACCGCGGCCGAGATCTCAGGCGGCAGCGGGCCGGAGTTGCCGATGCAGGTCGTGCAGCCGTAGCCGACGAGGTTGAACTGGAGCCGGTCGAGGTACTCGGTCAGGCCCGCGTTCTCGAGGTAGTCGGTGACGACGGTCGAGCCCGGCGCCAGCGAGGTCTTGACCCACGGCCTCCGCGACAGGCCCCGCTCGACCGCGTTGCGGGCGAGGAGGCCGGCGCCGACCATCACCGATGGGTTCGAGGTGTTGGTGCAGCTCGTGATCGCGGCGATCACCACCCGGCCATGGTCGAGTTCGACCAGGGTCCCGTCCTCGAGGGTGACCTCGACGGCGTCGGTGCTGCAGCGCCATTTCGTCGCCGTCGTCCCGCCGGTCACGGCCGGGCGCGGGCGGTCGCCCGCGATGTCGTGGTCCTCGGCAGGCGGGTCGGAGGCGGGGAATGACTCCGCCCCCGCCTCATCGTCTCCGTCGCTCAGCTGTTGGGCCGCCTCCGGGTCGAACTCCTCCATCGCCTCGAGGAAGGCCTCCTTGGCCTGCGCCAGCGGCACCCGGTCCTGGGGCCGCTTCGGGCCGGCGATGCTCGGCTCGACGTCGGCGAGGTCGAGCTCGAGGGTGGCGGAGAAGACCGGGTCTTCGTAGTCGGGCCCGGCGAACATCCCCTGCTCGCGGGCGTAGGCGTCGACCAGCTCGATCGCCTCGGTCGGGCGCCCGGTCAGCTCGAGGTATCGGAGCGTCTCGGCGTCGACCGGGAAGATCGCGCAGGTCGAGCCGAACTCCGGCGACATGTTCCCGATCGTCGCCCGGTCGGCGAGGCCGAGGGTCGCGAGGCCAGGACCGAAGAACTCGACGAACTTGGCGACGACGCCGTGCTCGCGCAGCATCTCGGTCACGGTCAGGACCAGGTCGGTCGCGGTCCCGCCCTCGGGCAGCTCGCCGTGGAGCCTGAAGCCGACGACCTGCGGCAGCAGCATCGAGATCGGCTGGCCCAGCATCGCCGCCTCGGCCTCGATCCCGCCGACGCCCCAGCCGAGGACGCCGAGCCCGTTGACCATCGTCGTGTGCGAGTCGGTGCCGACCAGGGTGTCGGGATAGGCCTGCGCGGTCTCGCCGCGGGTGTCGGAGTAGACGACCTGGGCGATGTGCTCGAGGTTGACCTGGTGGCAGATCCCGGTCGCCGGCGGCACCACCGTGAAGTTGGCGAACGCCTCCCTCCCCCACTTCAGGAACGAGTAGCGCTCGCGGTTGCGCTCGAACTCGCGCTCGGCGTTGAGCGCGAACGCGCGCTCGTTGCCGAAGGCGTCGACCTGGACCGAGTGGTCGATGACGAGGTCGACGTCGACGAGCGGGTTGATCCTCTCCGGGTCGCCGCCCAGCTGGGTGGCCATCGCGTCGCGCATCGCGGCGAGGTCGACGACGGCCGGGACCCCGGTGAAATCCTGCATCAGCACCCGAGCCGGCTGGAACGGGATCTCGACGCTCGGCTCCGCGGAGGCGTCCCAGCTGGCGATCGCCTCGATCGTCTCGGCGCTCGAGGAGACGCCGTCCTCGAGCCGCAGCACGTTCTCCAACAGGACCTTCAGCGAGTACGGCAGCCGGGCGACGTCGAACTTCTCCTGCAGCGCGTCCAACCGATAGATCTCGTACCTGCGGCCCGCCACGTCAAGTGTCGAGCGTGCATTGAACGAGTCGAGGTTCCCCATGACCCAATCCTAGGGGGGTGGGCCCCCCTCCCAATGTGTCGTCAGCGCTTCTCGGGTGGATGGCCGGCGGCGACGCCGGCGGCGATCCGTTGGCCGGCGGCGCCGCTCTGGGCGCGGACGGATATCGCGGGCGTGGCGAGACCGAGGTGGGCGAGGGCGCGCTGGCGCAGCGGGCCGACGCCGAGCTCGGTCCGATCGTGCTCGATGGCCCTGACGACCGCGGCGCCGACCTGGTCCGGGCGGCCCGTGCCGAGCCCCATCGGCGATGCCCCGGAATCGGCGAACATCCCGGCGTCGCGAATGAAGCCGGGGCTGACAAGCGAGACGCCGACCCCCTTCGGCACCAGGTCGATGCGGAGGCCGAGGGCGAATCCGCGGAGGCCGAACTTCGTCGCGTTGTAGATCGAGCTGCGGGGGTTTGCCGACTTGCCGGAGAGCGAGGCGATGAAAACGAGGTGCCCGGACCCCCGCTCGACCATCGCCGGATAGAGCGCGCGGGCCATCAGCATCGGCGACTCGAGGTTGACGCGGATCGCCCGGCTCACCTCCTCCGAGCTGAAGTCGGTAGGCCAGCCGGCTCCGGGCAGCCCCGCGTTGGCGACGAGGACGTCGACGTCCCCGGCCGCGGAGCAGAGCGCATCGGCGGCGCCGGGCTCCGCAAGGTCCGCCGGCAGGGCGCTGTGACCGTCGCCGGGCAGCGCCTGCGCCTGGGCCTCGAGCGCCTCCGGGTCGCGGGCGCTGAGCCTCAGGATCGCCCCCCTTTCGGCGAGCGCCTCTGCGATCGCCCGCCCCAGTCCGCCGGTGGCGCCGGTGAGCAGAACGGTGCGACCGGAGAGTTCCATCCCGGCCGCAAGCTAGCACCGGGTCAGACCGGGAGGAAAAACCGGACCAAGTGCGAATGGCTACAAAATGTTTGTTTTTTATGAGCAAACGGCCGGGCGATCGGATACACTGCCCGCCGTTCCGAACAACCGAGACGCCGAATCCCGTGCGCTTGGAGGCGCCGCGGGAGCGGGGGAACCACGTTTTCGGGGCTAACCCATCCACCAGGGTGGGGGCGCAGGCTCCTTTCGCGCCAGCCCGACAGCTAACCCCGTAGGCCGACGAAGGAGATCGGTAGTGCCTACGAACAATCGAACGTTTTGGTCGGGGTTGGTTTGCACAGCGGCATTCCTCGCCCTCGCCATCGCACCCAGCGGCGCGTCCGCGACCTGCGACGGCGGCGGCCTGACCCCGGCTGCAATAGACATGTGCACCCCTACGCCGAAAGCGCGTCTGCTTGCGAACGGGATGCTGATCCCGCCGAAGGCGGCGCCGCTGCGGGTCAAGCAGGCGATCGAATACGCCAACCGGATCCGCAACAAGCCCTACATCTACGGCGGCGGCCACGCCAGCTTCTGGGACAAGGGCTACGACTGCTCCGGCTCGGTCAGCTACATGCTGCGCGGCGGGGGGTTCCTCGAAAGCCCGCTGCCGTCGGGGCCGCTGGAGAGCTGGGGGCTGCGCGGCGAAGGGCGCTGGATCACCGTCTACGCCAACGCCGGCCACGCCTACGCCGTCGTCGCCGGCTACCGGTGGGACACATCGGGAGACCCAGCCGGCGTCACTGGGCCGAGATGGCACGAAGAACTGCGTGACAACATCGGGTACGTCCCCCGGCACCCCGCGGGCTTCTGAGTCGAGAGGCAGGGACATGCTCCACCCCGGCCAAGGGGTCGGGGTGAGTTTGTCCTTGCTTTCCAGAACCTCTCGGATAACTTCTCCGTGTAGCTGCTCCACCTGACATCCGCCTGGCAGACCTCACCAAGCGCTACGGCGAGGTACGGGCGGTCGAGGGCATCGACCTCGAAATCCAGCGGGGCGAGTTCTTCACCATGCTCGGGCCATCGGGCTCTGGCAAGACGACGACGCTGCGGATGATCGCCGGGTTCGAGGACCCGACCAGCGGCACGATCGAACTCGCCGGCCGCGACGTCAGCGGGATCCCTCCCTACGACCGCGCGGTGAACACCGTCTTCCAGGACTACGCGCTGTTCCCGCACATGACCGTCGGCGAGAACGTCGAGTACGGCCTCCGGGTCGGCGGCGTCGCGAAGGGGGATCGCGCCAGGCGGCGAGAAGAGGCGCTGGAGATGGTGCGGCTGCCGCAGTACGCCGACCGCCGCCCCGGCGAGCTCTCCGGCGGCCAGCGCCAGCGCGTCGCGCTCGCGCGGGCGATCGTCAACCGCCCCCAGGTGCTGCTCCTCGACGAGCCGCTCGGCGCCCTCGACCTGAAGCTGCGCGAGCAGATGCAGGTCGAGCTGAAGTCGATCCAGGGCGACGTCGGCATCACCTTCGTCTACGTCACCCATGACCAGGACGAGGCGCTGACGATGAGCGACAGGATCGCCGTCTTCAACGAGGGCAGGATCGAGCAGGTGAGCCCGCCGTTCGAGCTCTACGAGCACCCGACGACCGAATTCGTCGCCGGTTTCGTCGGCGTCTCCAACGTCCTCGAGCGCGACGGCGAGCGGTTCACGATCCGACCGGAGAAGATCCAGCTGCTGCGGCCGGGCAGCCCACACGACGGACTGCGGACCGAACACGGGCGGATCGCGGAGATCGCCTACGCCGGGATGATCACGCGCTACACGGTCACGCTCGACGCCGGCGGGGAGCTACAGCTTGTGCGGCAGAACGCTGAGGGAGCGTCGCAGGACTCGACCGCGGAGCGGGGCAAGGAGGTCGAGGTGGGATGGCGCCCGGAGCACGCGGTCGCCGTTCGGGGGAAAGCAACAAAGGAGGAGTCAAGTGAGGACTAGGAGCGCAAGCCCGAACCGGACGGCGTGGATGGTCATCGCCGGCCTGCTGGCGTTCATGCTGCTGCTCGCCGGCTGCGGCGGTGGCGGAAGCACCGAATCCAGCGGTGGCGAAGAACTGACCAAGCTCGGCAAGGGAGAGGGCGAAGTCGACCTGATCTCCTGGGCGGGCTACGTCGAAGAAGCGTGGACCAAGCCGTTCGAACAGAAGACCGGCTGCAAGGTCAAGGACAAGGTCGCCGGCACCTCCGACGAAATGGTCAACCTGATGCGGACCGGAGAATACGATGGTGTCTCGGCCTCCGGCAACGCGACCGCGCGGCTGTTCGAAGGCGGCGACGTCGCTCCGGTCAACACCGATCTGGTCCCCAACTACAAGACGGTGTTCTCGGACCTCAAGGATCAGCCGTACAACACGTTCGACGGCCAGCCCTATGGGATCCCGCACGGTCGCGGCGCCAACCTGCTGATGTGGAACAGCAACGAAGTGAAGCCGGCGCCGAAATCGTGGAGCATCACGATGGACCCGAAAGAAGCGGCCAAGTACAAGGGCAAGATCAGCCAGTACGACGATCCGATGTCGATCGCCGAAGCGGCCCTCTACCTGAAAACGCACCAGCCGGATCTGGGGATCGAAGACCCCTACGAGCTGAACGAAGAGCAGTTCGAAGCCGCGGTCAACCTGATGAAGGAACAGCGGCCCTTCGTCGGCGAATACTGGGGGGAAGCCGAAAAGCAGATCTCGGCCTTCGCCAACGGCGACGTCCAGGTCGGCACGACCTGGCAGTACCAGTACTTCGTCCTCAAAGGCGAAGGCAAGCCGGTCGCCGCGAGCCCGGCGAGCCAGGGCTTCCTCCCCGAAGAGGGAGCGACGGGCTGGTCGGACACCTGGATGATCAGCTCCGAAGCCCAGCATCCCAACTGCATGTACATGTGGATGAACTGGATCATCGAACCGAAAGTGAACGCCGAAGTGGCTGAACTCTTCGGCGAGGCGCCGGCCCAGGAAAAGGCCTGCGAAGAAACCGAAAATCCAAACTTCTGCGCCGAATACCACGCGGAAGACCCGGGGTTCTGGAAACGCGTCTACTACTGGAAGACGCCGCTCTCGGACTGCGGCAACGGCGAAGAAGACTGCATGAACTACAACGACTGGGTCCAGGCTTGGACGTCGATCAAGGGCTGATCCAGAAGCAGTGACGCATGGCAGCGACTGAGGCGGCCGTGCAGAGGAGGTCGGTGGGCCGCAGGCTCGCCGGCCTCTTCCACGGCCGTCCTCGTCTTCAGGTGGGGGCCCTGTTGGCCGGGCCGGCGGGCTGGCTGGTCATCGGCTACCTCGGCTCGCTCGCGCTGCTCCTGATCGCCGCGTTCTGGGCGGTCAACCCGGTCAGCGGCGAGCTCGAAAAGAGCCTCAGCTTCGAAAACTTCGAAATCCTCTGGAACGAACCGGTCTACCGGACGATCGTCGGCCGCACGATCCTGATCGCGGCGCTGGTGACGATCACCGACGCGATCCTCGCCTTCCCGATCGCCTTTTACATGGCGAAGGTGGCCAGCCGCCCGGCCAAGGCGGCGCTGGTGATCGCGGTCCTGATCCCGCTCTGGTCGGGCTACCTGGTGAAGGTCCTGTCGTGGCGGACGATGCTGTCGGCGGGCGGCTTCATCAACTGGGTCCTCGAACCGTTCGGCCTCAGCGGTCCCGGCTACGGAAACACCGCGGTCTGGCTGGTGATGAGCTACCTCTGGCTGCCGTACATGGTGCTGCCGATCTTCGCCGGGCTTGAGCGGATCCCGGACACTCTGATCAGCGCCTCCGAGGACCTCGGCGCGAAGCCGTTCACGACCTTCAGGCGGGTGATCCTGCCGCTCACCTTCCCGGCCGTCGTCGCCGGGTCGATCTTCACCTTCGCCCTGACCCTGGGCGACTACATCACGCCGCGACTGGTCTCCAACAACCAGTTCATCGGCAACGTCGTCTTCAACAACATCTCCAACAACCTGCCGCTCGCCTCGGCGCTGGCGCTGGTGCCGATCGTGGTGATGATCGGCTACCTGCTGGTGGCGCGGAAACTGGGCGCCTTCGAGCACATCTAGGCCGATGAGGCTCTCGCGACAGTCGACGATCCTCCTCCGCCTCGCGGTCGCGATCGGGCTGGCGTTCATCTACATCCCCTTGATCATCCTCGCGATCTACGCCTTCAACGCCAGCAAGATCCTCGAATGGCCGCCGCCGGGACTGACGCTGGAATGGTTCCCGAAGGCCTTCGAAAGTACCGCTCCCGACGCGTTCTGGACCTCGATCAAAGTGGCGCTCATCGCGACCTCGATCGCGCTCGTGCTCGGCACCCTGGCTTCGCTTGCCGTGTCGCGGCACCGCTTCTTCGGCCGCGAGACGATCTCCTTTCTGGTGATACTCCCGATCGCCCTGCCGGGGATCGTGACCGGGGTGGCGCTGAACAACACCTTCACCCAGGTGTTCGGGATCAAACTCTCGCTGTTCACCGTGGTCGTCGCCCACGCGACCTTCTGCATCGTCGTCGTCTACAACAACGTGATCGCCCGCCTGCGGCGGATGGCTCCGTCGTTCGAGGAGGCCTCGGCCGACCTCGGGGCCGACCCGTGGCAGACGTTCCGCTTCGTCACCCTGCCCAACATGCGCTCGGCGCTCGGCGCCGGCGGCCTGCTCGCCTTCGGGCTCTCCTTCGATGAGATCATCGTCACCACGTTCACGCTCGGCGCCGGTGAACAGACGCTTCCGATCTGGATCTACACAAACCTGTTCCGGGCCCAGGAACGGCCGATCGTCAACGCGGTCGCGGTGATCGTCGTCCTGATCTCGATCATCCCCGTCTACATCGCCCACCGCCTGACCGCCGAGGAAGGTGGCGCCGTCGCCGGCCGCGGCGGCGGCAAATTCGAGGGCGGCGGTGCCGAGACCGAGGCCACCGCCATCCCCTGACGTGATGGAGGAGTCGGTTACCCCTCCTCCGGCCCAGGCCGCCGTCGGTGGAGGTGGGGCGTCCGTGCCGCGAGCGGCGTCCTGTTCTTCGCCCCACCCGCCCACGAGGTAGAGCCCCCTTCCTGGCGAAGAACCCAGCGAGCGGGCAGGGATGCCCCACCTCCACCTACAACGGGATGTTGCCGTGCTTGCGCTTCGGTTGGTCGACGCGCTTCGATTGCAGCATCCGCAGCGCTCGGATCAGCTTCGGCCGCGTCTGGCGCGGCTCGATCACGTCGTCGATGTAGCCTCGCTCGGCCGCCGAGTAGGGGTTCGCGAAGTGGGCCTTGTAGTCGTCGATCAGCTTCTGGCGCCGCTGGTCGGGAGTCGGCGATGAGGAGATGTCTTTGCGGTAGATGATGTTGACGGCGCCCTCCGGCCCCATCACCGCGACCTCGGCGGTCGGCCAGGCGACGTTGTAGTCGGCCAGCATGTGCTTGGAGTTCATGACGTCGTAGGCGCCGCCGTAGGCCTTGCGGGTGACGACCGTGAGCTTCGGGACCGTCGCCTCGGTGAAGGCGTAGAGGAGCTTCGCCCCGTGGCGGATGATCCCGTTCCACTCCTGGTCGGTCCCGGGCAGGAACCCGGGCACGTCGGTGAAGGTCAGCAACGGCACGTTGAACGCGTCGCAGGTGCGGACGAAGCGGGCGGCCTTCTCCGACGCCTCGATGTCGAGGACGCCGGCGAGGTGGGCGGGCTGGTTGCCGACGACGCCGACAGGGAAGCCGTCGAGGCGGGCGAAGCCGCAGACGATGTTCTTCGCGAAGTGCTCGTGAACCTCGAAGAAGTCCGAGTCGTCGACGACGCGGGCGATCACCTCGCGCATGTCGTAGGGCTTCGAGGGATCGTCGGGGACGAGGGTGTCGAGGTCGGCGTCCTCGCGCTCAGGGTCGTCGCTCGGCTCGAACCTGGGCGGCGCTTCGAGGTTGTTCGAGGGCAGGAAGCTCATCAGGTAGCGGGCGTCCTCGAGGCAGCTCTCCTCGTCCTCGGCGGCGAAGTGGGCGACGCCCGATTTCGTGTTGTGGCTCATCGCACCGCCGAGCTCCTCGAACTCGACCTCCTCACCGGTCACCGTCTTGATCACTTCGGGGCCGGTGATGAACATGTGCGAGGTCTCTTTGACCATGAAGATGAAGTCGGTCATCGCCGGCGAGTAGACGGCGCCGCCGGCGCAGGGACCCATGATCAGGCTGATCTGCGGGATCACGCCCGAGCATTTGACGTTGCGGACGAAGACGTCGCCGTAGGCGCCGAGCGAGACGACGCCCTCCTGGATTCTGGCGCCGCCCGAGTCGTTGATCCCGATCACCGGGGCGCCGACCTCGGCGGCGAGGTCCATCACCTTGCACATCTTCTCCGCCATCACCTCGCCGAGGCTTCCGCCGAAGACCGTGAAGTCCTGCGAGAAGACGAAGACGGTGCGGCCGTCGATCGTGCCGTGACCGGTGACCACCGCGTCGCCCCAGGGCCGTTTCTTCTGCATTTCGAAGTCGTAGGTCCGGTGGCGGACGAAGGTGTCCAGCTCCTCGAACGAGCCGGGGTCGAGCAGCTTCTCGACCCGCTCGCGGGCCGTCATCTTGCCC
>DATBHH010000144.1:0-12646 GCA_036557525.1 Solirubrobacterales bacterium | reverse complement strand
GCGAGGTCGCGACGGCGGTCGGCGACCTCGCGGCCGGCGGCCCGATCCGCGTCGTCTGCGGCAAGGGCAACAACGCGGGCGACGGCCTGGTGGCGGCGCGCCACCTGGCCGAGGCCGGCCATCGGGTCGAGGCGTTCCTGCTCTGGCCCGCCTCCGAGCTGAGCGGCGACGCGGCCGCCAACCTCGGCCGCTTCCCGGCCGAGGAGCTGGCGGGCGACCCGCAGGCCCGATTGGCCGAATCGGGCGCGGTGGTGGATGCGATCTTCGGGACCGGCTTCTCCGGCGCCGCTCGTGAGCCCGCCGCCGCGGCGATCGAGGCGGTCAACCGCTGCGGGGCGCCGGTCGTCGCCTGTGACATCGCCTCCGGGGTGGATGCCTCGAGCGGGGAGGTGGAGGGGCCGGCGATCGAGGCCGCGATCACGGTCAGCTTCCACGCGGGCAAGCTCGGCCACCGGGTCGCCCCCGGAAAGTCGCATACGGGCGAGCTGCGGGTGGTGCCGATCGGGATCCCTGACGCTGCTCCTTCGACGCCGGCCGGCGGCGAGATCGAACCCGCCGTGCTGGGGCTGGCTCCCAGACGGGGCCCGCGGTCGACCAAGTTCAGCTCCGGCCAGGTGACGATCGCCGGCGGCTCGCGGGGCCTGACCGGCGCCGTCCAGATGTCGTCGCGGGCGGCGATCCGGGCCGGCGCCGGCTACGCCACCGTCGCCGTCCCCGCCGATCTCGAGGCGATTTTCGAGGCAGGTCAGCCGGAGGTGATGTCAGCCGGCTGTCCCGGTGGCGACGGATTCCTCGCGCCGGCCTCGGCGAAGGCGGTGCTGCGCGCCTTCGAGCGGGCCGCTGCCGGCGTCCTCGGGCCCGGGCTGGGGCGCGACCCGGCCTCGATCGAACTGGCGAGAGAGGTGATCGGCGCGATCGAGACGCCGCTGGTCCTCGACGCCGACGGCCTCAATGCGTTCGCCGGGCTGCTCGACCGGATTGCGGCCCGCGACGCGCCGACGATCCTCACCCCGCACGCAGGAGAGCTCGGCCGCCTGCTCGAGGTCGACTCCGATCAGATCTCGGCCCATCGCCTGGCCTCCGCCCGCAGGGCCGCGGCCGCCGCCGCCGCCGTCGTCGTCCTCAAGGGCGACGACACGATCGTCACCGACGGCGATCGTGTCGCGGTCAACGTCGTCTCGGCGCCGGCCCTGGCCACCGCCGGGACGGGGGACGTCCTCTCCGGGATCGTCGCGGCGCTGCTCGCCCGCGGGCTCGAGCCGTTCGCGGCCGCCTGCGCCGCCGTCATCGCCCATGCCCGCGCCGGCAACGACGCGGCCGAGCGGATCGGGTCGGCCGAGTCGACGATCGCCACCGACGTGATCGACTCGATCCCCGCCGGCCTTCGGCCCTGGTAGCGCGCCGGTCGAATAACCTCGCTTCCGACGATGACAGTTGCCGCCGAGATCATGGACCCGACCATCCCCACGGTTTCCCCCGACGCCGATGCCCGCAGCGCGGTCGAGCTGCTGGCCAGGACCGAGAAGGGGGCGATCCCGGTGGTCGACGAGGAGCGACACGTGATCGGGATCGTCAGCGAGTCCGACCTGATCCTCGGCGACGAGGAGGCCGACCTGCACCTGCCGCTCTTCTTCGACCTGATGGGCTCGCCGATCTTCCTCGGCTCGCTCAAACACTTCGAGGAGCGGCTCGACAAGGCGTTTGCGACCAAGGTCTCTGAGCTGATGACCGCGGACCCGGAGGTCGTGACGGTCGACGACGATGCCGAGACCGTCGCTCGCAGAATCGCCGAGACACACCACAATCACCTGCCCGTTGTCGATGCCGAGGGCCGGATCGCCGGCCTCGTCACCCGGGCCGACGCGCTGGCCGCGGTCGTCGGCCCCTAGATGGCGCGGGCGACCGCCCGGATCGACCTCGCCGCGGTCACGCGAAACTGCGCGCGGCTGAAGGAGGAGGTCGGCGAGGGGGTGGAGCTGTGCGCGGTCGTCAAGGCCGACGGCTACGGGCACGGCGGCGCCGCCTGCGCCGATGCGGCGCTCGAGGGCGGCGCGACGCGGCTCGCGGTCGCGACCGGGGCCGAGGCGGAGCGGATCGGACACGCGTTCCCGCACGTCTCGCTGCTGACGATGGGGGCGCTGACGCCGGAGGAGCTCGATGGCGCCCTCGGTGCCGGCTCGGAGATAGCGATCTGGCGCGAAGGCTTTCTCGGCCTCGTCTCCGAACGGGCCCGAGCGTGGGGGAGGCCGGCACGCGTGCATGTCAAGCACGACAGCGGCATGGGTCGCCTCGGCAACCGCGACCCGGCCAGAGTGATCGCGATCGCCCGCGCTTGCGCGGCGAACGAGAGCCTCGAGCTGGCCGGAATCTGGACCCATTTCGCCACCGCAGACGAGCCCGACTCCGACTTCTTCGACGAGCAACTCGAGCGTTTCTCGGTCGTCGCCGGGGCCATCCGCGGTGAGTTCCCCGACGTCACCGTCCACGCGGCCAACAGCGCCGCCGTCCTTCGCGACCGTCGCTCCCACTTCGACATGGTCCGCTGCGGGGTCGCGATCTACGGCCTCGATCCCTTCCAGGAGGACCCCGCCGGGCACGACCTCGCGCCCGCCCTCTCGCTCCATTCCTATGTCGCCGACGTCAAGCGGTTTGCGGCCGGCGACAGCGCCGGCTACGGGCGGACGTGGCGGGCCCCGGCCGACACCATCGTCGGCGTCCTCCCGCTCGGTTACGGGGACGGGGTCCGCCGCGGGCTCTCGAACAACGCCGAGGTGCTCGTCAGGGGGCGCCGCTACCCGCTCGTCGGCACGGTCTCGATGGACAACGTGACGATCGACCTCGGCCCCGAGACCGACGTCGAGCCGGGCGACGAGGCGGTCCTGATCGGGAACCAGGGCGGCGAGTCGATCCTCGCCGAGGAGGTGGCAAGGCGGCTCGACACGATCAACTACGAGATCACGTGCGGGATCTCCGCGAGGGTCCCGAGGGCCGCCGAGTGAGGCAGTTCGGTGAGTGATCTCGCCGATCGACTCGGAGCCGCGCCGCTGGTCGCCATCGCGCGCCGGGCGCTGGCCGGGGGCGACCCCGCCTGGATCGCGGGCGGCGCCGTCCGCGACGCCGCCCTCGGCCGCGAGGTGACCGACCTCGACCTGGCGGTCGCCGGGGACCCCGCCGCCGCGGCGCGGGCGATCGCCGCGGTGGGCGAGGGGCACGCGTTCGAGCTCTCGGCGGAGTTTGCGACCTGGCGTGCCGTCGCCGGCGACGGCAGCTGGCAGATCGACCTGACGGCGCTCCGCGGCGAGACGATCGAGGCCGACCTCGACGCGCGCGACTTCACGCTCGGGGCGGTCGCGGTTCCGCTCGCGGGGGGGGACCCGATCGATCCCCACGGCGGGCTCGACGACCTCGAGCGGGGAGTTCTGCGGGTGGTCGACGAATCGAGCTTCGCCTCGGATCCGCTGCGGCTGCTGCGCGCCCCGCGGATCGCCGCCGAGCTGCGGCTCGAGATCGACCCCGGGACGCGGGTCCTCGCCCGCGCCCAGGCCGCGCGCGCGACCGAGGCGGCGGGTGAGCGCCAGCTCGCCGAGCTCCGCCAGCTGATCTCCGGCCCCGACCCGCTGCGGGGTTTCGGGCTGCTCGACGACCTCGGGCTGACGGCGGTCGTCCTTCCCGAGCTCGATGCGCTGCGCGGGGTCGAACAGGGCCCGAACCACCACCTCGACGTCCATGGCCACACGATCGCGGTGCTCGAGGAGACCCTTGCCGTCGAGTCCGACCTCGAGAGGTTCGCGGGTAGCCGCGCCGACGAGGTCCGGGCGCTGCTCGACGAGCCTCTCGCCGACGAGTTCACCCGCGGGGCGGCGCTCCGGTTCGGCGCCCTCCTGCACGACGTCGCAAAGCCGCAGACGCGGAGCGAACGCAACGGCTACGTCACCTTCGTCGGCCACGACAGGCTGGGGGCGGAGATGATCTCCGAGATCTGCTCGCGCCTGCGCGCGAGCCGGGCCCTGACCGGTCACCTTCGCGCCCTGACGCTCAACCACCTGCAGCTCGGCTTCCTCGTCCACGAGGCGCCGCTGCCGCCTCGCCGCATCCACGAGTACCTGCGCGCCACCGAGCCGGTCGGGGTCGATGTCACGCTGCTGACCGTCGCCGACCGACTCTCGGCCCGGGGCGGCGGGCCGTTCGCCACCGAGGACGCGATCGAGGCACACCTCGCCCTGGCTCGCGCGATGATCGCCGCGGCCCTCGACTGGCGCCGCGACGGCCCGCCCGAGCCGCTCCTGCGCGGCGACGAGCTGGCGGAGGAGCTCGGGATCGAACCGGGACCCGAGCTCGGCGAGATCATCGATGAGCTCGAGGCGGCCCAGTACGCGGGCGAGGTGACGACCCGCGAACAGGCGGTCGAGAGGGCTCGCGCGGTCCGCGGCTGAGGGCTCGGGCGCGAGAGCCGTCGATCGCGCCTGCCCGCCGGGTCTCCCTGGTCAGGTAGCCTCCCCGCCGAATGAGTGCGGAGCGGGCCCAATGAGCCATCATCGTCTCTTCGCTCGGCGAGCGAAGCACGAGAGGGCGTGATGGCGAAAGAGGAGAAGATCGAGATGGAGGGCGAGATCACCGAGGCCCTCCCGAACACGATGTTCCGGGTCAAACTCGACAACGGGCACGAGGTTCTCGGTCACATCTCGGGCAAGATGCGGCGCCACTACATCAGGATCCTGCCCGGCGACAGGGTGAAGATCGAGCTTTCCCCCTACGACCTCGACAGGGGACGCATCACCTATCGCTACAAATAGGCTGCCGGGGCGCTCGGATCGGGGTCCGCGAGCTCGGCGGCGAGGGCCGACCAGGCGAAGTCGGCCGCCCCGAGACCGGACCCGTCTCGCGGGTCGTAGTACTCGCGCAGGCCCTCGCGCTCGACGGCGCCGAAGATCCCCGCCGCGAGCCGCGCCGCCTCCTCCTCGTAGCCGAGGCGGCGCAGCCCGATCCAGATCATCCAGGCCGAGTTGACCCAGGTCGGCCCGCGCCAGTAGCGGCGCACCGGGCCGCGGCCGCCGCCGGGCTCGTAGCTCGGCTCGCTCGCGGCGACCGACGGGGGCGCCACCGGGGTGGCGAACTCGCGCGGGGAGAGCAGATGCTCCTCGACCAGCCGCCGACCGATCTCCTCCGGCAGGTCGGGCAGCGCCAGCGGCGCCAGCGAGGCCCAGGTGACCGTCCGCGGCCGCAGCGCGCCGGGCTCGGCCCGGTCGACGAACAGGCCGCGGCCCCCGTCCCAGAGCCGGTCGACGAGGGCCGGGGTCGCCGACGGCCGGCCGAGAGCCTGCAGGGACAGCGACCAGAGGGTGTTGACGAGGACCTCGCAGACGAGCGGGCCGCCCGCGTCGCGGATCCGCGCCGCGTCGAACCCGAGCCGGCGGTCGCGCCGGACCAGCCAGGCGAAGCCGATCCGGCCGTTGGCCCGCCGGCCCCACACCTCATCGAACTTCGGCGAGGCGTCGAGGCCGGACTCGTCGGGCTGGACGATCCAGAGGAGCCCGTCGCGCTCGAGGTCGCGGTTGCGGGCCAGCCACTCGACCTGCGCCGAGATCCGCGGCTCCTCCGATGGGTCGCCGACCGCGATCCGCCAGGCCCAGGCCAGCAGCGGCGGCTGGATCGTCTCCGTCGTCAGGGCCCGGCGCGAGACGACGTTGTAGAAGGGCAGGCGGCTGAGCGAGACGGGCCGGTTCCAGAAGATCGTGTGGCCGATGAACCCGTCCTCGCGCTGGGCCGCGAGCAGGCTCTCGAGCTCGCGCCGCGATCGTGCCACGTCGAAGCGCCGCCAGACGATCGCCGCGAAGCAGGAGTCCCAGTACCACTGCCACGGGTAGCGGGTCGGGCTGGGGCGCGTGTAGGCGAAGCCGGTGCCGTCGCGCTCGCCCTCGATCCAGTTGCCGCGCAGGACCCGCTCCGCGAGCCCCTCGACGGCGATCGCCTGCATCAGCAGCCGTCGGCTGCTGCGGGCTCGGCATCGGCGAGCGGGGGCCGGGCGTCGACCCAGCGGCGTCCGTTGGCCCGCTCGACGGCCTCGGCCGCGTCAAGCAGGAGCTCGTCGCGGCCCCATGCCGCTCCGAGCTGGAGGCCGATCGGCAGGCCGGCGGAGCTGAGCCCGACCGGGACGCTGATCGCCGGCGTGCCGGTCAGGTTCGCCAGGGCGCCGCCGCGCACGTTCGCCCGGTCGGCGGTCTCGGTCCCGGAGGGAAGCTCGACGATCGGCGCCTCCAGCGGCGGCGCCGGGGCCGGGACGGTCGGCCAGGCGAGCACGTCGACGTCCTCGAAGACGGCGGCGAGCCGGCGCCGGGTCAGGGTCCGGATCCGGTGCGCGTGGGAGACGGCGACGGACGGGATCAGCATCCGGTACTTGAGAACGGCGCGGTTGATCAGGCTGATCTCGGGGTTGAGGCGGTTGAGCCGCTCGGGCGTCGCCTCGCCGAGCCCGTCGCTGTTGGCGATCAGGACCGCGGCGAGCGTCGCCTCTTCGAGACCGGGCAGGGCGACCTCGCGAATCGTGCCGGCGGTCTCGGCACGGAGCAGGTCGATCGCCCCCTCGCACGCCTCGCCCACCTCCGGGTCGACGTCCTCGGAGGGAACGTCGCGGACGACCCCGATCCGCAGTCCTGAGGCCACGCCCTCGCCCAGGGACTCGCCGAACAGCACCGAGGAGAGCAGCCGGCAGTCGGCGGCGTCGAGGCAGAGCGGCCCGGAGACGATCGTCGTCGTCGTGTCGGCCGCGTGGTGGCCGTCCATCGCCGAGCGGGCGAAGGTCGGCTTCAGCCCGGTCAGGCCGCAATAGGCGGCGGGGTAGCGGACCGAGCCGAGCCCGTCGGCTCCGACCGCGCCGCCGACGAGGCGGGCAGAGACCGAGGCGGCCGGTCCGCTCGAAGAGCCGCCCGGGCAGCGCTCGGGATCCCACGGGTTGCGGGCCGGGCCATAGACGGAGATCGCCCCGGTGCTGCCGGCGCCGAGCTCTTCCATGTTGCCGACACCGACTATCACCGCGCCGGCGTCGCGAAGGGCGCGGAACGGGCCGGACTCAGCCGGTACCGTCGGCGTCAGCATTTCGGCGCTGCCGAAGCGCTGCGCCCGCCACGGCAGCGGCCACTCGTCCTTGATCACGACCGGGACTCCGCGGAGCGGGCCGTCGGGGGCCGAGGCCAGCATCTCGCGCGAGCGCTCCGGGAATGTCTCGACGATCGCGTTCAGCGCCGGGTTTCGCTCCTCGATCCGCGCCAGCGCTTCGTCGAGGAGCGCCGACGGGTCGGCGTCGCCCGCTGCGATCGCCGCCGCCTGCCCCCGCAACGAGAGGTCGATCGGCCTCACGCCTTCTCCTGCGGCGGCGGCTGCGAGAGGTCGAGGTCCGGCTCGGGGATCACCGAGCCGGTGTCGAACTCGACCAGCCGGCGGATCGCCGGGCCGAACACCTCGTGGACGCCGCCGACCACCGCGAGCTCGGTCTCGTCGGCCTCGATCCCGAGCGAGGCCAGGCCGGCTGCGATGAATTGACCTCCGCGGTCGGGCGCGTCCTCCATGCTCGGCACGCAACCCTAGACGACGGCGCGCGTCCCATGGCCGGGATTGTGCAAATCGGGCAGCCTCGGGACATTTGCCCGTGGGTCCAGGCAGAATCGGGGCGCAACCCTGCCCCGGGGGCAGGGTTCCAGGTGAGCCTTTGCTGACCGCAACCGACAGCCGGAAGCAGCGGAGCCGGGCGGCCGCCGCCGTCTGCCTCGCGTGCGCGCTCATCGCGTTGATCGCCTTTGCGCGCCCCGACGCAGCCGATTCGGCTCCGTCCCGGGTGATCATCCTCGGCCAGACCGAAAGCTCGCCGAAACCCTCCTGCCCCGGCAAGACCGTGAACAACGTCGAGGTCGTTCCCTGCCGCGTCGAGGGGCACGTCACCGGATTCCAGGTCGACGCCGGCGGCGTACCGGAACCGTACGTGGTCCCGTTCGACGGGAAGATCGTCGCCTGGTCGATCTCGCTCTCGCGCCCCTCGCGCGAAGCGACCGGGAAGACCACCGACGAGGTCGGGTTCTTCAATGAATTCCTCGGCTCCCCCGCAAAGGCCCGGATCGGGGTCCTGCGCCGTCTCGAAGGATCGCAGCCGCCCCGCTACAAACTTGTCCGCCAGGGCCCGCTCGAGACCCTGAACCCCTACTTCGGCAGCACCCCCGTCTTCGCGCTCGACCACCCGCTGACGGTTCTCCAGGATCAGGTGGTCGCCCTGACCATCCCGACCTGGGCGCCGATGTTCGCCTTCGACGTCGCCGAAGACAACACCTGGCGCGGCAGCCGCGCCCCCGGCCACTGCTCGTCGAAGCAGGACATCCAGGGGGGCCACCCGCAGCAGGGGGTGGGAAAGGTCAAGACCTACGGCTGCTTCTACTCATCGGCGCGCCTGCTCTACACGGCGACGATCGTCAAAAAACCCTGAGCGCCCGCCGTTCGCGCGGCAGACGATCGAGATCGAGCCGCGCTGTTTGAAGTCAGAGCGCGGTCTGGCGCAGGCCGCAGTAGGGGCAGTCGCTCACATCGAGACCGATCAGCTGGTCGCAGCGGCGGCAGGCGCGAAGGTTCTCCGGCGAGCGGGGCAGCGACGAGTGCGAGGGGGCGAGCGGCAGCACGGCGGCCACCGGAACCATCTCCTCCCCGGTCTCGCGGTCGACGTAGACCGAGCCCGGCTCGGCGTGGGCGAGGGCCTCTCGTCCCGAGCCCGGCGCCCGCATCCGGTATAGCTGCCGAAGGTTCATGAGCGCGCACAATATCCCACCCGCCACCCCCGGACCCGGGAGCGAGGGCCGGTCCATCTCTGTTACTTCTGGCCCGAGGGAGAGCAGAGGAGGCGGCGGAATATGACCGTCCTGCCACCGACCCCGCCGGCGCGTACGCGGGAGTGAGCGTGCGAGGCTTCCGGTCATCACGGGCGCGAGCGAACGAGAGCAGAGCAGCCGGCGGATACTGATCTTCCACGGCTACATGCTGCGCGGCACCGGCAGCAACATCTACACCGCCAACCTCGCCGCGGCGCTCGCCAGGCTCGGGCACGAGGTCCATCTGGTCTGCCAGGAGCGCAGGGTCAGGATCGAGGGCGTCGAGATCCACAACCCCGAGATCCACGGGCTGCTGCCCGTCTACCTCAAGGACCCCTATGAGGGGTTCGAGGTCAAGGCCTTTCCGGAGCTGACCGATGCCGAGCTCGACCGCTACCTCGACGACAACGTCCGGGCGGTGCGCGAGGTCGTCGCCTCGACCGGGCCTCCCGACGCCGCGCTCGCCGGCCATCTGGTGATGGGCCCCTGCATCCTCGCCCGGGCTGCGATCGGCGAGTTCGCGGCCAAGGTCCACGGCTCCGCCCTCGAGTACACCGTCAAGCCGAATCCCCGCTTCCTTCCCTATGCCGAGGAGGGGATGCGGGCCGCTGCCTGCGTCCTCACCGGGTCGCACCACACCGCGGAGTCGCTATGGGAGGCGCTCCCCGCCGTCGCGGGCCTGAGGGAGAAGACGCGATTGGGGCCGCCCGGCGTCGACACAGAGCTGTTCCGCCCCTCCGCGAACGGGCGGCGGAAGCCGCTGGTCGCGTTCGTCGGCAAGCTGATCGTCGCGAAGGGCATCGACCTTCTGCTCGCCGCCTGGCCGCTGGTCCTCGCCCGCCACCCCGAGGCCCAGCTGAGGGTCGCCGGGTTCGGCGCCTACGAGGGCGGCGTCCAACGGCTGCTTGCGGCTCTCGATCGCGGCGACCTCGACGGGGCCCGCGAGGTCGCAGGGCTCGGGCGCGCCCTCGAGGACGGGCCCGAGGGGCCGCTCCCGATCCTCTCTGCTTTTCTGGCCGCGCCGCCGCCGGGCTACGTCGAGGCCGCGCGCGGAATCGCGCGCTCGGTCGAGCTGGTCGGGCGGCTCGAGCACGACGAGGTCGCCGAGATGCTCCCCGACGCCGAGGCGCTGGTCATGCCGAGCACCTTCCCGGAGGCGTTCGGGATGGTCGCCGCCGAGGCGGCGGCCTGCGGCGCGCTGCCGGTCTCGGCAGCCCACTCGGGGATGCTCGAGGTCTCCCGCCGGCTGGCCGCGGCGCTGCCTCCCGAGGCGGCCGATCTGACCTCGTTCGCGGTCGAAGAGGGGGCTGTCGAGGCGATCGCCGGGAGGCTCAATCGGTGGCTGGCGCTGCCCGTGGAGCGGCGGGAAGCGGCCCGCGAGGCCCTCGTCTCGACCGCCCGCCGGCTCTGGAGCTGGGAGGGGGTCGCCCGCGGGGTCCTGGCCGCCTCACGGGGCGAGCTAGACCGTCTGCCGGATGCATAGAATGCGCCCCCTCGATGAGTGCGGAGCGAGCGAGCGTCCAAATCTGAGTCATCGCGAGCGAGCGAAGCACGAAGTCTGAAAACCGATGGTGGGCCGCCTCCCGATACTGAAGATGTTCGCCGTGACCGTCGCCGCGACGGCGCTGATCTCGGCCGTGATGCTGCAGATCCACTGGAACGGCGAAGAGGCCTCGACGGCGGCGCCGGAAATCGACCATCTCCTCGACGTGATGATCGTCCTCTCGTCCTTCGTCTTCTCCCTCGTCGTCGTGATGCTCTTCTACGCGCTCTGGAAATTCAGGGCGAAACCGGGCGACGAGTCCGACGGCGAGCCGATCCACGGAAACACCCGGCTCGAGGTCGCCTGGACTCTGATCCCGACGATCATCGTCCTCTTCGGCGCCGGCTACAGCTGGGTCGTCCTCGACCGGATCGAAAAGAAGGACGAAAACCCGCTCACCGTCGACGTCTTCGCGCAGCAGTTCGCCTGGAGCTTCGGCTATCCCGGCAAGGGCGACGTCTGGTCGCAGGGCGTGATGCACGTCCCGGTCAACCGCCAGATCCAGTTCAAGATGCACTCGCAGGACGTCATCCACTCGTTCTGGGTCCCGGAGTGGCGGATCAAGAAAGACGCCGTGCCCGGGATCACGACGACGGCGATCGTCACGCCCGACAAGGCCGGGCATTACCAGCTGATCTGCACCGAGCTCTGCGGCTACGGCCACGCGACGATGCGGGCGGAAGTCGTCGTCGAGTCGGTGCCGGAATTCCGCAAGTGGGTCGAAGGGCTGAAAGAGAAGGTTCCGAAGCCGTTCCAGGACTCGGTGATCCAGGACACCGAAACCAACCCGGTGCCGCTGCCGGAAGGCGAAGGAGGGGCATAATGGGGGCGAACGCCAGATGGTGAATGCGATCAAGCGACCCGGGTGGATCAGGGGCGGGCTCGGACTTGTTCTGGGGGCGGCCTTCGGCCTTGGCCTGGTCGTCGCGATTCGAAAGATCTCCGGCCTTCCCACCTGGCAGACCGCGCAGACCGGCTACCCGCACGTAGTCGTGCCGCTGGTCAGCGGTCCGCTCGGCTTCCTGCTCGGGTTCGGCTGCTTCGACTACTGGCTGCGATGGGCCTTCGGCGCGCCGACGATCCCCGAGGATCACTCCCAGCACGGCGCCAGGAGCTGGAAGGACTACTTCCGCTTCAACACCGATCACAAGGTGATCGGCATCCAGTACATCGTCACCACCTTCTTCTTCTTCTTCGTCGGCGGCCTGATGGCGATGCTGATCCGCGCCGAGCTCGCCCAGCCGGGCGAGCAGATCGTCCAGGCCTCGACCTACAACGGCCTGTTCTCGACCCACGCGGTGCTGATGATCTTCGTCTTCGTGATCCCGGTCTTCGCCGGGATCGCCAACTACGTGCTGCCGTTGATGATCGGGGCGCCGGACATGGCGTTCCCACGCCTGAACGCGCTCAGCTTCTGGATGCTGCCGCTGGCGGGCCTGATGTTCATCGGCAGCTTCCTCGCCCCCGGCGGGGCGTTCGACGCCGGCTGGACCGGGTACGCGCCGCTATCGACCGGCGCGCCCCTGGGCCAGTCGTTCTTCAACCTCGGCGTCCAGTTCGCCGGCGCCTCCTCGATCGCGACAGCGCTCAACTTCCTGGTCACGATCATCACGATGCGGGCGCCGGGAATGACCTTCTGGCGGATGCCGCTGCTGGTCTGGGCCAACATGTCGACCTCGCTGCTGGTCGTCGCCGCGACCCCGTTCATCGCCGGCGCCCAGTTCATGGTCCTGTTCGACCGCGTCCTCGGGACGCAGTTCTTCGAGTTCGCCGGCGGCGGCGATGTCGTCAGCTACCAGCACATCTTCTGGTTCTACTCGCACCCGGCCGTCTACATCATGATGCTGCCCGGGTTCGGGATCATCTCCGAGGTCATATCTACCCATGCCCGCAAGCCGATCTTCGGCTACCGGCTGATGGCGCTGGCGCTGATCGGGATCGTCGTCCTCAGCTACTCGGTCTGGGCCCACCACATGTTCGTCGCCGGGATGTTCAGCTGGCTGCGGGTGCCGATGATGATCACGACGCTGCTGATCGCCGTTCCGACCGGGATCAAGATCTTCTCCTGGCTGGGGACCCTCTACTTCGGCAAGATCCACACCTACTCGACGGCGATGCTGTTCGCGCTCGCCTTCATCGTCACCTTCACGATCGGCGGCATCAGCGGCGTGATGCTGGGCATGGTGCCGATCGACATCCACGTCTCCGACACCTACTTCATCGTCGCCCACATCCACTTCGTCCTCTTCGGCGGCTCGGT
>DATBHH010000143.1:0-2658 GCA_036557525.1 Solirubrobacterales bacterium | reverse complement strand
CGTGCGTTTTACAAAGTTGCGAGCGGTCAGGCTTCGAGCTCGGCCGGCAGCCGGCTTTCCGCCGCCAGCTTCTCGAGGTGAGCCTCCATCACCTGCCGGGCGGCGGGGAGCAGCTCGGAGGGAACGTCGTCCCAAACCTCGGCGAGGAGGGCGGTGCGGGAGCGCTCGCCGCGGTCAAGGGCGGCGAGGAGACGGCGCTCGCGCATCTGGCGGTGCTCGACGTACTCGGCGAGTTTGGCGGCCGGGTCGGTGACCCAGGGGCCGTGGCCGGGGCAGATCAGCCCCAGCGGCTGGACCTGGAGCAGGCGCAGGGACTCCATGTAGGCGGCGAGCGAGCCGCCGTCGGGCGGGACGAAGGTCGAGCCCTCGCCGAGCACGAGGTCGCCGCTGAAGCAGACGCCGTCGGCGGTCAGGAGGCAGATGTGGTCGGCTGCGTGGCCGGGGGTGGCCAAAGAGCGGAGACCGGCGTGCACCTGACCGTCGCCCGGCAGGATCGGCTCGACCGGCAGCCGCTTCGCTCCGTCGGCGTGGTCGCCGTGGCCGTGGGTGAGGAGGACGGCGCCGATCCCGCCGCGCTCCTCGGCCGCGGCCCGGACCGCGTCGAGGTGCTCGGCGATGTCGGGCCCGGGGTCGATCACCGTGCATGGATTCGACTCGTACAGGTACGTGTTCGTCCCCTCCCCCGTCATCGGCCCCGGGTTGGGGGCGACGATCCTCAGGATCTCGGTGTGTCCCGGCGCGGTATCGGTCATCGGCGGGCCCGACAAGGAACGGGTGCCCGCGGCGGACGCGGGAGCGAGCGAGCGAGATCTCCGGTGATGATTGGCGCGAGCGAGCGGGAGCAGAGCACGCGGGCGCTTATGTGGATACCTCTTCGGCGATCGCCCTGCGAGCGTCGTCTGGCTCGAGCACGACGAGGTCGCCGGCGCCGCGGAGGATCTCGCGCACCAGCCACGAGGTCCCGGCATAGGGCAGCTCGACGACGACAGCGCCGTCGGCGAGCTCCTCGACGACGGTCCGCTCCTCGCGCAGCCAGCGGGCCCGGTCGGGGGAGACCCAGACCCGCGCCACCTGGGCGGTCGGGACCTCGCCGTCGGTCATCCAGCCCTCGACCCCGGCCAGCTCCTCGACCTCGGGCCGCGGCTCGAAGGTCTCCTTCGCGAGCACCGCCTCCTTGATCCGATCGAGCTTGAAGTGGCGGATCCCCTCTTTGGTCAGGTCGTAGCACTCGACGTACCAGCCCTCCTTGCCGTTCTCGAGCCGGTAGGGCTCGACCGAGCGCTTGGTGAACTGGTCCTCGTTCTCCTTGTAGTACTGGATCTCGAGCACCCGGCGGGCCGCGATCGCCTCGTTGACGACGCGGGCCACCTCGGTGTCGCCGCCGCTTGCGCCGGCGATCTCGAGTCCCTCCTCGGAGGGGTCGTGGCCGAGCGCGGCGACGATCTTCTCGCGGGCGCTCTGCAGCCCGCCCTGCGGCAGGTGGTCGCCGAAGAGGTCGATCGCCGCGATCAGCGCCTTCGCCTCGAGCGGCAGCAGCCGCGCCGGGCGGGCGAAGTTGTCGCCGTACGGCTCGGAGTCGACCTCGATCTCGTCGCCGACGATTTCGGCGTAGAGGACGTAGGTGCCGCCGCCGAAGTTGACGACGTTGAGGAGGTCGATGTCCTCCTGGAGCTCGCCCTCGGTCAGCTCGAGGCGCTCGCGCAGGTCGCCGACCCGCAACCGCTGGCCGCGCTTGGCGGAGTCGATCAGCATCCCGGCGAGGGTGACGAGGCGGGCGAAGCGCTCGGGCCGGATCGCGGCCTCGCCGCGGCCGTTGCCGCGCGTCCGGCGCGGCGCCTCGCGCAGCGGCCGCTCGACCGTCTTCGCCGGCTCGAACCCGTTCTCGTGGCGTTCGTGCAGCAGCCCGAGCCTGCTCTCGGCCTCGACGCGGAGCTCGTCGGGGCCGAGCACGGCCGCGTTCTGGCGCCAGCGCAGGACCCAGGCGATCAGCTCCCGCGCCGAGGCGTAGTCGGTCTCGAAGATCCGCCCCTTCCCGGGCGCCCCGTCGGATTTCCGCGACGGCCGCAGCTCGCCGTATTCGCCGAAGTCGCGCTCGATCAGCCAAGCGATCCGGTCGCGGACGAAGATCCGCGCCGTGCCGATGATCTCTCCCAGCTGCCAGTCGGCGCGCTGGCCGTAGTCGCGGCGGTCGAAGTCCTCGGGCGGGGAGAAGTCGTGCTCGGCCTTCGATGCGTACCCGACCTTGCCCTGGATGCGCGAGAGGCGGAAGACCCGGACCGCGTCACGCTCGTGCGCGTGGCCGATCAGGTAGAACTGCCCGCCGCGGAAGACGAGGTGGAACGGGTCGACCCTGCGCTTCTCGGTCTCGTCGCGCTCCATCGTGTAGTAGGTGAACTCGATCGTCTTGCGGCGTGAGATCGCGGTCTCGATCTTCGAGAGCCGCTGCGAGAGGTCGCGGCCGCCGGCCGAGGCCGTCATCGCCATCTCGACCGGGGCGCGCTCGCCCTCGCTGAGCGGGTTCGGGTGGCCCCAGGCGACCTGCTGGAGCGCCAGCCGCAGCGGCTCGGCGTAGGCGAAGCCGCCGTCGGTCAGCAGCGAGAGCGCGGTGCTGAGCGACGCCAGCTCGTCGCCGTCGAACTCGATCGGGTCGAGGTAGAA
>DATBHH010000142.1:0-2996 GCA_036557525.1 Solirubrobacterales bacterium | reverse complement strand
CGACGTCCTCGTCCACGGCGAATCGATCCCGAACATGAGCGACGACGAGCTCTTCGAGGTGCGGAAAAAGTTCGGCCTGCTGTTCCAGGACGGCGCCCTGTTCGGCTCGATGAACATCTACGACAACACCGCCTTCCCGCTGCGACAGCACACCGACAAAAGCGAGGAAGAGATCGGCGAGATCGTCAACCGCCGCCTCAAGGAGGTCGGCCTCTCGGAGGCGACCTACAAGATGCCGAACGAGCTCTCGGGCGGGATGCGCAAGCGCGCCGGGTTCGCGCGGGCGCTGGTCCTCGAACCGGCGATCGTCATGTTCGACGAGCCCGACTCCGGCCTCGACCCGGTCCGGACGGCGCTGCTCTGCGAGCTGATCCGCGAGGTCCACGCCGAGAACGGCGGCTGCTACCTGACGATCAGCCACGACCTCAACACCGCGCGCCGGATCGCCGACTTCCTCGCCGTGCTCTGGAACGGCAAGATCGTCGAGTCGGGGCCGAAAGAAGAACTCTTCGACTCCGAAAACGCCTTCGTCGCGCAGTTCCTCAAGGCGGACGTCACCGGTCCGCTCTCGATGGATTGAGAGACCGGTACACGATCCTCGTCGGGCTGGTGTTCCTGGCGGTGATCGTCGTCGCCGTCATCAGCAAGATCGGCGAAGGCGGGGAGGGCACGCTCGGCCTCGACAAGCAGCCGGAGCGCTGGCCGCTGCCGGAGTTCGCCGTCCCGGCCGCCGCCGGGCAGCTCGAAGGGGACGCGAACATCGCCCAGGACGACTGTTCGACCTCGCAGCTCCCATGCCCCGAGGGCGCCCGCCGCACGCCCGCCTGCCGGATCTCCGAACCGGAAGCGATCCGCGTCTGCGAAATGTTCGACCGGCCGTCGTTGATCTCGTTCTGGTTCAGCAAGGGAGGTGACAACTGCGTCACCGAGCAGGACGCGGTCAGCCGGGCCTACAGGCGCTACCGTGGGCGGGTGCGTTTCCTGTCCCTCGATATCCGCGACGATCGGGACAAGGTTCGCGACCTGATCCGGGAACGCCACTGGCGGATGCCGGTCGGCTACGACCGCGACGGCGCCGTCGCCAGCCTCTACCGGATCGGCGGCTGCCCGACCTTCGCCTACGTCTATCCGGGTGGGACGCTGCAGAGCGCGAGCGTGGGCGAACTCACAGCCGGCCAGCTCGGGCACCGGATCGACGCGCTGCTGCGGGCGACCGCCGCCGCCGAAGGGGCCTCACGCTGATGGGCCTCGACCCCGCGCGCTCCGACCTCGGCTGGGAGCCGGCCCCCGAGCCGGGATGGGTGGCGCCGCACGTCGCCGCCGAGTTCCCCGGGCTCGCGATCTCCGCGATCGTCGTCGACAGCCGCCCCGAGAAGAGCCCCGAGCCCGTCCGACGCCGCCTCCGCGACCTCTCCGACCGCTTCTACGGCGCGCACGCGGTGCGGATGCGCGAACGCCCGATCCCGTGGGCTTACCGGGCCTTCTTCCGCCAGATCGGCCTCGACCCCGATCGGACCCGGACGCCGGTCGAGGAGCTGGCGCTCGAGCGGCTGCGGGAGGGCGCCTTCAGGCCGCGGGGGCTTCCCGCCGACGCGGTGACGATCGCGACGGTCGAGACCGGCGTCGCTCTGCGGCTGTTCGACGCCGATCAGATCCGCGGAAAGCTCTGCATCCGGGACTCCGCCCCCGGTGAGGCGCTCGCGGGGCGGCCCGGCGAGCTCGTGCAGGGAACGCTCGTGATCGCCGACGAGGGCGCTCCGGCCGGGCTGCTCTTCGGCGCCACCTCCGAGGCCTGCGCGGTGACCCAGGTGACGAGGCGGATGGCGATCGCCGCGGTCCAGGTGAGCGGCGTGCCGCGGATCGCCGTCGACGAGGCGCTCTGGATGACCGCGGCGACGCTCGAGGCCGGCTAGCGGGGCGCCGCGGCCCCTTAACGAAGCCACCAAACATCGGGGGCGGTACGGTCATCTACACTCGAATGCGGGTTATGCCGGATCTGCTTTACCGAGACAGCCGGACCGAGCCTCTTTCGGGCGAGAACGAGCTTCTGGCCCGGGCCGAGCTGAGGCGCCAGATCGGCCGCCTCGAGCGACAACTGGCGGCGATCGTCGCCGAGGCCTTCCCACGGTTCCGGATCGATGCCCGGGTTCCGGCCGCCTCGGTCGAGCCGCGGGCGCTCGGCCTGGGCGAGCTCGAGACCGTCCGCGACGCCCTCGCCGCCCAGGTCGGCGAGGGGCGGCGGGCGCTCGAGGAGCGAGCCCGGCTCGAGGCCGCCAACCGCGCGCTGCTCGAGCGGATGCTCGCGGCCCCGGAGGAGCACAGATGGCTCCGGATCTCCCGCGCCGACGTCGGCGAGCCCGGCTGCGGTCACTGGCACTCGCGCCCCCGCCTCGGCCCGCTCGGGATGCTGATGGGCTGGTGGCGCGTCAAGGTCTCCTCGGGGTGCCCGTTATCCGGACGGCTTGCGGCCGTTCCCTGAGATGAGCGCGAAGCGCAACCGGAGCGACGAGCGGCCGCCGGCCCCCTGGGGTTCGTTCCCGCTCTCCGAGCTGACCGTCCTCGCGGGGATCATCCTGCTGATCATCGGCTTCATCGGCGGCAGCCCGACCGCCCTCGGCGTCGGGATCGTCCTCGGGGCTCTGGGCGGGCTCGAGGTCTCCGTCCGCGAGCATTTCGCCGGCTACCGGTCGCACTCGACGCTGCTCGCCGGGACCGTTCTCGTCGTCGTCACCGGCGGCCTGCTGTACCTGAGCGGGCTCGCGCTACCGATCTGCCTCGCGCTAGGCGCCGTCGCCTTCGTCGCCGCGTTCCTGGCGCTCCGTGCCGTCTTCCGCCGTGCCTCCGGCGGGCTCTCCTACAAGGTCGGCGGCCTGCGCGGCTAGAGCGACGCTCAGACGAAGAGCGATTCGCGTGGCGCAGCTTTCGCCAGCAGGGCGCCGGCGAGCAGCGAGCGCTGGCGCGACGTCAGCGTCCCGAGCCGCTTGTTCTCGTTCAGC
>DATBHH010000141.1:0-20619 GCA_036557525.1 Solirubrobacterales bacterium | reverse complement strand
GAGCTCGAGTTCATGGTCTTCCTCGACACCTACGAGGAGGCCTGGAAGAAGGGGTTCCGCGAGCTCGAGCCGGCGAACCTCTACAACATCGACTACTCGCTGCTGGGCAGCGCCCGGGTCGAGCCGCTGATCCGCCGGATCCGCAACGAGATGGCCGCCGCGGGGCTCGTCGTCGAGAACTCGAAGGGCGAGTGCAACCTCGGCCAGCACGAGATCAACTTCCACTACGACGAGGCGCTGCGGACCGCCGACCACCACGCGATCTACAAGAACGGCGCCAAGGAGATCGCCGCCCAGGAGGGGCGGTCGATCAGCTTCATGGCGAAGTTCAACGAGCGCGAGGGCAACTCGTGTCACATCCACTGCTCGCTCGCCGCCGAGGGCGGGGGCAACGCGTTCGCCGCCGACCAGGCTCTGTTCGACCATTTCATCGCCGGCCAGATCGCCTGCATGAAGGAGCTGACGCTGTTCTACGCCCCGCACATCAACTCCTACAAGCGCTTCGTGCCCGGCTCGTTCGCGCCGACCGCGATCGCCTGGGGCCGCGACAACCGGACCTGCTCGCTGCGGGTCGTCGGCCACGGCGAGGCGGTTCGGGTCGAGAACCGGCTGCCCGGCGCCGACGTCAACCCCTACCTGGCGCTGAGCGCGATGATCGCCGCCGGCCTTCATGGGATCGAGCAGGAGCTGGCGCTCGAGCCGGTCTTCGAGGGCAACGCCTATGTGTCCGACAAACCCCGTGTCCCCCACAACATCTACGACGCCCGCGACGCGTTCGCCGCGAGCGAGGTCGCCCGCGACGCCTTCGGCGCCGACGTCGTCGACCACTATCTGAACCGGGCGCAGGTCGAGATCGACGCCTTCGAGTCCACCGTCACCGACTGGGAGCGCTTCCGGGGCTTCGAGAGACTGTGAGTGGAGAAATCGACACGATGGCTTCCGGGGTCTCGAATCCGTGGCGATTTCGAAACGAAGTTTTGCGATGAGTGGAGAAATCGACACGGTGGCTTCCGGGGTCTCGAATCCGTGGCGATTTCGAAACGAAGGCCATCGGTGATGCCGATGGGGTCACCGGTGATCGGCATCTCCGCCGCCCTCGAGCGCGCCCGCTGGGGGGTCTGGGAGGAGACTGTGGCGCTGGCGCCTCGCTCCTACGCGACCGCGGTGCAGCGCGCAGGCGGGACCGCGGTCCTGCTTCCTCCCGACGCCGCGGCCGAGGCCGAGCCCGACCGGATGATCGACGCGCTCGACGCGCTGATCCTCGCCGGAGGCTCCGATGTCGACGCCGCCAGCTACGGCGCCGATCCGCACGCCGAGACGAGCGGGACCTGGCCCGAGCGCGACAGCTTCGAACTCGCGCTGGCGCGGCGGGCGCTCGCGCGCGACCTGCCGCTGCTCGGGATCTGCCGCGGGATGCAGATCCTCAACGTGGCCCGCGGCGGCACGCTCTGCCAGCACGTCCCCGAGCTCGTCGGCCACGAGCGTCACCGTGAGGTGCCGGGGACCTTCGGCGGCCACGAGGTGAGGCTCGAGCCGGGCAGCCTCGCCGCCGAGGCCGCAGGCGCCGAGCGGATCGGGGTCAAGTCCCACCACCACCAGGGCGTCGACGAGGTCGGCGAGGGGCTGGTCGTCAGCGGCCACTCGGTCGACGACGACCTGATCGAGGCGATCGAGCTTCCCGACCGTCGGTTCGCCCTCGGCGTCATCTGGCACCCCGAGGAGGACGTCGACGACCGCGTGATCGGGTCCCTCGTCGCCGCCGCCCGCACCGGATGTCGTAATTCCTTCGACCAGGTGAAAGGAATTACGACATCGTGAGTGGGTTGAGGGTGGTCGACCCGGCGACCGAGCAGGAGCTGGCCGAGCTCCCGCGCGCCGGGGTCGAGGAGACCGACGCCGCGGTCGCGCGGGCGAAGGAGGCGTTCCCGGCCTGGCGCGCGGTCACGCCGACCGATCGGGCGGCGCTGCTGCACAGCCTCGCCGCTCATCTCGCCGAGCATCGCGAAGACCTGGCGAAGACCGAGTCCCGCAACGTCGGCAAGCCGATCGCCGACGCCCGCGGCGAGATGGAGATGGTCGCCGAAACGTTCCGCTACTACGCGGGGGCGCCGGAGCGGCTGCTCGGGCGGACGATCCCGGTCGCGGGCGGCGCCGACATGACCTTCCGCGAGCCGTTGGGCGTCGTCGGGCTGATCGTCCCCTGGAACTTCCCGCTGACGATCGCCTCCTGGAAGGTGGCCCCGGCGCTGGCCGCCGGCAACACGATCGTCCTCAAGCCGGCCGAGCTGACCCCGCTGAGCGCGCTCGAGCTGGAGCGGATCGCGCTCGACGCGGGCCTGCCCGAGGGGGTCCTCAACGTAGTCGCCGGGCCGGGGAGCGTCTGCGGACAGCGCCTGGTCGAGCACCCGGACGTCGCCAAGATCGCCTTCACCGGCTCGACCGAGGTCGGACGCGGGATCGCAGCCGGTGCGGCGGCGACGATCAAGCGGGTGACGCTCGAGCTCGGTGGCAAGTCCGCAAACGTCGTCTTCGCCGACGCCGACCTCGCGGCGGCGGCGGCAGCGGCGCCGATGGCCGTCTTCGGCAACGCCGGGCAGGACTGCTGCGCCCGCTCGCGGATCCTCGTCGAGCGGGCGGCCCTCGACGAGTTCATGGACGCCCTGCGGGGGGAGGTCGAGTCGCTGCGGGTCGGCGACCCACAGCACGAGGAGACACAGATGGGGCCGCTGATCTCGGCCGGCCAGCGCGAGAAGGTCGCCTCCTACGTCCCCGACGACGCGCCGGTGGCGATTCGCGGCTCGGCGCCCGACGGCCCCGGCTACTGGTACCCGCCGACGGTGCTGGCGCCGGTCTCGAACGACGACCGCGCCTCGCGCGAGGAGATCTTCGGTCCCGTCGCCAGCGTGATCCCCTTCGAGGGCGAGGAGGAGGCGGTGCGGCTCGCCAACGACACGATCTACGGGCTCTCGGGGTCGATCTGGACCCGCGACGGGGGGCGGGCGCTGCGCGTCGCGCGGCAGATCGAGACCGGCGTCCTCTCGATCAACTCCAACACCTCGGTGCGTGTCGCGACCCCGTTCGGCGGCTTCAAGCAGTCCGGCTTCGGCCGCGAGCTCGGCCCCGACGCGCTCGACGCCTACACCGAGGTCAAGAACGTCTTCTACGCGACCGAGGAGGGCTGATGGCGGGGCGTCTGGAGGACAAGGTCTGCGTCATCACCGGAGCCGCGAGCGGGATCGGCGCCGAGACGGCGCGGCTGTTCGCCGCCGAGGGCGCGCGGGTGGTCGGGATCGACCTCGACGCCGACAGCGAGGGCGAGCTCTCGATCCGGGCCGACGTCTCCGACGAGGACCAGGTCCGCGACGCCTACGCGCGGGCGCGCGCCGAGATGGGCCGGATCGACGTCCTGATGAACAACGCGGGCATCAACCCCACCGACGACCAGTCGGTCCTCGACACCTCGCTCGAGGCCTGGCAGCGGGTCCAGGACGTCAACCTGCGCGGCGTCTTCCTCTGCTGCAAGCACGGCATCCCGCACCTGCTCGAGGGGGCCGGCGGCTCGGTCGTCAACGTCGCCTCCTTCGTCGCCGTCCTCGGCGCCGCCGTCTCGCAGATCTCCTACACCGCCTCGAAGGGCGGCGTGCTCTCGCTCTCGCGCGAGCTCGGCGTCGAGTTCGCCCGCCGCGGGGTCCGGGTCAACGCCCTCTGCCCCGGCCCGGTCAACACCCCGCTGCTCGAGGAGCTGTTCGCCTCGGACCCCGAGAAGGCGCGGCGGCGCCTGGTCCACGTGCCGATCGGCCGGTTCGGGAAGGCCGAGGAGATCGCCGCCGCGGCGTTGTTCCTCGCCAGCGACGAGTCCTCGTTCGTCACCGCCTCGGCGATGATGGTCGACGGCGGCATCTCGGCCGCCTACATCACCCCCGAGTAGCCGCGACTCGTTGCAGGGCGCTACGGCGCTGAGGCCGCGAGCTCGAGGAAGCGGGTCGCGAGCGCCCGCCCGACCTCGTTCCAGGCACCGATCTTCTCCCGCGTCTCGGCCGCGAGCGCCTCGGGGTCGACGCCGATCGCAACCGCGTCGGGGTCCGATTCATAGTCGGCGATCCACCTCAGCGCGTCGCGCTCGCTGACCTCGGCGTGGAACTGGATCGCCCAGGCCGCCGGCCCGAACCGCGCCGCCTGGGCGCATACGTCGCTCCGCGCAAGCACCTCGCCGGCGCCGATCCCCATCTCGTAGCTGTGCCACTGGAAGGCATCGAGGACTTCGGGCAGCCGACCGATCAGCGGGTCTTCGGCGCCGGCGCCGGTGCGCTCGACCCGGCGCCAGCCGATCTCCGGCTGCCGCGCCCGCCGCGGCTCCTCCCCCGCCGCCTCGGCGAGCAGCTGGGCGCCGAGGCAGACGCCGAGCAGCGGGATCTCGTTCACCAGCAGAGCGCGGAGCAGCAGCTTCTGGTCGGCGAGCCAGGAGTGCTCGGCCTCCTCGTCGACGTTCATCGCGCCGCCGAGGACCATCGCCGCGTCGTAGCCGTGCGGGTCGGCCGGCGGGTCGCCCCCGGCGGCGATCAGCCACTCGTCGAGCTGATCCCCCCGCGCGGCGGCTGCCTCGGCGAAGACGCCGGGGCCGGCGTCGGCCTCCTGCACGATCGCCAGGACTCGCATCCCGACAGTGTTCAGGATCGGCCGGCCAACGCGACGACGGCTCTATTCGACGCCGTGGAGGTTCCAGTGCTGTTCGATCGAGGTTCCGCCGAAGCTTTCCTCTTCGCTGCCGGTGAAGCTGGTCCCGTCGCCCGATTCCTGGCCGCTGACCGTGAGCTTCCAGAAGATCCCGGTTTCGAATTCGGTCCCTTCGTAGCCTTCTTCCTGCGCTGCTTTGGGACAGGGCGCGACACGCTTGGCCTGGACCGGGACGAAGGGCATCGAGAGATTGACTTCGTATTCGTAGGGCGCCCCGTTGTTCGGGCCGTTGCCGGTGACGGTCATCGACCCGCCGGGAAGCGGTCCCTGGGCCGACCCCGACTGGTGGCACCCGGTGATTCCGGACGACTCGATCCCCGAGAGGTCTCCGGACACATTGCCGGAGCTGACGGTGTAGACGCCGTTGGGGGCCCCGCCTTCTCCGGGGACGAGGAGGTGGAGCTGCACCACCCCGGTCCATTTCTGGACGCTCGGCACTTCGAGCGCCGTTTCGCTGGAGAATTCGCCTCCGAAGCTCCCTTCGATCTGGAAGCTTGAGGATTCGATCTGCTGGGTCCAGGTCTTCTGCCCCGCCCCGGCGGTCGAGGTGAATTTGACCGTCACCCTGACCTGATCGCCTGCGGGTGATTTGCTGACCGTGTACTGGACCGACGGCGAGGCATCCTCCGATCCGGTCGGCGAGAAGTCGGCGTTGAGCGGCGCCTGAAGCGACCACTTCGCCGCCGACGCCCTGCCGCCGTCGGCTCGCGCCCTGGCGTAGATCGTGAGCTGCTTCTGGTCGCCCCGTTTGACTTTGCTCCCGTTGCTGGCGGGATTGAAAACCGGCTCGGCGCAGTATGGCTGGCGGTCATAGCTGCTCCAGCGGGCCTCGGCATTCCTGTAGCTGTCGATCGCGGCCTTGGCCGTGTTCGCGAACGAGTCGGCGCCGGAGTCGGGTTTGAGCGGATCGCCGAAGAAGCGCACGCTCGCCTGGCTGGGGTCAAACTGACCGCCCGGCATCGTGATGTGCACCTTTCGGGTGACCCCGCTGCGGATCACGATCGGATAGCTCTCGGTGGTGGCGACGATGAAGGCTTCCTCGGTGTGCTCGACGTCGATGGACTTGAGCTTCGCATCGGCCCCGACCTCGCCGTGGATCTTCGCCTTCTGTTCGAAATTGGTGGTGTTTCGGGAGAGGACCTGACTCGAGCTGCGGATTTCGAAGGTGACGCTGAACTGGCCGGCGCCCCGCCCGTCCACCGTCCCGTTCGCGGTCGGACACTCGGGGATGTTGAAGGCGGTGACGCCGCTGCAGGAGACGAAGGTCAGCTTCACACGAAGGCCATCGCCGATCGGGATGTCGAAATAACCGCCGTTGTCGCCCAGCATGCCCATCGTCGCCCCGTCGAAGCTCCCGGTCGGGCCGGCGGGCCCCGGGTGGCAACCGGCCGAGGCGAGGGCCGGCCCGGGCGGGAATGAGGACGCCGCGGCCCGCCCTGCTCGCCTGTCGACGAAGGCCAGCGCCTTCGGCGCGATCCGGAGGAGCTTCCCCTGCGCCCGCTTGACGGCGGCACGAAAGCCGCTCTGAAGCCTTCTGACCCGTTTGCGCTTCTTGCCCCGGACGGCGCTCGCCGGGTCGAACTTCAGGACCTGCTGGATGTAGGAGAGCCTGGTGTCGATCGCCTTCGGGCTCGGGAAGACCTTCGCGAAGGGCATGCAGGTGGTCCTCGGCCCGATTTTCACCGCCACCCTGGTTCCCCTGCATGCGGGTCTCTTGCCCTTCGCGCCGGCTGCCGGCGCAAGGGCGGACGCCACGACCAGGACGAGAGCCGAGAGGACGAGAAACCGGCGCCCGATGGGGAGCCTCATTGCCCCGTCAGCGTAACCCCGGAGCCGCCGATGGTCCAGTCTCAGGCGACCGTTATCGCGGCTGCGATCGAGAAGACCGCGATCGCGACCATCCCCAGGATCTCGGCGGCCTGCGGATTGGGGCCGAGGTTGCCGCGTTCGCCGGCGATGATGAAGATCGAGCAGATCAGGCCCCCGACGATGCCGCCGAGGTGGCCGCCGATGCTGATCCCCGGGGCGGCGAAGGTGAAGCCGAGGTTGAGCAGGAGGATCACGCCGAGCTCGGAGGCGAGCTGGTTGAGGCCGCGGCCGCGGGCGATCACGAAGGCGGCGGCGAAGAGGCCGAAGATCGCGCCCGAGGCGCCGACCGTGGGCTCGCTCGGGTTGGTCAGCGCGATCGCGCCGAAGGACCCGGCGAAGAGCGAGGCGAAGTACAGGGCGACGAAGCGGGGGGTGCCGATCGCCGGCTCGAGCAGGCGGCCGAGGATGAAGAGGGCGAACATGTTGAAGCCGATGTGGAGGAGGCCGGCGTGGAGGAAGCCTCCGGTCAGGAGCCGGTACCACTCGCCGTCGGCGACCGCGTTCCCCTGCAGGGCGAACTTTTCGATCACCGTGCCGCTGGTGCCGCTGAGGCCTCCGGTCCCGGTCGCGATCTCGGCCAGATAGGCGGCGACGTTGAGAGCGATCAGGACGATCGTCCCGGTGTAGCCACTCGGTTCGAGGGCGGCCTGGCCGCGCCGCACCTCGGTCCGCTGGTGGGCGCACTCGGGGCAGCGCATCCCGACCGGGGTCGGGGTCATGCACTCGGGGCAGATCGGGCGCCCGCAGGAGGAGCAGGAGACGCCGGTCTCGCGATTGGGGTGGCGATAACAGGTGGCCATCGGGCTGCTGAGCCTACAATCGCGGCTCCTTGGCCCCTACGAGCGCGGAGAGAGCAAGCGTGCGTATCCGGTTCTTCGCGCAGCGAGCGAAGCGCGAGGCAGCTGTATGAGCGAGACCCCGATCGAGCCCCCGAGCCCGGCCAGGCTCTACGCCTCGGCTACCGGCGCCCTGCTGGTGGTCCTCGGCATCCTCGGCTTCTTCTACAGCGCCTCCTTCGGCAGCCCCGGCGAGGTCGACGACATGCTCGGGGTGTTCGCCGTCAACGGCTGGCTCAACGTCATCCACATCGCGCTCGGCGCGGTCGGCCTGCTCGTCGCCGGCTTCGCCTCGCGCTCCTACTCGCTCTGGCTCGGCCTCCTGCTGATCGTCCTCAGCGCCTGGGGCTTCATCGTCGGCAGCGGCGACGCGATTCTCGGCTTCATCCCCGCCGACGTCGGCGACAACCTCCTCCACCTGGTGCTCGGCATGCTCGGGCTCGCAGCCGCGGCCGCGACCCCGCGCCGAGCCGCGCGCGCCACCGGCGTCTCGACGACCTCCCGCTCAGCACCGGCGCCGAAAGAGCGCACGGCCAAGAGCCCCGACTCCTGAGCGGCCCACCAGCGGACCACACTCCCCCGGATCGATCGGAGCGCGTGGGTGGGGGCCGAATGCGGCCGCTAGGGCCGGACGCGGTTTGCGAGCGAGCGCAGACCGCCCTTGGTCTGCTGGCGGCCGCGCCGGCGCATCTCGAGCACGACGAGACCGCCGGTGGCGACCGCGCCGGCGCCGACGGCGATCACCGGGCGGACCCAGTTGCGGGGGTCGCGGAGGGCGCGCAGCTCGCTCTCGGAGAGCTCCTCGGCCCAGTCGGAGAGCTCCTCGGCGGCGGCCGCGGTCACCGCGGCGAGGGTGTCCTCGACCCGGCCGGAGAGGCGCTCGGGCGGCTCGATCGGGCGCAGCGCGTCCGAGAGCAGGCGCTCGAACTCGCCTGAGAAAGCCGACTCCGCCGCCTCACTCATCGCCGTCGTCCCCCATCTCCTCCTGGAGCTGCCTGATCGCGCGGTGGATCAGCACCTTGGTGGCGCCGTCGGTGCGTCCCAGCGCGCGGGCGATCTCCCGGTTGTCCATCCCCAGCGCGAACCGCATGATCAGCGCGTCGCGCCTGTCGTCGGGCAGCTTGTCGAGGTGCTGCATCACCTGCCGCAGCTCCTCGCGGCCGGCGGCGATCGCCTCGGTCCCGTGCACGGCCGGGATCGGGTCGGCGCTCTCCAGCGAGGTCTGCGGGCGGCGCGAGCGGTCGCGGTAATAGTTGAGCGCGAGGTTGTGGGCGATCCGGATCAGCCACGGCCGCAGCGGCCGCCCGTCGGACTCCGCTCGCGCCCGCGGAAAGTGGCGGTAGGCCTGGAGGAAGGCCTGCTCGGTCAGGTCCTCGGCGTC
This sequence comes from Solirubrobacterales bacterium, assembly GCA_036557525.1. Taxonomy (GTDB): domain Bacteria; phylum Actinomycetota; class Thermoleophilia; order Solirubrobacterales; family 70-9; genus VRUE01. The sequence continues at coordinate 11,799 of DATBHH010000141.1, read as the reverse complement.
GTGCGGGTTCCCGACCCGGTAGTAGGCGTAGGAGTAGACGTCGCGGAGGTGGGCCCGGTAGAGGTCCTCGAAGGCGCGGTCTATCTCCGCCTTCTCGGCGGGGTCGAGGCTTGCCGGCTCGACGTTCTCGGAAGCCTCGCTCACGACCGCCCCCCGTGCTTCGCTCGCTCGCGGTCATGATCCCCGGAGATCTCGCTCGCTCGCTCCGCACTCACCCACCTAGCCTAGCCCCCGCCTTCGGGTACTCGGTCTCGACCTCGGCGCGCCTGGCCTGCTCGACCCGGCGCAGCCCGGCGACCCATTCGTCGCCGTCGATTTCGCCCTCGATCAGCGCCGCGAGGCCCGCCAGCGCCTCGGCCGGGCTGCCGGCGGCGGCGACGGCGCGGGCCAGCAGCGGCACCGTGTCGAGGCCCTCCGAGGCCTGTCCGATCAGCTCCGGGATCTCCTCGGCCGGGACGCCTTCGCCGAGCAGCTCGCCGGCGCGGCGGTTGCGACCGGCCGGCGCCATCAGCGTCGCCGTCAGGTCGCCGACCCCGGCGAGACCGGTGAAGGTCTCGCGCTCGGCGCCGAGCGAGGCGGCGTACTCGATGCACTCGCTCCAGATCTCTGCGGCGGCGATCCCGGCGGCGTTGCGCCCGTAGGGCTCGGTCGCGGCCGCGGCGAGGACGGCGGCGTTCTTGGCGGCGCCCGCCATCTCGACCCCGACGACGTCTCCGGAGCGCTCGCAGACGAGTCCGGCGCGGTCGAAGACCTCGCCGAGCTGTTGGCGCAGATCGGCGTCGGCGGAGCCGAGCACGAGGGCGGCCGAGCCGGAGACGGCCTCGCGGGCGTGGGCCGGGCCGCCGAGGCAGGCGAGCGCCCGCGCTCGCGCCCGCACCCGTTCGCCGACGTACCTCGAGGGAAGCGTGCCCTGCGGCGCGATCAGGCCCTTCGTCAGCAGCAGGACCGAGGAGCGGTCGCTGATCCGGTCGGCGATCGCGCCGACCGCCTGCGGCAGCGAGCCGGAGGGGATCGCGAGGCAGAGCAGGTCGAGGCCGGCGAGCTCGATCTCCGCCGCCGGCCGGACGTCGATCGAGTCGGGGAGCTCGACGTCCTCCAGGTAGCGCTGGTTGAAGCGCTCGGCGGCGAGCTCCTCGGCCTGGGCGGCGGTGCGGGTGCCGAGCTGGACCTCGAGGCCGCCGCGGGCGAGCAGCACCGCGACCGCCGTCCCCCAGCTGCCGGCGCCGATCACCGCGGCACGGCGCATCGGCGGCAGACCGCCCATCGCTTCCCACTGCAGCAAGACGCTGGGCCAGATCCGCTCGGTGACCTTTTCGGCCAGCGCCTGCGAGGGCTCGCTCGCCCGCGGGAAGCGGATCGCGGGGCCGAGGCGGACCCTGACCTTGCGCGGCCGGATCCGCCAGCCGCTGCGGACGTGCTCGGTCCCGAAGACCGCGGTCGGCAGGACCGGGGCGCCGGTCTCGAGGGCGAGCCGGCCGACGCCGCGCTTCGGCTCCGCCAGCGAGCCGCTGCGGATCCTCGTGCCCTCCGGGAAGATGCAGACGGTGCCGCCGCGTTCGACGACCTGCCGCGCGGTCTCCACCGACTCCTCGTCGGACTCGCCGCGGCGGATCGGGAAAGCGCCGAGGCGTGAGATCAGCCAGGCCTGGACCGGATTCTGGAACAGCTCGACCTTGGCGACGTAGTTCATCGGCCGCCGCCAGGGCAGGCAGCCGCCGATCAGGAACGGGTCGAAGAAGCTGCGGTGATTGGAGGCCACGATCAGGCCGCCCTTCAACCGACTGTGCTCTTTGCCCTCGCGCTGGTAGCGGAAGTAGACGAGACAGAACGGCGTCATGAAGATCCGCGCCAGCAGGTAGAGCGCCCAGTTGACCCCGTGCCTGCGGGTGTACTCGTGGTAGCGGGCGAGGCGCTCATCGCTCACGAATTCCTCCCGCGCGCCGTTGCGCGCGGGATCGGTCGGCCGTGAGGGGTCGGCGCCGCGATCCATCCAGGATCGCTACACGCGGGACGGTCCCCGGTTACCCGGGACGCGGATAGGCTTGGCCGTGGCAGCCGATCCCGGTGGGCGCAGACGCCGGGGACCATCCTCAGGAGGTTTCGAATGACCCGCATCCGCCCGAGACTCACCTACGCGAACGTGGTCGCCACCCTGGCGCTGTTCCTGGCCCTGACCGGAGGCGCCGTCTGGGCCGCGAGCAAGATCAACGGCAAGCAGATCAAGAAGAACTCGATCCCGGGCAACCGGATCAAGAAGGGGACCCTGACCAACAACCAGATCAAGAAGCAGACGATCACCAACGCGAAGATCAAGCAGGGGACGATCCAGCGGACCTCGCTGGCCGCGGGGACGCTCCCGGGCGTGATCGTCGCCGACGCCTCGGCGACAAACCTGCCCGGAGCGACGACCGAAACGCCGCCGGGGCCGACCCCCTTCGCCCTGACCGGCACCACCTCGTTCGTTCCGGCCGGCGGCAGGGCCTACCAGCTCTCGTCGGAGCTCGTCGGCAATCCGGTTCCGACCGGTTCCGGGTCGTGCAGCCCCGGGGTGGAAGTGGAGGTCAACGGGGTCCCGATCCAGTTCGTCGAAATCTTCGGCAACGAAGTACTGCCGCCGTTTCCCTCGCGATTCCCCGAGGGCAGCTACACATCGAGCCTGCTGAACGAGTCCGGCACTCAGACGATCTCCGCCAAGGTCTACGGCGACGAAGACTGCGGCGGCGGGACGGCGCTCGAAAAGTTCAGGGTCGTGGTGGTCGAACTCGGCTAGCCCGGGGGCGCTGCGAACCCGAGGACCGCGCCGCACCAGGCGGCGCGGTTCTCCGGTTCCAGGGAGCTGAAGTGGTCGCCGGGGACGACGGCCTGCGTTGGCTCGGGGCCTACCAGGCGCGCTCGATCAGCTCGGCGAGCTCGGCCCGGGTCGGCGGTTGGGGATTGAAGGCGAGCTCGGGGCGCTGGAGCATCGCGTCGAGCGCCTCGTCGAGCCTGTCGTGGTCGGCGCCCGCCTCGCCGAGGCCGAGCGGGTCGCCGCCGAGGGCGAGGATGCGGGCTTCGATCTCGCCGGGCTCGCACCCGACTGCCGCGGCCAGCGCGGCGATCGCGTCCGGCGCGCGCGGCTCCATGAAGGCCATCGCCCGCGGCAGGATCGCGGCGTTGGTCTCGGCGTGGGGGCTGCCGCAGACGCGGACCAGCGTCTGACAGACGACGTGGTGGATCGAGAACAGGCCGGAGTCGATCGCGTAGCCGCAGAGGATCGCGCCCTCGGCCAGCGCCGCCCGGTCGCGCCGCTCGCGCGGCTGGTCGAGGGCGGAGGCGATCAGCTCCGCCCCGCGCAGCGCCGTCCATTCCGAGACCGGGTTCGCGAACGGCGTGTAGAGGGAGTCGGCGCCGTGCCCGAGCGCGTTCATCGCGCTCGCCCGCAGCCGGGCCTCGGAGTGGGTGGTCATCGCATCGGGGTCGGCGATCACCAGCCGCGCCCGGACGAGGCCGGTCACCCGCTCCTCGGCCCCGGCCGGGAGACGGTGGATGCCGGTCATCTCGGCGCCGGAGAGCGTCGTCGGGATCGCCGCGACCACGGCGCCGGTGATCGCGGCGATCGCCTTCGCGCTGTCGATCACCCGGCCGCCGCCGAAGGCGACGAGGTTGCTCGAGCGGGCGGTCTCGAGCAGAGCCGCGGCGGTCTCCGGGACCTGGCCGGGGTCGACGAGGTGGGTGCTCGCCGCCGCCTCGCCGAGCGTCGGGGCGTCGAGCAGCGCCCGCTCCGTCGTCAGCAGGTCGAAGCTGTTGAAGCCGTGTTCGTCGAGCAGCTGCGGCGCCCCGTCGACCGCGCCGCGGCGGAAGACGACGACGCGGTCGGCGTCCCGCCAGGTGAAGTCGCGACTCACTCGGCTTTGGCTTTTGCGCGCGGGTTGACGATCGGGCGCAGGTTCGGTTCGACCCGGTCGCGCAGGTGCTCGTAGGCCGGCGGCAGCGAGAGCTTTTCGCCGAGCTCCTCGAGCGGCTCGTCGACGGTGAAGCCGGGGCCCAGGGTCGCGATCTCGAACAGGATCCCGGCCGGCTCGCGGAAGTAGATCGAGCGGAAGTAGAAGCGGTCGATGACCGGCGTCGGGCGGGCGCCGCCGGCGATCGCCCGCTCGCGCCACTCCACGTGCTCGTCGATCGACGAGGCCCAGGCGACGTGATGGACGCTGCCGGCGCCCTGCAGCGCGCGTTCCCGCGGCGGCTCGTCGTAGAGGTAGAGGCCGCCGCGCTGTGAGCCGCGCGCCTCCCAGCCGCCTCCCCCCTCCTCGGTCGGCTCGAACTCGAGCGCTTCGAACAGCGAGCGGCTGGCGTCGGGGGCGGCCGAGTAGGCGCGGACGGCGTGGAAGCCCTGCAGCGCCACCTCGGCCGGGACTTCGGGGTGGTCGGCGATCAGCGGCTGGTCGTCGACGTCGGCGACGAACAGCTCGTGGACCAGCCCCTCGGGATCGGGAAAGTGGATGCTCGGCGCGGTCTCGCCGCGCTCGACCGCGATCCCCTCGCCGTCGAGGCGCTCTTCCCAGAAGTCGAGCGCGTCCGAGGAGGCGACCCGCCAGACGATCCGGTGGACGTCGCCGGCTCCGGCGCGGCCCGGCGGGACGCCCGGGAACTCGAAGAAGGTGAGGTCGGAGCCGGCGTCGCCCCTCTCGTCGGCGAAAAAGAGGTGGTAGACGGTCGGATCGTCCTGGTTGACCGTCTTCTTGACGAGCCGGAGGCCCATCACCCCGGCGTAGAAATCGACGTTGGCCTGGCCGTCGGAGGTGATGCAGGTGATGTGGTGAATCCCCTCCAGCTTCATCTCTCCGGTATAGCATCACACAGCAATGAGCCGCGGACGCCGCCGATTGGTCAAAGCGCTCGTCATCGTCGGCACGGTGTTCGCCTTCCTCGCCATCTTCGGGATCTGGATCGAACGCCAGGCCCTCAACACCGACGACTGGGTCAACACCAGCGACAAGCTGATCGCCAACACGAAGATCCGCGAAGCGGTCGCCGACTACCTCGTCAACACGCTCTACGAAAACGTCGACGTCGAAAAAGAACTCGAAGGCATCCTCCCGGGCGAAACGAAGGAACTCGCCGGGCCCGTGTCGGGGGCGGTGCGCTCGGTCGCCGGGACCGGGGCCAACGAGGTCCTGCAGACCTCGAGGGCGCAGGACCTCTGGCGGGCGGCGAACCGCACCGCGCACGAAGAACTGCTCGCCGTCCTCAAGAACGAACACGAAAACGTCTCGACCGGGGAAGGCGAAGTGACGCTGAACCTCTCGACCCTGGTGACGAACCTGGCGAACGAAGTCGGGATCGGGCAGTCGCTGGCGGAAAAATTGCCCGAAAACGCGGGCCGGATCGTGATCCTGCGCTCGAACCAGCTGAAGACGGCGCAGCGGATCGCGACCGCGATCCAGGGCCTGGCGCTGGTGATGACGCTGCTCACCTTCCTCTTCTTCGGGCTGGCGATCTGGCTCTCACGCGAGGACCGCTGGGTGACCGTGCTGTTCTGCGGAATCGGCCTGATCGTCGCCGGCTTCGCGGTGATCGTCTTCCGCAGCGTCGCCGGCGGGATCGTCATCGACCAGCTGGTGACCGAAGAAACGATCAAGCCGGCGGCCGAAGAAGCGTGGTCGATCGCGACGTCGCTGATGGTGAGCATCGCGATCACGGTGATCATCTTCGGCGTCCTCTTCGGCGTCGCCGGCTGGCTCGCGTCGCCGACCAGCCCGGCGAAATCGACGCGCCGGGTCCTGACCCCGTTCCTGCGCGATTACACCGGCTGGGTCTACGCGCTGCTGGGGATCGTCGTCTGCATCTACTTCCTCTCGGCGCCGACCCAGAACCTGCGCAGCTTCCTCACCGCGCTGCTCCTCGCCGGGCTGGCCGCGGCCGGGATCCACGAGCTGCGAAGACAGTCCGAACACGAAAACCCCGACGTGCAGCTGGACGACATCTTCGGCCACACCAGGCGGCGGGTCGTCGGCGCCGTGCAGAGCGCCAACATCGGCGAGCGGGTCGAGAAACTGCGCCTGCCGGAGATGCGCAAAGGCGGCGGCGCGCCGGGGACCGCGGCCGGCGGCGAGCAGGACACCCGCCTCGCCCGCCTCGAGAAGCTCGCCGACCTGAAGGACAAGGGCGTCCTCACCGAGGAGGAGTTCCAGGCCGAAAAGGCCCGGGCGATGGGCGAATCCGAGTAGCCCGCTCAGTCGCCGAGCAGTTCGCGTGCGGCGCGGGCGATCACCAGCTCCTCCCGCGCCCGCACGACGAGGACGCGGACCGACGAGGAGGGCACCGCGACCTCGCAGTCCGGGACGGCGGCGGCGTTGCGCCGCGGGTCGAGCGCGACGCCGAGGAAGCGCAGGCGGGCGCAGACGCGCTCCCGCACCGCCGCCGAGCCCTCGCCGATCCCGGCCGTGAAGACGAGCGCGTCGAGCCCTCCCGCCGCCGCCGCCATCGCCGCGACGGCCCCCGCGCAGCGGTGGGCGAAGACCTCGGTGGCGAGCAGGGCGTCGGCGTCGCCGTCCGCCGCCGCCGCCTCGATCGCCTCCATGTCGCCGCCGTGGCCGGCGAGCCCGAGCAGTCCCGACTCGAAGTTGAGGGCGTGCTCGAGCGTCTCGGTGCCGAGCCCCCGGTGCCGCATTAGATAGAGCAGAGCGTCGGGGTCGACGGAGCCGGACCGCGTCGCCATCGGCAGCCCCTCGAGCGGGCTGAACCCCATCGAGTTGTCGACCGATTCGCCGGCGCGAACGGCGCTGACCGAGCAGCCGCCGCCGAGGTGGCAGACGACGAGCCGGGCGTCCGCCAGGTCCTCCACGAGCTCCCCCGCGCGCTCGACCGACCAGGCGACGGAGATGCCGTGGAACCCGTAGCGGCGCACCCCCCACTCCTCGCGCCAGCGGCGCGGAACGGCGTAGGCGACGGCCGCGGGCGGCATCGTCGCGTGGAAGCCGGTGTCGAAGACCGCGACCTGCGGCAACCCGGGGAGGGCCTCGCGCGCGGAGTCGATCTCCTCGAGGCTGCGCGCGTTGTGGAGGGGCGCCAGCTCCTCGGTCTCGAAGATCTGCTCCCGCACCGCGGAGTCGATCAGCACCGGGTCGCGGAAGCGGGGGCCGCCGTGGACGACGCGGTGGGCGATCGCCCTCGGCCGGGCCGGGTCGACGTCCTCGAATCGCTCGACCCGCTCGCTGTCGCCTCCCTCCCCGACCAGGTCGAGCTTGAGGCTGGTCGACCCGGCGTTGACGACGAGGACCTCGCCGCCGGCGGCACTCACCCGGGCCACTCCCATTCCCGGATTTCGGGATGGTCCTCGCCGTGCTCGCGGGTCCAGGCGCGGCAGGCGAAGCGCCGGTCGGACATCTCCTGGCGCAGCGCCGCCGCCTCGCCCGCGAGGCCCGGGACCCTGTCGATCACGTCGATCACCAGGTGAAAGCGGTCGAGGTCGTTCAGCATCACCATGTCGAACGGCGTCGTCGTCGTCCCCTCCTCCTTGTAGCCGCGGACGTGCAGGTTGTCGTGGTTCGCCCGCCGGTAGGTGAGCCGGTGGATCAACCACGGATAGCCGTGGTGGGCGAAGATCACCGTCCGGTCGGTGGTGAACAGGGCGTCGAACTCGTGGTCGGGAAGGCCGTGGGGGTGCTCGCTTTCCGGCTGCAGGCGCATCAGGTCGACGACGTTGACGACACGGACCTTGAGGTCGGGCATGTGCTCGCGCAGGAGGGCGGCCGCGGCGACGGCCTCGAGGGTCGGCACGTCGCCGCAGCAGGCGAGCACGACGTCGGGCTCGCCGTCGCCTTCGCTCGACGCCCACTCCCAGATCCCGATCCCGCGGGCGCAGTGCGCCTCCGCCTCCTCCATCGTCAGGTAGGTGAGCTCGGGCTGCTTGCCGGCGACGATCAGGTTCACGTAGTGGCGGCTGCGGAGGCAGTGGTCGGCGACCGAGAGCAGGCAGTTGGCGTCAGGCGGCAGGTAGACGCGGACGATCTCCGGCTTCTTGTTGAGGACGTGGTCGATGAAGCCGGGGTCCTGATGTGAGAACCCGTTGTGGTCCTGGCGCCAGACGTGCGAGGTGAGCAGGTAGTTGAGCGAGGCGATCGGGCGCCGCCAGGGGATCTGGCGGCTCACCTTGAGCCACTTCGCGTGCTGGTTGAACATCGAGTCGACGATGTGGATGAAGGCCTCGTAGCAGCTGAAGAAGCCGTGCCGGCCGCTGAGCAGGTAGCCCTCGAGCCAGCCCTGGCAGAGGTGCTCGGAGAGCACCTCCATCACCCGTCCGTCGGGCCCGAGGTCCTCGTCGGTCGCCAGCCGCGCGGCCTCCCACTCCCGGTGGGTCGACTCGAACACCGCCGAGAGCCGGTTGGAGGCGGTCTCGTCGGGGCCGACGATGCGGAAGTTGGACGGGTTGCGCTCGATCGTGTCGCGCAGGAACGGGGCGAGCGTGCGGGTGGCCGAGGCGCTCTCGCGACCGGGCGCCGCGACCTCGACCCCGTAGCGGCGATAGTCGGGCAGGATCAGTTCGCGCAGCAGCAGGCCGCCGTTGGCGTGTGGGTTGGCGCTCATCCGGCGCTCGCCCTCCGGCGCCAGCTCGGCGAGCTCCTCGATCGGGGCCCCGCCGGCGTCGAAGAGCTCCTCGGGCCGGTAGCTGCGCATCCACTGCTCGAGCTGGCGCAGGTGCTCGGGGTTTTCGCGCACGTTCGCGAGCGGCACCTGGTGCGAGCGCCAGGTTCCCTCGACCGGGAGCCCGTCGACCTCCTTCGGCCCGGTCCAGCCCTTCGGCGTGCGGAGGACGATCGCCGGCCAGCGCGGCCGCCCCGAGGCGCCGCCCGCGCGGGCTGCCCGCTGGATCTCGCCGATCTCGCCGACCGCCTCGTCGAGCGCCGCCGCCAGGCGCAGGTGGACGGCGCCGGGATCCTCGTCGGCGCCGCCGCTGACGAAGATCGGCCGGTACCCGTATCCGGAGAGCAGCGACCCGAGCTCCTCCTCGGGAATCCGGGCCAGCAGGGTCGGGCTCGCGATCTTGTAGCCGTTGAGGTGGAGGATCGGCAGCACCGCGCCGTCGGTGCGCGGGCTGAGCAGCTTGTTCGAATGCCAGCTCGCCGCCAGGGCGCCGGTCTCCGCCTCGCCGTCGCCGATGACGCAGGCGACGAGCAGATCGGGGTTGTCGAGCGCCGCCCCGTAGGCGTGGGCCAGCGAGTAGCCGAGCTCGCCGCCCTCGTTGATCGAGCCGGGGGTCTCGGGCGCGGCGTGGCTCGGGATGCCGCCCGGGAACGAGAACTGGCGAAACAGCTGGCGCAGCCCGTCCTCGTCGCGACCGATGTGCGGATAGATCTCGCTGTAGGTCCCGTCGAGGTAGGCGCCCGCGACGACGCCGGGCCCGCCGTGCCCGGGGCCGGCGATGAAGATCGCGTTGAGGTCGTCGGCCAGGATCGCGCGGTTGAGGTGGGCGTAGACGAGGTTGAGGCCGGGGGTGGTGCCGAAATGGCCGAGCAGGCGCGGCTTGATCTGGTCGGCGCTCAGCGGCTCCCGCAGCAGCGGGTTGTCGAGCAGGTAGATCTGCCCGACCGAGAGGAAGTTGGCAGCGCGCCACCATGCATCGAGGAGGGCGGTGTCGACCGGGTCGCCTGCCATGGCTCTGCCCGGAAACGTACTGCGGCGCCGACTCGAGGCGCTTTCCTTCGCCATAGCTTTGGAAAAGCGCCTCACTTTGGTGGGAAGCCCGCCTCCGGGGTCGAACCGGAAACCTCTTGATTACAAATCAAGTGCTCTGCCAGTTGAGCTAGGCGGGCGCCCGCCCAGCGTACGCGCTAACCCCCGTGGTTGTGGGGAGAACCGGGCCGCCGGACGGTCAGAACCCGACGACCTCGGGGATCAGGACGACGTGGATGCGGCCGGAATCCTCCTCGTCGATCTCGAGGATCTTGCCGACACGGCTGTTCTTGCCGTAGGCCTCCAGCGCACGCGCATCCTCGAGCTTGAAGCTGTGCTCGTAGATCCGTTCGCGCCCCGCCTCGACGTCGGGGACCAGCTTCTGAGCGCCGACGACGAAGATGACGTTGCCGGCGCCCCAGGCATAGGAGGCGAGCTGGCTGCCCAGCGCGGATGCGATCAGCAGCGTCCCGTCGCGGGTTATCGCATGGACGCTGCCGAGGGAGAAGTCGGGCTGGATCATGATCGCCTTGATCTCCCGCATCTGGGTCTCGCGGTCGAGCGAGAGCACCCTGGCCCGCGCCGAGTCGTAGCGGTCGCCGTCGTTGACCGCCTGCACGAGGCCGGCGGCCTCGAGCGTGACCGAGGGGTTGGTTATCACCGACGAACCGGCGGGGATGCGGGCGAGGACGCTCTCGCGGGCGGCGGCGAGGTCGTCGACGATCTCGGCGCTGAATCCGCGCCCTTCCATCGCCACGACCGTCTCCGCGAGCGTCCGCTCGTCGGGCATCGTCGTGAATCGGTCTGCTGACTGGATCTGGATCGTGGCACTCACGGACTTCACTCCTGTCTTTCGTGGGGGCGGTTCGGCGGTCGGTCGTTGACCACCTGCACCGATCAGACGCGACAGCGTTCCCGGATGTGACATCCGCGCTGCCGCGACGGCCATCGGCCGCCCGCGCTCGCGTCGATGATGAGGACGCTGAAGCTGGTCAAGAAGCCCGCTTGAGCTTGAAGCTGCGGGTGGCGGGAGTCGGGTCGACGGTTCCGGCTGAGTTGCGGGCGCGGACCGCGAAGGTGTGCTTCCTGAAGCCGGTGGTCGCCTTCACCAGGTAGAGCTGCGGCGAGCTGCAGGACCGGTACCTCCCCCTGTCGAGCCTGCATTCGAAGCTCGCGCCGGGTTCGGTGGAGCTGAAGGTGAACCTCACCGTCGCCCGTTTCCCGTGCGCGAGGACAATCTTCTTCTTCGGCCCCTTGCCGATCCGGGTGTCGGGCGACGGCGCCGGCGCCGGCGGGCCGACGGCGGGGGCCGGCGGCGGGACGAAACCGCAGGCGGCGGTCTGCGGGATCGAGGGGTCCTGGGTTTCGTCGCCGAGGCCGTCTTCGTCGCAATCGGGCTCGACGTCGGCGTTGACCTCGACGTATGCGTCGGTGCTGACGCCTTCTTCGAAGGTCGCCGATTTCCCGTCGGCGAGCGGGTTGACCCTCAGCAGGTACGCGGCTCCGATCACTTCGCGGATGGGAGCCTCACCCGCGGTGGTTCCAAGGCCGATCGTCTCGCCGGCTTCGATCGGGAGCTGGGTCGGGAACGTCCAGATTTTGACTTTCGGTTCTTCGGTGAAGAACTTGACTTCATGGGCACTGCTCGTCCCCTCGGCGGTGTACCGGTCGGCGATCGAGGTGGGCTTCAGGACCCTGAGGCTGATTTTGTCGGGGCCAAGGGCACCCGGACCGTTTCCCCGCCGAACCCGCCAGCGGACGATCACCCCGTCGATCGGGGAGGTCAGTTCGGCCCCGGGCAGGACGCTGGTCGTGAAGATCGTGGCTCCGCCCGCCTGGTCCACCGCGCTGCGTTCGGGCAGGGGATCCGGCCCGATGGTGATGGCGGCATTCGCCGGCGCCGCCGCCGCCAGCGTCGCCAGGACGAGGGCCGGCGCCAACCAGCGACCCCTCGCCATCGACCTCATCCCCTCAGGTGACCTCCCCGAGGCGGCCGGTCTCGACGTCGTAGATGAAGCCGCGGACCGAGTCTGTCCGCGGGATGAACGGGCTGGCCTTGATTCGCTCGATCGAGTTGCGGACGCTCCCCTCGAGATCGGAGAACGACATCGTGTGCCACTGGGGCCGCACGCCGGAGTGGTCCTCGAG
>DATBHH010000140.1:0-8735 GCA_036557525.1 Solirubrobacterales bacterium | reverse complement strand
CGCTGCTGCCAGGTCGCGTATCCCATCGCCGAGACCGTGGTGAAGAACAGCATCATCGCGATCACGTTGACTTCGACCGGGATCCCGCGCTGGGCGGCGCCGAAGATGTAGAGCGGGAAGGTCACGGTGGTCCCCGAGTTGAAGTTGGAGATGACGAAGTCGTCGATCGAGAGGGCGAAGGCGAGCATCGCGCCGCCGAAGATCCCGGGCATGATCAGCGGCAGGGTGATCAGGCGGAAGGTGTGGAACGGGCTCGCGCCGAGGTCCTTGGCCGCCTCCTCGAGGTTGCGGTCGAAGCCGATCAGGCGCGAGCGGACGACGACGACGACGAAGCTGATGCAGAACATGACGTGGGCGATCAGCAGCGTCTCGAACCCGAGTGGGATGGCGCCCCAGAGGAGGAAGAACGAGAGCAGCGCGGCCCCCATCACGACCTCGGGGGTCGCCATCGGGATCACGATCAGGAAGTTCGCGAGGCGCCGGCCGAAGAACTTGTGGCGGACCAGCGCCAGCGCCATCATCGTCCCGATGATCGTCGAGACCGCCGTCGCCAGGAACGCCAGTTTGAGGCTGGTCAGCAGCGCTTCGGTCAGTTCTTCGCGGCTGAACGCGTGGGCCCAGTGTTCGAAGGTGAACCCGACCCAGGTGTAGTTGTAGCGCCCGGTCGGGTTGTTGAAGGAGAAGATGAAGATGACGACGATCGGGACCAGCAGGTAGACGACGACGAGAGCGGCGACGATGTTCACCGCGTGCTCGCGCAGCCATTTCACCGCGTCGCTCATCGTGCCTCCTCGCCCATCAGCGCCTCCGACCCGGCGAAGCGGATGTAGACGACGACGAAGACCATGATCAGCACCATCAACACGAAGGAGAGCGCCGCCGCCGCCGGGTAGTCGGCCTGGCTCAGGTACAGCGACTGGATCACGTTGCCGATCATCCGGTTGCCGGCGCCGCCGAGGAACTGGGCGTTGACGTAGTCACCGGCCGCCGGGATGAAGGTCAGCAGTGTGCCGGCGACGATCCCCGGCAGCGAGAGCGGCAGCGTCACCCGCAGGAAGCTCTGGGTCGCCGAGCTGTAGAGGTCCTTCGCCGCCTCGATCAACCTCGTGTCGATCCGGTCGAGGCTCGCGTAGAGCGGCAGGATCATGAACGGCAGGAAGTTGTAGGTGAGGCCGGCGATCACGGCGCCGCTCGTCGCCAGGACATGGCCGGAGGGGGCGAGCCCGACCGCGTGCAGGAACTTGGTCACCGGGCTGTCGTCGGAGAGGATCGTCTCCCAGGCGATCGTCCGGATCAGATACGTGGTGAAGAACGGGGCGACGACCGCGAACAGGAGCGCGTTCTTCCAGCGCCCGGCCTTGAACGCGATCACGTAGGCGAGCGGGTAGGCGATGATCAGCGACAGCAGCGTCGCCGTTCCGGCGTAGACGAAGGAGCGGACGAACTGGGTGTCGTAGGAGGAGAGCGCTTCGCTGTAGTTCGACCAGTTCCAGTTGAATTCAAATGCGCCGACGAACCCCGACTCGAGCGATAGTTTGGCGAGGAAGTAGAGCGGGACGACGAAGAACAGGACCAGCCAGATCGTCCCCGGCCCGAGCAGGAAGTAGGGGGCGGTGCGGCGGCGGAGGGCGGCGATCATGCCGCCCTCTCCATCTTGCCGCCCACCTCCATCCGACTCAGCCGTTCAACACCGCGTTGAATGCCCGGATCACGTTCTGTTCCTCTTCGCCTTCGAGCGGCGGGGTCGGCGAGCAGGTCTTCGTGAATTCCGGGCTGGGGAAGATCAGCGGGTTCTTCGCCAGTTCCGGATCCTGTTTTTCAAATATCTGCTTCACACCTTCGACCGGCGTCACGTAGTTGACGTATTCGGCGATCTGAGCCTGGTTTTTCGGTTCGTAGACGTAGTTCATGAACGCCTCGGCCGCGGTCGGGTTCGGCGCCCCGATCGGGACCACCATGTCTTCGGACCACTGCATGCAGCCCTGGGTCGGCACCCGCCATTCGAGGTTCGGGTTGTCGGCCTGGAGCTGGACGGCGTCGCCCGACCAGCCGATCACCGCGACGGCGTCGCCGCTGGTCAGGTCGCGCGCGTAGTCGTTGCCGGTGAAGCGGCGGATCTGCCCGGATTCGGCCGCGCCCTTGATTTTTTCGATCGCCTTCATCCAGTCGGCTTCGGTCGCCGTTTCGGGATCGGTGCCTTCGCACTTCATCACCAGCGGCACCGTTTCCCTGACTTCGTTGAGGAAGTCGACCTTGCCCTTGTACTTGGGGTTGAAGAGGTCGCAGATCGAGCGCACTTCGGGCGCCAGTTCTTTGTTGACGATGATCCCGGTCATCCCGCTCTGCCACGGGACCGTGTAGGCGCGGTTGGGGTCGTTCGGCGGGTGCCGCAGGCTCTGCAGCATGTTCCGTTCGACGTTGGGCAGGGCCGACTTGTCGAGGTTCTGCAGGTACCCCAGCTTGTACATTTTGCTCGTCTCATAGCCGGCGAGCACGAAGATGCTGCGGCCGCCGGATTCGCCTTCCTGAAGCAGCGGCTGCATCTTGCTGAAGAATTCTTCGTTCGAGTTGATGTCCTCGATGTAGTGGACCTTGATCCCGGTTTCCTTTTCGAAATCGGGGATCGTTTCTTTGTCGATGTAGAGCGGCCAGTTGGAGATCGTGAGGCTGCCGGAGGGCTTGCCTTCGAGCTTCACCGTCTGAACTTCCTTGCTGCCGCCGCCTTCGATCCCGCCGCCGCCGCAGGCGACGAGGCCGATTGCCGCCGCGAGGACGGCCACCGCGGTCGCCGCCAACAGCGAGGCCCGTCCTCTCCCCTTCTCACTGCTGCCCATCCGAGTCACCTCTCTTGGTTGTTGCGAGCTCTCCGTCGTCGGAGGCTCCGTTTGCCTCGCTGCTCAAGTTTCCGGTCACCGACTCGCGAACGACGTGCATGTGCTCCGGCTCCCAGCTCAGCGCGACCCTCACCCCACCACCGGGCAGGGCCCGCCGTTCGGCCTCGTTCGCGTTCGGGACGAGGACGGTCATCCGCACGCCGTCGCCGAGGTCGACCGCGATCTGCGTCGACGTCCCGAGGTAGAGGGAGCTTTCGACCGTCCCCTCGACGGTCGGCAGCCCGTTCGAGGGGACGGACCCGTCGAGCGCGTCGATCCGCAGCTTCTCCGGCCTGACCACCGCGTGGCAGCGCTCGCCCGCCGGCAGCGAGTTCGTGTCGGCGCTCAGGGCCGGGCCCTGGTCGAGCTGGATCTCGCCCTGGCCGGTGACCTTTGCGGGCATCAGGTTGGAAACCCCGATGAATCCGGCGACGAACGTCGTCTCGGGCTGGTCGTAGACCGTCTCGGGGTCTGCGACCTGTTCGACTCGGCCGTGATTCATCACCGCGATCCGGTCGCTCATCGTCAGCGCCTCCTCCTGGTCGTGGGTGACGTAGACGAAGGTGATCCCGACGTCTCGCTGGATCCGCTTCAGCTCGACCTGGAGCTCCTTCCGCAATTTCAGGTCGAGGGCGCCGAGCGGCTCGTCGAGCAGAAGCACCTTCGGCAGGTTGACGAGCGCCCGCGCCAGCGCGACCCGCTGCTGCTGGCCGCCCGAGAGCTGCGCCGGCCGCCTTTTCGACTCGGCCCAGAGGCCGACCCGTTTCAGCTCGGCCGCGACCCGGGCGCCGATCTCCTCCTTCGCGACCCGCTTGCGCCGCAACCCGAAGGCGACGTTGTCCTCGACGCTCATGTGCGGGAAGAGCGCGTAGCTCTGGAACACGGTGTTGGTCGGGCGTTTGTGCGGCGGCAGCGCCGAGACGTCCTCGCCGTCGATCCGGACCGTGCCGTCGGTCGGCTGCTCGAAGCCGCCGATCATCCTCAGCGTGGTCGTCTTGCCGCACCCGCTCGGCCCGAGCATCGTGAAGAACTCGCCCTCGGCGAGCTCGAGCGTGAGGTCGTCGACGGCGAGGATGTCGGCGAAGCGCTTGCTGACATCCTTGAGCTCGACGCTTGTACTCCCGTTCTCCACTGGCTCCTCTTCGATCTGCCCAGCCCTGAACCTAGCGCTCCCCGTGTGTCGGCACGACCAGCACGGGGCGCCTGGACGTGTGCAGAAGCTTCTGCGGGGTCGCCCCGATCAGCACTTCTTTGATCGGCGTATCGCCGTGACTGCCGACGACTATCAGCCGCGCATCGCGCTCGTCGGCGACCTCGAGCAGCGCCTCGGCGCCGCGTTTGGCGACCAGCGCCACGTCGCAGGGGACGTCGGCGGCCTCGGCTCGCTCACGCGCCTCGTCCATCGCCTTCTCGCCCAGTTCCTCGATCGCCTGCTCGTGGTCGGCGATCTCGCCGCCCCAGGTCCCCGGCGGCGCGTAGCCGAAGACGATCACGACGCGGTCGCCGAGCTCATGGGCCAGCTCCAGGCCGCGGTCGAGGGCGACCCTGCCGCGGTCAGACCCGTCGTAGCCGACGACGATCTCGCTCACGGCGAGTCTCCCTCCGGCATCTCGGCTTCGCCCTCGAGGAACCCGGCCGGCACGACCTCGGGCTTGCGCCGGAAGAAGTCGGGCACAGCCCGCCACTGGAAGACCATCAGCACCAGGCCGAGCACCATGAAGAAGACCGCGATCACGAGCGGCGGCCCGAGGCCGAGCCACGAGTTTCCCGATTCGGAGTTGGCGGGGTCGGAGAGTTCGATCGCGTTCTTGATCAGCAGGTAGAAGAGGATCAGACCGCCGACGGTCGGGCCGACGCCGACGAAGAAGAAGTTCTTGACGCTTCTCGCCAGCTCGCGCCGGTAGAAGATCGCGCAGGCGAAGCCGGTGATGCCGATGTAGAACGAGATCATCAGCCCCAGCGCGGCCAGCGAGTCGAAGAGGATGTCTTCGCTGATCAGTGTCAGGCCGACGTACCAGACGATCGAGAGGGCGCCCATCCAGATCGTCGAGAGGTGCGGGGTCAGGTAGCGGGGATGGACGTCTCCGAGGCTCTCGGGCATCGCCTTGGCGCGCGCCATCGAGAGCGTCGTCCGCGCCGCCGGCAGGATCGTCGTCTGCGTCGATGCCGCAGCCGACGTGAGGACCGCGATTATCAGCAGCTTGTCGAGCGGCGAGCCGAACACTTCGGTGCCGAGCGAGCTGAGCACGTCTTCCTGATTTTCGACCAGGTTGCCGACGCCGTGGTAGGCCTGCGCGGCGAAGGCGACGACGACGTAGATCCCGAGCAGGATCAGGGTGCTGATCACGGTCGCCTTGCCCGGGGCCTCGGTCGGGTCTTCGGTCTCCTCGTTGACGGTCGCCGTCGTGTCCCAGCCCCAGTAGATGAAAACCGCCAGCAGCATCCCGGCCGAGATTTCGCTGAGGCTGAGCGAGAACGGGTTGAGCCAGGAGAGGCTGGGGTCGACCGACCCGGACGGGGCCGAGCCGGCGTAGACCTTGACGATCGCGACGATCGCGAACAGCGCCAGGGTGATGACCTCCGCCGCCAGCAGGCCGATCTGGGTGCGGGCCGAGAGCTCGATCCCGATCACGACGATCGCCGTCATCAGGATGATCCAGACGACGCCGACCGCGGTCACCGCGGCCGTCGATGCGGCGGCCGAGTCCCACCCGACCAGCAGGAACGTGTAGAGGCCGGCGATCTGGGCGAGGTTGGCCATCACGACGATGTCGGTCACGACGATCACCCAGCCGACCATCCAGCCCAGCTGCGGCCCCATCCCCAGGGTCACCCAGGAGAAGCTCGTTCCGCAGTCGGGGTCGGCTTTGTTCATGTAGTAGTAGGCGCCGGCGACGAGGAACATCGGGATGAAGCTGACCAGCAGGATCGCCGGCGATTGGAAGCCAACGGCGGCGGCGACGAATCCGAGGGTGGCGGCGAGGCTGTAGCCGGGGGCGGTGGAGGCGACGCCGATCACGACGCTGGACGCGAACCCGATGGCGTTTTTCTTCAGCCCCTTCTCGCCGCTGCTCGGCACCCGGGCACTCGGCGCCTGCGTCGCAACCCCTGAGACCGCTGCGCTCTCCATCCATCTCCTCTCTTGCTCCGCCGCGCCCATAGGGGCGGCGGTCAGGTTGGACGCTACGCTCAAGGTGCTTTCCGGCACAAGGGGCGGAAGTCCCAATTTTGGAGCCCGGCCTTGTACAACTTGTATATGAGTCATGCCTTTGCTTGACCCATTGACCACTTGAAGGTGATTCGTTTCGGAGCTAGCTTTGTCCATATCGTCGTAGCGAGGAAGGAGGGTCTGAATGGCTGTTGCGGAGCGTCTCGGCTCTGAGAAAGGCACCGGTCTGCAGGAGATGGCGAGGCGGCACCTGTGGATGCACTTCTCGCGAATGGGCGCCTACAGCGATGAGAAGGAGATCCCGATCATCGTCCGCGGCGACGGCTGCTACGTCTACGACGAGCACGGCAATCGCTATCTCGACGGCCTCTCGGCCCTGTTCTGCGTCAACGCCGGCCACGGCCGCACCGAGCTCGGAGAGGCGGCGGCACGACAGGTCGAGGAACTCGACTTCTACACCCTCTGGAGCTACGCCCACCCCCGCGCGATCGAGCTCGCGACCCGGATCGCCTCGCTGGCGCCGGGCGATCTCAACCGCGTCTTCTTCACCTCCGGCGGCTCGGAGGCCGTCGAGTCGGCGCTCAAGCTCGCGCGCAACTACCACCGGATGCGCGGCAACGGGCAGAAGCACAAGGTGATCGCCCGCGAGATCGCCTACCACGGGACGAGTCTGGGGGCCCTATCGGCGACCGGGATTCCCGATCTTCGCTCGCAGTTCGAGCCGCTGGCGCCCGGCGGCTGCCACGTCCCCAACACCAACGTCTACCGCTGGCCCGCGGACCGCCACCCGCTCTGGGCGGCGACCGCGATCGAGGAGCGGATCGAATTCGAGGGCCCGGAGACAGTCGCCGCGGTGATCATCGAGCCGGTCCAGAACGCCGGCGGCTGCTTTGTCGCGCCGGACGGCTATTTCCAGCGGGTGCGCGAGATCTGCGACCGCCACGACGTGCTGATGATCTCCGACGAGGTGATCTGCGCCTGGGGCCGGCTCGGCCACTGGTTCGGTTGCGAACGGTTCGGCTACACGCCGGACGTGATCACCGTCGCCAAGGCCCTGACCTCGGCCTACGCGCCGATGGGCGGCGTGATCGCCTCGGACCGGGTCGCCGAGCCGTTCATGGAGGGCGACAACTCCTTCGCCCACGGCTTCACCTTCGCCGGCCACCCGATCGCGGCCGCGATCGCGATGGCCAATCTCGACGTCTTCGAGCGCGAGGACCTCTGCGGACACGTCCTCGCCAAGGAGGGCGAGCTTCGCCAGATGCTCGAATCCCTTCACGACCTGCCGATCGTCGGCGACGTCCGGGGAGCCGGCTACTTCCAGGCGATCGAGCTGGTCAAGGACAAGGATACGAAGGAGTCCTTCAATTCCGAGGAGTCCGAGGAACTGCTGCGCGGCTTCCTCTCGGGTGAGCTTTACCGCAACGGCCTGATCTGCCGGGCCGACGACCGCGGGGACCCGGTGATCCAGCTGGCGCCCCCGCTGATCGCCGACACCGAGCAGTTCGAAGAAATCCACGACGTCCTCCACGACGTCCTCGGTCAGGCCTGGAAGCGGGTCCATAGATAGGCAGCGGAATGCTCACCGTCCAGAGCCTCCTCGACGAGCTTGGGCTTGAACTTGCCGCGGGGGGGCGGGGGGCAGCCGCGCCGGTCCGCTGGGTCCATATCTCCGAGCTCGAGGACCCCACCCCGTGGCTGTCGGGCGGCGAGTTGATGCTGACCACGGGGATCCCGCTCGACACGGCGAGCAAGCAGCGCGCCTTCGTCAGCCTGCTCGCGGACCACAACCTTGCGGGCCTCGGGTTCGGGACGGGGTTCAGCCACAAGAAGTTGCCGAAAGCGCTCGTGGACGAGGCCGACAAGCGCGACTTTCCGCTGTTCGAGGTCCCCTACTCGACGCCCTTCATCGCGATCACCGAGAAGGCGTTCGCACGTCTCGTCAACGAGCAGTACGAGGTGCTGCAGCGGGGGATCGCCGTCCAGCGCCGGCTCGAGCGGCTCGTCCTCGAAGAGCGCGGGCTCGAGGAGATCGTCGCGACGATCGCCTCCGCCGTCGGCGGCACCGTCGCGATCCTCGACGGCCGCGGCGAGCGCCTCGCAGGGCGCGGGTTCCGGCGCCAGCTCTCGGCCGACGCGGTCAGCGCGATCGGCGACGAAGCCCTCTCCCACACCGGTGACGGCCACCCCTTCGTCCCGACCCACCCCTCGGTCGCCGGCCGGGCGCTCGCCCATCCGGTGATCTCGCCCGGCGGCGGCCCGCCGCAGGCCTGGGTCGTGATCGTCCGCGACTCCGGCGGCCTCGGCGACTTCGAGCGCCTGATCCTGCAGCAGGCCGTTGCGGTGGTCGCGCTCGAGCTGATGCGGCGCCGGGTCGCGCGCGAGACCGAGCGCCGCCTCGCCGGCGACGTCCTCGCCGGCGCCCTCGGCGGCCGGCTCGAGGCCTCCGAGCTGCGGCGCCGGCTCGAGCCGTTCGGAATCGGCCGCGAGGCGGCGGTCCTCGTCTTCGACCTCGACGACCCCTCGGCCGCCGAGAGCGCGCTCGAGCGGGCGCTCGCCGCCGATGCCTGCCCGGCGGTGGTCGCCCCACACGCCAGCGCCGGGCGCGAGCTCCTGTGCGCGGTGGTCGACGCCGCCGACCGCGACCCGATCGACCTCGCCGCCGACGCCCGGCGGGCGCTGATCAAAGAGCG
>DATBHH010000139.1:0-31031 GCA_036557525.1 Solirubrobacterales bacterium | reverse complement strand
TTCAGCTGCCGGCTGCGCGGGAACGGGAACCTCTCCTGCCGGCGCGGCAGGCAGCGCGTGCTAGGAACCTGAGCCGGGCGGCGGCTGCGGCGGCTCGGCCGGCGGCGGCTCGGCGGGCGGCGGCTGCGGCGGCTCGGCGGGCGGCGGCTGCGGCGGCTCGGCCGGCGACGGCTGCGCGGGCTCGTTCGATTCCGGCTCGAGCGGAGGAGGCATCGCTCCGGCCTGGGGCGGCGGCAGCTCGCCGCCCGGAATCGGCTCGGCCTCGGCCTCCCAGACCCGGTTCAGGGAGATCTGTATGTAGGCCCAGAGACCGGGCGAGATGATCACGTAGAGGAGGATCGCGATCCAGCCATTGAGCGGTTCCTGGCCGGCTACGCTCGAGGAGCCCTGGACTCGCTTGGTCCCGCGCCAGTAGGTGATCAGCGCCGGGACGATGATCAGGCCGCCGGGGAACAGCGCCAGAACCGAGTTCGTCGGGTTCTGACCGAGGTCGTAGCCCTTCGCCTGGCCGTAATCGCGCATCTCCCGGTTGATCCGGTACCACCACACCAGGTGGTAGATCCCGAGGGTCACGAACGGCAGCAGCGCCGCCGCCCAGGGACTGCGGATCTTGACTCTGTCCTGGGTACCACGGATGTTCATCTCGTAGGCCATGGGTCTCCGTTCCTCGGGAGTGGTCGTGACGACCCTAACCGACCCCCTTCTCAGGGGTGAATCTTTTCGCCGCGCCGCAGCATCTCGAGGAACTTCCGCAATCTGCGCTCGCGGGTCTCGGGCCGCCTGGCGTCGTTCAGCCGGTAGATGATCGCGTAGCGATTGGCGCCGTCGAGCGCCTCGAAGCTCCTGCGCGCCGCCCGATCGCGCTCGAGCTCGCGCTCGAGGTCGGCCGGGACCTCGGCGCTGGAGGGAGGCTCGTAGGCGGCGTCCCAGCGCCCATCGGCCTTCGCCGCGTCGACGGCGGCGATCCCGGCGGGCCGCATCCGGCCGGCGGCGGCAAGCTCTTCGACCCGGTCGCGATTGAGCCTCGACCATCTGCTTTGCGCCCGCCGCGGCGTGAAGCGCTGAAGGTAGTGGCGCTCGTCCAGGCGCCGCCCCTGACCGTCGATCCAGCCGAAGCAGAGGCCGAGCTCGACCGCATCCGCGTAGCTGACGCTGTCGATACCCGACCCCCTCTTGGCGATCTTCAGCCAGATCCCCGGCGAGCGGTCGTGCTCGCGTTCGAGCCAGACCTCGAGCTCGGCGGCAGAGGAGAAGAGGATGACCGGCAGCTCTTCGGGCATCGGCAGATTGTCGCTCACGGGTGGACACAGACAGGCCCGGGAAGGTGGGAAGACCTTCCCGGGCCTTGTCTGAGTAACTCGAGGTCGTGCCCACAGGGGAGGGGACGACCTTCGCCCCGGCCTTATTTGAGCCGGGCCGGCGAGCGACAGGAAAACGCTCGCCCCGGGTACTCCGCATAAGAACATATACGGACCAACTTGTCAAGGGTTAACTGTAAATATGCTCGATTTGCGGCCCTTTTCTGCGGACATCCACATACCGCGCCTTTTTTTCTCAGGCGCGGGCGGTGGCGTCGGCCCAGCCCTTGGCCCCCTCGAATCCCAGGTAGGGCAGAAGGGCGAGGCAGACGAGCTCGGGGACGGCCTCCTCGAGGCGGTCGAGGCGGTCGGAGCGAAGGTGGTAGGCGACGATCGCCGCCAGGGCTCCGACCAACGCCTCCTCGCTCGGGCCGGCCGAGCGCCGGTCCGAGTCGGCCTCCGCGTCGATCAGCCCGGCGAGGACGTCGACCATCTCCAGGTAGTCGCCGGCGCCGGCCGCCGTCCGGGTGTCGATCACCAGGGCCTGGGCCGCGTCCGGGTTCGAGACGCAGAAATCGACCGCCCCGCGGATCCCGGCGGCGATCCTCGCAGGCCACTCGTCCTGCCCGGCGCAGGCGTCCCGCACCCTGCTCTTCAGCTGTCCGAAGCTCGTCGAAAAGTCGGTCATGCCAAGCCACGCTGTCGGGGCGGGATCGCCCGGCCAGGCACCCGCTGGCATGCGACCGGGCACGGCCATCGTGCCCCCTACCGAGGCCTTCCGAAAGAGCCAGGGATGTGACGCTCCCGCCTTACGCAAAGAGACGAGAGGAATAAGAACACAAACGGACCTTGTAGTCAAGAAACAGGCTTGGTCCATTATCGGCGAATGCCGCCGTAGGTCGGAGGAAACCGCTATTTGATGGGGAATTCGCCGCGTGGAGACGTTGCCCTGCCGACGCGCCTTTGAGCCTTTGGCGTACCGCCTTTCTTTCTCGCCCGGCAGCTTCGGACCGATTCGATCGCCAGCTCTTCGCCCCCGGCGAAGGTGTAGGTGGCGCGGGCGAAGGAGAGGAAGCCGGCCGTGAATTTTGGCGGCACCGGGCACGAGGCGCTGAGGTAGCTGTGGCGTTCCCCGTGGTAGAGGAAGCTGCGGGCGACCTCGATCCGGAAGCTCGAGACGTGCGGCCAGGTCCCGACCGAGCGCTTCAGCGTCGTCACGAGGACGGTGCGGAACGCCCCCTTCTGGCGGTGGACTGAGAACGGGATCACGAACGAGACCGGGGGATCGGTGGTGTAGGCATGGACGAGGACCGCGGGGCGCCCCACCTTGGTCTTGCCGTTGAAGGCCAGCAGGTTGGCCCGGATCCCGAACGGCGCCTGGTTGGGGACGAAGATCTTGGCGTAGAGCTGGCCGCGCCCGACCAGCGCGCCGCCGCAGGATGCGATTGCCTGACGGCTGTCGATTCCGCGCAGCCGCACCTGGGGGCAGACGGGAAGGCCGCGGGTGAAGAGCAGGCCCCTCCAGGCGAGTTCGAGCTTGAGCCGGTCGACCCGTGGGAGCGGCGACTGGTCCGAGGTGTGGATGCCGCCGGCGAGGTGGACGGAGACGGGCGCCCGTTCGTGGCGCGGAAGCTTGCGCGGGCTGATCCCGCCGTCGAGGGAGACGATCAGGTTGCCGCTCTGGGTCCGCTCGGCGCCTGCCGGCACCGCCAGCATCGCCAGCGCGCCCGCAGCGATGAGGGCCACGGCGAGCCGGGACCGCCGCCTCATCTCAACCGAACCTCGAGAACCTGAAGCTGCAGTAGTTGAAGCCGAAGGCGAGGGTGACGTTGTTGGCGAGGTTGCCGTGGTGGATGAACCGGGCCGTCAGCCGCTGCGCCTTGATCGTGTGGTCGGACCGGAGTTCGCCGGCGATTTCCTGAAGGTACTGCTCCTGCCGTTTCAGGTAGCCGAACCATTTCTTCAGCCGCGACTCGTCGGCAACCGGTCGCCGGACCGCCGAGATCTTGTCGATCGTCCCGCCGAAGATCGTCGCCGCCCTCCTGAACTTCTGGGCGGCGATCGGGATCCGGCTCGGGTAGTGGACGTCGTCGCGAACCCCGTCCATCGCCTTCTGGGTCGCCTTGGCGCCCGGTTTGCAGATCGCCTCGAGTTCGTCGACGTACTGGACCCTCGACGGCCCTTCGGTCGTCGCAGTCCCTTCGGTCGTCGCCGTCCCTGCCGGCGTTTCTTCGGCGTAGGCGGCACCGCCGACGACGCCCGCTGCAAGCGCTACCGCGAATACGGCCACCACGGCACGCCCTCCAACTCGACCCATCTATACCCCTCTTATTCCCTGTTGACGTCCAGTCCGACGTCATCTGAACTGTACCGCCTCAGGCGGCGATCGGCGGTACGTGGTTGTCCTCAGATTGGCTCTGTGGGCGGCTTTGCGGGGGAAGCACACGGGCCAGCCAGGCCGGCGTGTGCCAGACCCGATCGCCGAACAGAAGCATCAGGGCCGGCAGCAGGACGATCCGCACGACGGTGGCGTCGAGGAGGACCGCGACGGTCAGCCCGACGCCCATCTGGCTGACGGTCGCGACCGGCGCCGCGGCGAATGAGACGAACACCGCGGCCATGATCGCCGCCGCCCCGGTGATGACCGAGGCGGTGCGCTGCAGACCGTATTCGATCGCGGCGCGGTTGTCCCGGTCCCGCTGGTAGCTCTCGCGCATCCTCGCCAGCAGGAACACCGCGTAGTCGATCGAGAGCCCGAACGTGACCCCGAATATCGCCGCCGCCCCGACCGTGTCGACATAGGGATGGCCGCCGAGCGGATATCCCTCCGGGATCTTGCAGACGAGCGCCATCACCCCGATCGCGGCAGCGACCGAGCCGAGATTGAGGACGACGGCGATCGCCGCCAGCAGCGGCGCCCGGAGGATCAGCACGAGCATCAGGAAGCAGGCGATGACGACGGCGCCGACGACGAGCGGGATCCGGGCTCGCGTCACCCGGCCGTAGTCGTTGATGACCGCAGCGCCGCCGGTGAGGCCGGTTTCGAGCCCTCCCTGGCGGCCGATGCTGTCGGCGTCGCGGCCGAGGGCGTCGCCGACCCGGTGCGATTCGTCGGTGTTGAGACCATAGTCGGAGATGACCAGCATCCGCGCCGCCTGGCCGCCGCCGTTGACGCTGACGGCCTCTCCGGCCAGCTCCTTGCGGCGCTGGGAGGCGCCTTCGAGCGCCGAGAGGACGAAGTAACCGGAGTCGAAGAGGCCCGGCGAGCTGCGGTGGAGGCGGTGGGCGCCGCGCGCCAGCGGGTTGGCGACCGCGGAGACGCGGACGCTCGAGCGACGCAGCCCGACTTCGAGCGGGCGCGAGCGTTGGAACCCTTCCGACAGCCCCTGCTGGAGCGCGCCGGCGCCGCCCTGCAGCGCGGTCAGGCCGTGCGCCAGCCGCTCGGCGCCCGAGCCGAGCGTGGCGAGCCCGCCGGTGAGCCCTTCCGAGGCGCCCTCGAGCTTGCCGACGCCTTCTTCGAGCCTGCCGCCGCCTTCGACGAGCCGGTTGAGGGCGGTGTTGACGCGGTCGGCGACGTTCCGCAGCCGGCGGACTTCGTCGCGCGCCGAGGCGACCACCCGGGCGAGGGTTCGCGATCGCCGCGCCTGGGGCAGCAGCGAGGGGTCTTCGTGGGCGGCTTCCGCCAGTTGGGTCGCGAGTTCGCGCGACCGATGGAGGGCGTTGTCCTCGATCTTGGGCTGCAGGGTGCGCAGGCCGAGCTCGAGGGCGAGGCTGCCGACGGCGGTCTTCCGCTGAGCGTCGGCGAGCGTCTTCGACCCTTCGCCGAGCCGGTGGATTGCGCCGCTCGCGCGCTCGCCGCCGGCGGCGGCCTTGTCGAGCCCGCCGGCGAGCAGGCCCGCCCCCTCGCTCGCACGTTCGGCGCCGAGGGTGAGGAGGGCGCTTCCGGCCGCGCCCTTGGCGAGGCCGCCTCGCAGCTGCGAGACGGCGTTGGCCGCCCGGCGCAGGCCGGGGCCGAGCTTGGCCAGGTCACCGGCCCCGCCGGGGCCCTGGTCGGTGAAGGTTTCGCCGAGGTCACGCAGCGGCTTCGTGCCGCGCGCCACCGCGGCCGGCCCGATCACGGCCCGGATCCCGGGCTGGGTCGCGATCCTATGCTGCCAGCGACTCAGCAGGCCGAGCCGTTCGGGCGTCGTTATCGGGCCTTCCCGAGCGGCCGCGAGGACGACGAACGGCGCTTCCCAGCCCGGCCCGACGGCCGCGTCGATCGCTTCCGCGTTCTCCCGTGCCTGGTTCGAGGCGGGCAGCTCGTCGATCCCGGGAGCGGAGGTGGTGAGGCCGATCGCGGGGGCCGCGAGAAGCAGGAGCGGGATCGCGATCAGCACCGCCGCGAGGCCGGGGCGGCGGAGCGCCCTGGCGGCCATCGCGGCAACGCGAGAGTGGGACGTGCGCCGACCGCCGATCGGGCCGGCGTTGACCCGGGGGCCGAGCAGCGTCAGCAGCCCCGGCAGCGCGCCGACCGCGACGAGGACGCTGAGGATCGTCGCCACCCCCACCGTGGTCGCAAGCGAGAGCAGGAGCGAGCCGGGCTGGACATAGGCCGAGAGAGCAAGCGCGGCGAGCAGCGTCGCGCCGGCCGAGACCGTCGTCCTGCCGGCGGTCGCTCTGCTTCGCACCGCCGCCTCGTGGGCGTCCCCGCCCGCGGCGAGCTCCTCGCGGAAGCGGGAGACGATCAGCAGCGAGTAATCGACGCCCAGCGCGAGCCCCATCATCGTGCAGACGACGAGCGAGATCGCGTCGATCGTCATCACCGAGCTGAGCAGGACGAGGACCCCGCGGCCGGCGACGACCGTTAGGGCGCCGAAGGCGAGTGGTATCGCCGCGGCGACGACCGAGCGGAAGACGAGCAGGAGGACGATCAGGAGGAGCGGCACCGCGAGGAGCTCGGCCCGCTCGGTCGCGTTGACGGTCTCTTCCTGCAACGCCCTGGAGACGGTCGCGAACCCCGATTGGGTCGCGTGCAGCGGCGGGTGGACGTTCTCTTCGAGGATCTTGTCGAGTTCGGGCACCGTCTCCCGCATCGCGGTCGAGAGCGGGTGGTGGTAGTCGACGATGATCAGGGCCTTGCGCGGGCCCGGGCGCAGCGCGTCGACGGTCCCGCGATCCCAGGGGGAGATGACCGAGGCGCCGGGGCTCCGCCTCAGCGCCCGGACGAGCGTCGGACCCTGGCGTTCGATTGCGGCGTCGGGACCGGTGAGCAGGACCGCGAACGGGGTCGAGTCGCCGAAGTGGGCCTCGAGCAGGTCTTCGCCCTGGGCGGACCCCGTGCCCGAGATCCGCAGCGAGAGCGGGTCGAGTTCGTCCTGGACGTTGATCCCGACCACACCGAGGACGGCGCAGCCGAGGAGGACCGCGATCAGGGCGACGACGGCCGGCCGAATTCGCACCTAGATGGACCCCGGCCCGCGGCCTGCGTCAGAGGAGCAGCAACTCGCTGCCAGCGAAACCGAAGTGCGTTCCGGCTGCATATCCCCGTCTATTCTGAGGCCTGTGGGCACCGGAGCAGGGCCCCCCGGCCCTCCTCCGCTTGTGAACGTCAGCGTACCATGCGCTTCAGCCGCCGGACCCCGACCGCGGCGTTCCGACGCTCAGCGGCGGCGCTGAGCGCGCTTCGACTTCTTCTTGTGGCCGCAGGCCGTCTTGGTCGCGACCTTCTGCTTCAGCTTCTTGCCGCTCTGGGCCGTGTATTCGACCGTGATGTCGGCCGGCGAGGTGCAGAGGTCCCTGGTGTTGACAAGGTAGCCCTGCTTGCCGCCGTAGAGGTCGAGCTTGAAGTAGCCGATCGGCGCATCGGGGACGACCGGGACGACCGTCTTCAGGTGGCCGCCCTTGACCGAGGAGGATTCGGCCTGCGGCACCAGCCTGACCTGGCCGTCGAGGATGAAGGCGAGGCGCGGCAGCTTGCCGAACCCCGAGACCGCGTAGGCGGGGCCTCTGAGCGGCTGGTCGAGCAGCGGCGTCCTCGTTTCGACCGTCCCGATCGCCTGCCGGCCGGCGCACGATTCGGCTTCGAGCTGCGATTTCGAGCAGATGTTGCCGAGGTGGCGCTGGTCGATCGCGAACGCCTTCGGCAGCGTCACCGCCACCGACTTGATGTTTGCGTCGCCGTTGCGGGTACGGAGCTCGAAGCGGAGTTTGGGGTTCTTGGACCGCTTCGTTTCCTTGTGCTTGCCCAGCTGCTTGACCGTCATCGACGGCTTGAAGGGAAGGATTCCGCAGTTCACGGCCTGGAAGTAGGAGGAGAAGTCGGTGACCGTCCCCTGGTCACCGATCCCCTGGCTGTCGACCGTGAAGGGCGAGCAATTCGTTGGGTTGATGGTGAAGTTCGGCTTGTCGATGTTGACCTGGATCGACCGCATCCGGATCGGGATCCCGCCGATGATGCTCGGGACCGTGTCCGACACCGCGCTCACCTGCGCGGTCAGCGGGTCGACATGGAGCGCGACCCGGACGACGACGACGCCGTAGTCGTAGGGACCGGCGAGGGCCGGCGTCACCGCGGCGACGCTCAGCGGCGCGCCCTTGAACGGCCCGGCGAGGTACATCTTGCCGACGGCGTGGAACGGGTGCGAGCCGGGGCCGGCGGCGACGTTGGTCGAGCCGATCAGCGACGAGGCCGGGCAGCTCGGGTCGGCCAGCTCGTCGCGGCCGAGCCTCTGCGCCGCGGCGGCGATCGACGCGTCCGAGCAGTAGCTGATGCCCCGCAGCGAGCCGGTGAAGCCGGGCGGCATCCTGAACGTCAGGTCGCCGAGGAACTGGTCGCCGTCGTCGCGGTCGAGCCTGAGGATGAAGCTCGAGTACGCGCCGGCCACCGGCGTCGTCGTGCCGGCCTCGAGCCGCGGGTGGAAGGGGCGCACGATGCCCGGGCAGCCGGTGCCGTTGGGCCCGGAGGTGATGCTGACGTTGGGCCTCGACGTCTGCGGCGCGACCTGGTCGTTCCAGGGCACGAATTCGGATTCGGTCTGGTAGAGGGTGCACTGGGTCGGAGTCGCGATCAGGCCGCGGTCCGACGCGAACAGGTGGAGGTTGAACTGTTCGAACGGGACCTGAGGCAGATCGGTGACCTTGATCTGGAGCTGGCCGGTCTGCGGGTCGGGGAAGATCTGCGGCGCGATCTTGGCGTGGATGCCGAAGCCGTCGAACAGCATGAACAGGCGGTACTGGTTGCCCGGTTTCGGTTCGCCGATGTAGAGGCCGCCGGTGAGCGGGGCGTCGAGCGCGGGCGTGATCACTTCCATCGTCCCGATCTTCGACGTGTCGGGACAGTTGCTCGGCTGTTCGTTGCCGAAGTTCGCGTCGGCGTCCGGGCATGAGCGCTGGCCATCCGCGGCGTCGGGGTTGATCGAGAAGCCCTGCGGCAGGGTGACGACCGCCGATCGCAGCTGCGAGGGCGCGTTGGTCAGGCCGAGGACCTGCTTGGCGACGAGCTGCATGTTGAGCCCGCTCGGCGCGTCCGCCTCATCGGTCGTGAGGCCGACGTTGAAGACCGGGCGGAAGACCTCGGAGTTGCAGTTCGTCGTCTGCGGGTATTCGGCGTCGGCGACCGAGGGCACCGGGTCCTGGTAGCTGGTCACCCGCAGCTCGACGTCGAGCGGGGACGAGGTGCAGACCGTCGGGTTGTCGATCAGCGGTTTGACCAGAATCCCCGAGCTCGTGGGTGTGGTGAGGTCGGGACAGCTTTCGCTTCCGGGAGCCGGCACCAGCAGACCGGGACAGCCCGGCGGGTCTCCCGGCGATCCGCTCGGGAAGCGGAGCGCGTCGTGTTCCGCGTCCGCCGGGAAGCCCCAGACGCGGAGATCGGCTTCGCGCAGCGGGATCTCCTGGGTGATCCCACTGACTTTCAGCGTCAGGCCGTAGTCGGAGCCGGTCCTGACCTTGATCGGGATCGCGATCGGGATGTTGAGGGTGGGGACGGTGAATGCGAACCTCGCGGTTTCGAGTTCACCCGCGGGTTCCATGTCGTAGATCGGCGCGACCCCGAAGGTGTGGAACTGGTCGCCTTCGTAGAGCCCTCTGATGCTGATCCAGCCGACCTGGGAGTTGGAGGGGCACTGGTTGAACCCGAAATCGAGCGCCGTGCACCTCGGAACGGCCTGCGGATTGCCGAACACGCCCTGCGGCCACTTGATTTCGATGTCTTTCGCGACTTCGGGTTCGCCCGCATTGGGCAGGGTGAAGCTGGTCCGGATGTCGGGATGCCCCCCGGCCTCGGTGTCGGACGTTTCCACCTGGAAGAATTCGATTTCCTGGCTCGCCTGCGCCGTCCCGGCGAGCGCCATCGCCACGACGAGCGAGGCGATAACGAGCAGTCCGGCGCGCAGCATTGCGTTTCTCTCCTCTTTCAGATTGATCTTCGTCATCAGCCGGCCCCCCCGCTCGAGCGCTTACATGCCTTCGCCTGCTTTTCGAGCTGCTTGGCCCTCTTCGAGGCGCTCTTGGCCTTTCTGCGCAGTTCCTTGGCCTTCTGCGGGCTCGATGCCTTGGAGGCCTTGCGCTTGAGTTCGTTGGCCTTCTTTCTTTCTGCCTTCGCTTCGGCCGAGATGTCGGAGCAGCCGGCGGCGCTCGAGGTCTGGCGCTTCGGCCCTTCCCCGGTCACCGAGTTGATGTTCGGCGGCGGCGGCGCCTGCGTCCCCGGTCCGTGACACTCGTCGGAGGCGGCACAGGGGAGCGGTTTGCTGCTCTGCAGGTATCCGCCTCCTTCGCGCGCGTCGTAGATCTTCACCGCGCCGCCGTTTTCGTCTTCGGGGACGAGCACGTCGCGGGTGAAGAAGAAGGCGTCCCTGCCGTCCCGGGTGACGGTCAGGAGAGTCGAGTCGGCGAGGCTGCGACCGGTCGAGATCGAGCTGATCGTGAGGCCCCCAGCCCACTCGTAGGCATCGCGTTTTTCGTTGGTGTCGCTGAGTACCAGGCCTTCTTTGGTGGTGAAGAAGACTCGCCCGTCGTCGGTGACGTTGAGCCCGTTCGGGGCCAGGGTCGTGTCCGATTTGGCGCCGGCTCCGGTGGTCGCGCAGGACGCACATTCCAGCGACTGCTGCTGGGTGTCGTACCTGTAGATCTCACTGTGACCGAGGTTCGCGAACCCGGTCAGAGGCAGGCTCGAGGCGAACACCGCGAAGTGGCCGTCCGGGGTCTGCTGGAAGTCGGCGGTGCTGTATTTGCCGGCCTGTTTGACCCCGTCGATCACAGCCGGGTTGTCGATCGGGTGCCAGGCGGCCAGTTCGTAGCCGAAGTCGGCGATCTTGAGCGCGTTCGGCGCGTAGGTGTGGTGATTGTTGCCGTTGACAGCGACGCCTCGCGAGCCGCTCAGGAATTCCGACCCGACGGTGTTGAGGAATTCGCCCGACGAGTTGAAGATGCGGATCTGGTTGGCCTCGTTGACGTAGAGGTCATTGTTCGACGGATCGGTGGTTATCGCCCGACTCGCTTCGTCGATCGTGATTCCGGTCTGGAGCCCGAACGGCGCCGCGAACGACGACGCTTCAAACCCCCGCACGGGGCCGTTGGCTGCCCGCGAGGCGTAGACGTTGCCGATCTTGTCGGCGGCGACGTTGCAGGGGTTGAACCCCGGGATTTTGATGGCCTTGACTTCGTAGTCGCTGTCGGTGATCGGCGCCGTTGCGGCGGGTTTCGGCGTGTACTGGAGGACGGCTTCATTGCCGTAGTCGCCGATGTAGAGCACGCCGTTGGCCTGGTTGACGGCGACGCCGCAGGCTTTGTTGAACGAACCGGCGAAGGTCGCCGAGCCGGTGATTTCGCCGATGTTTTCGCCGCTCGGCGCAAACGCCTGGACCTTGGTGTTGCCGCTGACGTAGAGGTCGCCGTCGAACGGGCTGCTCGCCGCGTTGTCGACCGCGACCTGGCTCGCCGAGTTGCTGCCGAGCGTCAGCCCGGTGATCCGGTTGCCTTCGATGTAGGGCTGGACGGCGCTGAAGTTGTGTGCCGCGCCGGCCGAGGTGAAGCGGGCCAGTTTGCCATTGCCCGTTTCGGCGACGTAGACGTCCCCGTTGGACTGGTCGACGGCCACCGACTCGGCCCCGCTGTGGGTTTCCCCGGTCAGGTTTTCATTGGCCAGCGGGTGGTTGGGCGGCGCCTGTGGCGCCTTGCCGACCGAGGAGTCGATGGTCGCGACGAACTGCGGGTCGTTGCCGGGCCTGACGAGATAGAGATTCGCCTGGTTCGGTTCACCTTCGGACCCGTCGAGCTGCTCCGGGCTGACGAAGAAGAAGGAGCCGTCCTCGGCGACCCCGGAGCCGCCCGCGAAGGCGACCGCGCTGCATTTGGCGTCTCCTGACACGGAGTTCCAGGACTCGGGATAGCCGGGCGGAGTGCAGGCGTCGCTGTTGCTCACCGCCCCGGTCGATTTGACCGAGACGAGGCGCAGCGTGACGGTGCCCGCGCCGGAGACATCGGCTTCGTAGATGTCGGCGCTCGAGTCGGTGTCGGCCGGCAGCAGCTGATCGGTGGTCGTCATGAACACGCGGCTCCCGTCGGCGCTCATTCCGCTGTAGAGAGCGTCTCCGCCGGGGGTGAGATCGGCCGAGTGGGTGGAGCCGCTCGTATGCAGGTAGAGGTGATAGTGGTCGTTGCCGGCGGCGTCGGTCGAGATTTTTTTGCCGATCACGACCCGGGAGCCGTCGCTCGAGACGTCGAGCGACGCGATGTCGGGGCCGCTGAGCGTCGCCCCGTTCTGGTCCGTCGAGACCACTTCGGTGGTCCCGGTGTTCAGGTCGCGCTCATAGATGGTGAGCGAACCCGCGGCGCCCGCGGTCTCGAATTTCTCCGTCGAGCCGAACACGAGGTGGGAGCCGTCGGTCGACATGTATTTCGCCACGTACCCTTCCGGTGCCGATTCGCCCGGATTGAGGCTGCCGGCCATGCCCGGTTCCGCCGCCCCGCCGTCGATTCGGATCGGGATGTTCGACCCGAGGCCGTTGAAGCAGGGGTCGCAGATGGCGGGACCGCCGAACGCGAACGTGTCGAGCTTGCTGTCGGCCGCCAGAAGGGGTGAGCCGAAGGGATCCGAATCGGCCATGCCGTTGGCCGGGATCCCGACATAGCGGGTGGTCCAACCCGCGCTGCCCCGTTCGGCGACGTACGGGTCGAGGCCGTTGTTCGTGGGGCTGCCCGCGATCCCCGGGACCGAGCCGAAATGGAGCCCGTAGAGCAGCCTGTTTTCCGCTTCGGGATAGCCGGGGAATGGACTCTGCCCGGGGACAAGGTCCGACTCGACGTCGTAGCCGCCGGCATTCGCGGCTGAGACGAGCTCGTACGCCCTGCAGTCGAGCAGCTGGGAGGTTCCCGTCTGCTTCCTCACCTGAGCATTGGCGCAGCTGTCGCCGGGCACCGGTGACGGGTAGGTCCGGAACACGTATGGGACCACGACTCTTCCGGCCCCGTTTTCGGCGACGACCTGGACGTGGTAGAGGGTGTTCGGGCTCAACCCGGTCGCGGTCTGCGTGACGCTTTCGTTTTCAAGCCGCGATTCAAGCGATTCGTCCGAGGCCGGGATGCTCGTGCAGGCGCTGACTTCGCAATCTTCTGTTCCGTATTCGAAGTGATAATGCGTCGTCCCGCCATTGGGGTTGATTTCCACCGAGAACCGGGCGCCGTCGGTGTTGACTTTGTCGACGACAACGGGGGTGGCCGAGGGCGCGATCGAGGCCTCGAAGATCCTGTCGGCTCCGTAGCTCCAGTGGTTGTTGGCATTTTTCGCAACGACCCGGTAGTGGAATACGGTCCCGGGCGTCAGGCTGGTCACCGTGTGGCTGACCGAGGCGTCGCTCGAGCCGTTGAAGACATTGCCCTCGTCACAGGGAACCGACCCATTCAGATACTGGGTTGTCGTCCCCCATTCGAATTTGCATTCGGTCGTCGAGACGCCGTCGGGGTTGACGACGCCTTTCAGGACCGCGCTGGTCTTGTTCGGATGCGCGGCGGCCGCGGTGGTCGCACCGGGAACGGTGATCGGCGCCTGCTGCTGGAAGATCGCGACCCGCGGGGTGGCCCCCTTCATGGTCACGTAGACGTCATGATTTGTCGCGTTGACCGCGACCCCGTTCGCTTCGGTCAGGCCGGTGAAGGGTCCTTCGGCGCCGCCGAAGCTGGTGATCGGCTGCCCCGCCGACGAATACTCGGAGATTTTGTTTCCGTTTTCAACCGCATAGATGTCGTTGTTCGAGAGATCGGCGGCGCTGTAGCGGACGTTTTCGTAGCTGATCTTCAGACTCGAGTGATCGCCGAAACCCTGTTCAAATGTGCAGCAGGTCCAGTTTTCTTCGCCTTTGTAATATTTGTAGAGCCCGGGTTCGCCGCTGCTGTAGTTGGAGGCTTTGTTCAGGTAGCCGTAACCTTCGGAGTCGAAGGTTATGTGGCAGGTCTGCTGTTCGTAGAACCACAGCACACCGTTCGGGTCCTGGAAGCCGGTCGTCGGGTTGAATCGCGGCGCCCACTGGCCGGTCCCGTTATATATGAAGCCTTCTGGATCGACACCCACCCCGCAGTTGCCGCCGCCGTTGTTCATGCCTTGCAGCCTCTGCGTACCGTCCGGATTCCAGGCGCCGACGTGCCTGTTTTCGATGCTTCCGGCGACGTAGATTCCACCTTCATGGCCGGTGTTGTCGAAGACGACATCCGGAGACCCGAAGCCGGCGCCGCCGGGGGAGAACGTGCTGACGCCGGCGAGCGCGCTCCAGGGAACCGCTTCCCCGGTCGCGCTGAACTGACTCAGCTCGAGGTTGCTGCCCGTGCGATCGAGCACATACACACGACCGTTGCTGTTGTTGACCGCGAGACCCTCCAGCTGGCTCGTGAATGCTCCCCCGGTCGAGTCGGCGCCGGTGAAGGATCCGACGAACTTGTATTCCTGGATCTGTTTCGCCGACGCCTGCCCGGCGCACAGGCCGGCCGTCGCCGCAATTGACAGTACGGCGACCAGTGCCCTGCGCCCCAACCGGATCTTGCGTCCCATGATCTCTGACTCTCTCCTCGTCGTCGGCATGGCCTAGCGCACCGCCCTCGAGCTGGAGTGGCGCTTGTGTCGTGACGCCTTGGAGCCGCATGACAGCTGGAGCTTCGTCTTGCGGTCCAGGTGCACCCCGTTCTGGCCGGCCATTTCGACCTGCGCCTTCTGCGGCGTCTTGCAGAGGTTGGTGCTGTTGATCAGGAGGCCCTTCTTGCCACCCACCAGATTGAGGGTGAATTTGGTCACGGGCGCATCGGGCAGGGTCGTGAACCGGGTCCGCAGGCGGCCGTTCACACTGTCGACCTTGCCGACGAGCTGGAGGCCGATCTGCCCGCGGAGGTCGACGACCATGTCCGGGAGCTTGACGTTCGAGGACCGCAGGTAGATCGGGCCCGACAGCGGCTGGTCGAGCAGCGGAGTGTTCGCGGTCGCCTCGCCGATCCGCGACCCGTCCGGGCAGCTACTGGTGTTGAACTGAGCTTTGGTGCAGATCGTGTTGATGTGGGCGTTGTCGAGAAGTCCCGACTTCGGCAGGGTCACGGAGACCTTGCGGGTGTTTGCTTCGTTCAGCCCCGTGTCGAGGACGGCCTTGATCGCCGGGTGCCCGCGCCGCTTGAGGCCACCGCTCAACTTCAATTGGAGCTTGGGCCCGTAGGCGAGGTTCGAGCAGTTGGCGACCTGGAACGAGGCCTTCGGAGTCGCGACCCCCCCTTCGTCGCCGCCGATCGTGGTTTCGACCGCGAACGGATCGCAGTTGGTCGGGTTGAGCGTGAAGCCGGGCCGGTTGAGGTCGACCTGAACGTCCCGCAACCGCAGCGGGATCCCTTCGATGATCTGGGGCAGAGGATCGGAGTGGACGATCACCTTCGCGCTCAGCGGGTCGACGCTGACGGCGGACCTGACGACCACGTTTCCGAGGTCATAGGGGCCCGATACGACCGGTGTCACGATCACGATGCTGAACGGCGCCCCTTTGTATGGGCCGGCCATGTAGACCGTCCCCGGCAGGTAGACCTGGTGGCTTCCCGCACCGGCGCCGGTCGTCGAGACTCCGATCTTCGTCGAAGCCGGACATTTCGGGTTCGCGAGCTCCTGCCCCGCCGTGTAGGAGGGGTCGGCCGACGCGGCAATCGCCGAGTCCGGGCAGTAGGGGACGCCTCGCAGCGAGGCGAGGAATCCGGGTGGGCCCTGGAGCTGGACGGTGCTGAGATTCTGGTCGCCGGGGGCCCGGGTCAGCTCGAACGAGAAGGGGCTGTAGGCGCCGGCAGTCGTGTCGGCCGTGCCGCTCTGCAGTTGCGGTGAGAATGAGCGGGGTTTCGACGGACAGGGGGCGCCGTTCGGCCCGGAGTCGATCGTGAAGTGGCTGAGCGAGGTCTGGTCCGGCAGCGACCCGTCCCAGGGGACGAATTCGCTTTCGACCGGATACTCGCCGCACTGGGTAGGCGTGGCGAGCAGGCCGCGCTCTGAGCCGAAGAAGTGCATGTTGAACTCGGTCAGGGGGCTCTGCGGGAGGTCGATGAATTTCACCACCAGCTGCCCGGTCTGCGTGTTCGGGAAGATCGAGCCGAACAGCTTCACGTGGGTCCCGAAGCCGTTGGCGGTGAGGAGGATGCGGTAGCGGTCGCCGGGCTTCGGGTCCCCGAGGTAGATCGCTCCCGGAATCGGAACCGGCAGCGCCGAGCTGTCGAGCGAGAGCGTTCCGATCTTCGAGAAATCCGGGCATGTCGCCGCGTGGCGGGTGCCGATGGCGCTGTCCGCGTCCGAGCAGCTGACCTTTCCGTCAGCGGCGCTCGAGTTGATCGAGAACCCATCCGGCAGCGTGACGGTCGTCGACCGGATCTCCGATGGAGATGGCGTGGTCGGACTCAGCTCCTGCGGGACCTTGAGATCGATGTCGACGCCGGATGGCGAGTCGGCCTGCTGGCTCGTCGGCTGGGCGGTGAGGCTCGGGTTGAATGTCAGCTGCTCGCAGCCGGTCGTCGACGGCCAGGGGTCGTCGGCATGAATCACCTCACCGGTGTAGTAGGAGAGGTCAAGCGACCCGACCAGTGGAACGTTGCACTCTGTCGGCGCCTGCAGGTAGGGAACCGGCGGGATGTTGGCTTTGGCCCCGGTGACTTCGGGACAGCCGAAGAACCCACCGCACGCCGCGAACCCTTTCAGCGGCGGAATGAAGCGTTCAATGTCGTGGACCGGGTCCGCCGGGACCCCCCACAGCTTGATTCCCAGAGCGTTGATCGCCAGGGGGTGGAAGATCGGCGAGCTTTCGGCGTCGAGGCCGTAGTCGCTCTCGGTTCGCGACGCGAGTGTGACGAAGACGGGCGCCGCCACCAGCGGCACCCAGAACGCGGTCAGGGACGCTTCGTCGGGATGCGGAGTCATGTTGTACATCGGGACGTAGAATTCGCCGGGCCCGAACGGTTCCGCCACTCCGATCTGAGTGGACGCGGGGCACCGGCCCTGTGCGAACTCGGCGATCTCGCAGCGCGGCGTGGCGTGCGGGTTGCCGATGAAGCCGGTCGGGAAGTGCTGAGCGACTATTCGGGCGTCGTCGCACTGACATTCTTTGTCCGGGACGGTGAATTCGCCTTCGTGGATCTGGCTGTTGTCCCATTCCATTTCCAGGGTGACGTCGGGGTGCCCACCGGCCTGGGTCCCGCTTGGAACCATGGTGAAGTAATTGACTCCGACGTAGGCGCCGGCATTCGCGCTCATCGCCGAGAGGCCGACCAGCAGCGCGGCGACCCCGATCAGGAACTTGATGGTTTTCATCGGTGGCCCCCCTTCGCCATCGCCTTCCTTCGCTTGTGGTGGCGCTTGTGATGTGCTCGCTTCGCCCTCTTCTTCTTCGCGCTCTTCTTCTTCTTCGAGACGGGCACGTTCCCGCTCCCCGGGAAGCCGGCGCTCGTCGCGATGCTCGGAGGCGCCGGCGGCGCGCTGTCGCCGCCATGGCACTCGTCGGCCGCCGCGCAATTGTTGAGATTCGGAGCGATGTCGAAGCCGCCGCCGGTCCGCGCGTCGTACATCTTCAGGAAGTCACCGTTGACGTCTTCGGGCACGAGCGTGTCGAAGGTCGAGAAATAGACGTCGACCCCGTTGCGGCTCACGCCTTCGAGACCGGTATTGAGCGCTCCGAAGAAGGCGGAGATCAGTTCCGACCCGCCGGTGCTGTCACGGTTGCTGGTGCCCGAGCTGATCAGCTGGGCCCTGCCGTCGACGTACTCGTAGACGTCTCTGAGGCCGTTGGTGTCCTGTGGCACCAGCGCTTCCTTCGTGCCGAAGAACGTTCGTCCGTCGTTGGCCATGAACGGGCCCGCTTCGGAGACGGTCACGACTTCGCCGACCGGCGCGGTTCCGGCCGGATTGCAGGAGGCACAACGCAGTGAGTTCGTATCGGCGTTGTAGGCGTAGACCTCGCGGAACCCTTTGCTGTTGAAGGAGGTCAGCGAGGATTTGGTCATGAACGCCGCGTGGCTGCCGTCCTGAGAGATCGTGTCGCGTTCGATCTGGAGCCCGGGTTCGAGGGTCGTGACGAGCTTCAGCTCGCCTTTGCGCTCGACGTAGAGGTTCCGCTCTCCGTCCCCGCCGATTTCGCCGGGAACGAGATCCTCGGGCGAGTAGAAGTAGATGTCGCCGCTTTCGTTCGCGATCAGGTCGTCGAGACCGGGGACGTTCGCCCGCTGATCGAAGAATTCCGAGTAGCTGTGTGCGGCCATCGGGTTCAGGGGCTGAACTCCGCATTTCACGGTCCAGGTGGCCGAGCATTCGTCCGAGTTGCCGAGCGACCCGTTCTGAGAGATCAGGCGGAGTTTGTCCCCTTCCTCGTTCCATTCGTAGAGGTCGGCGCTGGTGTCGGTATCGGCCGGAAGCAGCTGTTCGGTGCTCGTGAAGAACACTTTCGACCCGTCTCGTGTCATTTCGACGAAGTTGACCTCTTTGCCCCGCGACACTTCGAAGGTCATGGCGTTGTCTACACGCATGTAGAGACGCGCCGGGTAGCCGAGGATGTACGGACATTCGAACGACGGCGGCATGCTGCAGGGCGGGTTCGTTGTCCCCGCCATGAGGATGTGCGACCCGTTGGTGGACACACCGGCGATCCCGGTGATCCGTTTCGGGTCCCCCGTCATCGAGGGCTCGACGGGAATCGGTTCGCCGCCGACCAGCTTCGACGCGACTTCGATCGATTTCGTGTCGAGGTTGTTGTCATAGACCGTCCCCGGCGCGGACGCCGAGCCCTCCGGGAGGAACTTGGTCTGCGTCGACACGACGTAGTGACTGAAGTCGCCCGAGAACCTCTGGTCCCCTTTGAAGCGGATCCCCCCTTTGACGACATTGACGTCCGTCGGCAGCCTGCCGAGCCGGGTTCCGTCGAGCTTGTAGAGGTACGGCGACATCGACTTGGAGACGTTTTCGCTTTCGCCCGTTTCCGGGTTTTGGGCGATCGTTTCCCCGACGTAGTCGGCACACATATCCTGGGAATCCGAGCAGGTTCGGCCCCACCGGTATTTGGTTTCATTGCCCTTCAGTCCCGGATAGGTCGTGACCCAGCCGGTGTTCGTGCGGGTCGCCTCGTAGACATCGATGAAGCTGTTCGGCGCTTCGAGGCCCAGAACCGATCCCAGCGACCCCCAGTAGGAGAAGCGGGAGGGGCTCGTCGCGTATCCGTGGTTCTGGGGCGACTCCGGCATGTCGCTGGCGACGAAGATTTCGTTGAACCGGGCCAGCGCTTCACCGGGGAGCAGCTGCACCGCACCGGCATATCCTGGGGACACGATCTCGTACGCACGGCAGTCGGGCAGGTAGGCGCTGCCGGTCGCCTGCCTGACGTGGGCATTGGGGCAGGTCGGGGGCCTGAAGGTGAACGTCGTGTCATCTGTTTCCGATTTGCCCCATTCGTTTTCGGCGACGACCTTGTAGTGGATGACCGTGCCCGGCGGAAGTTCCGAGAGGTGGACCACGACCGTCTGCGAGGTGGATCCGGTCAGTTCGCCTCCGCCGACCGGGAGCGAGCTCCCGTAGTTTGGCGTTGACCCGTACTCGATGTGGTAGTTCGTGTCATAGCCGACCGGATTGATCGAAGCGTGCACATCCGCGCTCGTTTCGAGGACGTTGTCGGCGCCGACACCCGTGATTTCCGGAGGGGAGGCGGTTCGGAATGCGACATCCTGGCCTTTGGTGGTCCCGAGGCCGTTGCTTGCGACCAACCTGTAGTGGTAGGTGCGGCCGCGCTGCAGATGGCCGAGGGCAAGCGGGGTGGCTTTGATTTCCCCGGGAGAGCCGTTGATCGGCTGGCTTGCCGATTTCAGCCCATAGTTGCTCGTCGGGCCGTATTCGTAGTAGTAGGTCGTGGCCAGGCCGTCGGCATCAAGCTGACCGTTGAGGGTCGCGTTGTTCTCGTCGACACCGGTCGCCGGTTTGGTTTCGAGACTCAGCACCGCCTTCGCTTCGAACCGTCTTTCGCCACCGAAGTTGTTCGTGCCGTGGCCATTGCCGGCGGTGAATTTGTATTTGTACGTCTGGCCAACGGTGAGCCCTGTGAGATTCGCTGACACTTCTTTCGGAGTGCCACCCGGGAAGGGGGTCGACTCGTTGCAGGGCACCGACGCCCCCGGCGGCGTCACGAAGACTGCGCAGGCGGTTACTTCACCGCCGCCCGCCGGGTCGATCGTCCCGCGCACCGTCGCGGTTTCGTGGCCGATATCGCTGATGGCCGCGGGTTTCGTGAACACGCTCGGTAGCGGTTCGCCCTTCGAGAATTTAACGATTCTGTTCGGCTCCGCGGTGACGTAGACGTTGCCGCTGTTGTCGACGTCGATTCCCTGGGCGGAGTTGCCGCCTATCTGCGATTCGCCGAACGCCGGCCCGTTCTGATGCACCGGGTCCCCGGCGACGCCGGGGCTGAACGGGACGATTTTTTCGCCCTGATCCGCGTAGACATCGTTGTTGCTCAGATCGATGTCGAGCGTCTGCGCTTTGATCGAACACAGGTAGGTTGGGAAGCCGCTGTTCGACTGTGTTTCGGGACAATTCGTGTCGGGAAACGCTTCGACCAAGAACGGAGACGGGTGCCCGACTTCGGCCGTGTCGTTCTTGCCACCGAAGCCAGTGTTGAAATTGGTGTTGAACTGATCCGCCTCGTACTTGCTCCACTGGCCGGCACCATCGAAATACATGTTGCCCCAGCCGACCCACACTGCGCCGGTGCTGTCAGGGCGGATTTTTGCGCAGCATGCGCCGTAGTAGTTGTTGCCGTCCCTTGTCGGGAGGAT
Organism: Solirubrobacterales bacterium; assembly: GCA_036557525.1. Lineage (GTDB taxonomy): Bacteria > Actinomycetota > Thermoleophilia > Solirubrobacterales > 70-9 > VRUE01. The sequence continues at coordinate 10,446 of DATBHH010000139.1, read as the reverse complement.
CCGTTTGACCTCCTGCAGCGTGTTTGGATCGTATTTGCTGATCCGTGCGGTCTGTCCGCCTTCGAAGACGACATAGATGAAACCGTTCTGGTCGAGCCCGACGCCGGCCGGGAAGCCCTTCCCGGTTTCGCCCTTGATCGAGGTCAGGTAACGACCAGAAGGTTCGAAGATGTCGACGAATCCGGAAGCACTGTAGCCGCCCGAGTAGTCGGAGATATAGATGTAGCCAGGGGTAGCACCGGACTTGTCGACATCGACCATCATCTGCGCGCCAAATTCGTAGGGCCCTTTTGACCCTTGTGACGGATTCGCGGGGTTTTCGTTGATTTCGTTGCCGCTGATGTACGGCTCGCTGGCCGTGAAGGGGATCGGGGTTCCGTTGGGGCTGAATTTGCGCAGCGATCCACGCCTTTCGTTGACGCCCACGCCGGCGCAGGCGACGTAGACATTCCCGGCAGCGTCGGTGGCGACTTCGCGTGGTTCGCAGTTCGGGCCCGTCGGCCATTCTTCTTTGAACGGGTGCGTCGACGCGCCGAGCGCCGGCGCTGCGAAGAGCGCGAGGGCCATCACGGCAACGCCGAGGACGACGACACCAACTCTGGACATTGCTCTAGTCACGCTCATCTCCTCAGCCATGCCGCTTGCTCGACTTCTTCTTCTTCTTCTTCGTTTTCTTCTTCACGCACTTGCCGTGCTTCTTGACAAAGCCCTTCTTGCACTTCTTCGGAGGCTTCGTCTGCGTCGGTGGCGGGAGCGGCGGATTGGCCGCGGCGGTCGTCACCGTCTGATCCGACCCATAGGAGGTACCGAATTCGTTGCTCGCCACAGCCCGGAAGTGGTAGGTCGTCCCGGCGGCCAGCCCGCCGACGTCTGCGGCGGCCGACTGCGTATCCGTTCCCGAGCCCACACCGACCGGGGCTGTCGCGGATCCGTAGGCAGAGGTCAGTCCGTATTCGAACCGGACCGACGTCGGGGCCGAGTTCGGGACCACGCTCGCCGTGAGATGAACCGTCGTCTGTCCCGTCGCGGATCCGGAGCTCGCGCTGACGCCGGGCACGTCCGGCGTCAGGAAGACCTCATCCGGGCCGTAGCTCGTGCCCGTGTAGTTGATCGCGATGACCCGGTAGTGATAGACGGTTCCGGGTTCTAGGCCTTTCACCTGCTGGCTGACCGGATGTGGGAACTGGTCGTCGCCGATCGGGCCCGTGATTTCAGTCGATTCGCCGTATGCGGAGGTGACCCCATACTGGAAGGTGAACAGGGTCGCCCATCGATTCGGCGTGACCTGGGCTTCCAGGGTCGCGGCGGTCGGTTCGATGTTCGAGGCCGCTGTTTCGGCCACCCCTGGTAGTTCCGCGGGCAGTGCAGTGACCATCACGTCGTTGCCGTAGGTGGTGCCGACGGGGTTCACTGCGACCAGTCGGTAGTGGTACGTTTCGTAGCCTTCGTAGTCGGTTATCTGAGACGCGACGGAGGTGGTTCCGCCGGGAGACCCGGCGTCTTTGCCGGGTGCTTCGTCGCTCACCTGCCCGTATTTCGTCGTCAGCCCGTATTCGAAGTAGTAGTGCGTGTCTTCGCCATTGCCGGCGAATTCACCATTGAGCGTGATGGATTCCTGGCCGATTTCCGTCGCCGGCTTCGTCACGACCCCCCCGACGGCCGGGGGCGTCGTGAATTCCTGAACGGCGCCCCTTGCCGTCCCGAGTTCGTTGGTGGCGCTCAGGCGGTAGTAGTAGGTCTTTTGATATTCGAGGCCTTCGTTCTTTGTCAGTTCGTACGAGACCGGATGGGCTCCGCCGGGGGATTCGGGGGCGCTCATGGTCGTCGAATTCACCATCGACGGTGTGTCACCCCATTCGAATTTGTAGGTCGTCGCCGTGCCGTCTCCAAGGTAGGAGCCGTGCAGCATCGCGGTCGTACGCGTCACCGGCGTCGCGGGTTCCGTCGTCACGCTCTGCACCGGCGGCAGCGTTTCGAAGGTCATGTCCTGACCGTAGGTGACGCCGAATTCGTTTTCCGCGACGATCCGGTAGTGGTAAGCGGTGCCCGACTTCAGTCGGGGAAGTACGCCGTCGGAATTCGCCAGATAGCTGAGGGAGGTCGTTGCCGTTTCTGGGCCCGGCGGCGTGGCGCTGTTGTTCCCGTACGCGGTCGTCGTTCCCCACTGGAAGTAGTAGTGAGTTTCTTTTCCGGTGTCTTCATAGGCTGCTTTGAGCGTCGCCTGCGTCCTGGTGATCCCTTCGGGCGCGAGGGTCTGCAGGCCCTTGACGTTCTGGGGGATGAAGGCGTGGTCCGGGCCGAAGTTGATCGCTCCGGCTTCGTTCTTGAGGACGAGCCGGGCGTGGTAGGTGTGCTGGCCGTCGCCGATCAGACTCGTGAGGTCGGCGCTCACGGCTTCGTCCCCCGTGTACGGCAACGGGTTGCTGGAAGAGCATGTCTGTTTCGACCCGTACGTCGTGGTTGCGCCGTATTCGAAGTAGCATTCGACGATGTCTCCGGCGCCGTCGGGCATCGCCGTTCCATTGACCGTTGCCCGCCAGGTCACTCCTTCGGTTGCGGCAATCGGTTCGGCCGCACCGATGAACACTCGAATTTCCTTTTTTTCCTGGGCAGCGACATAGACCTTGTTGTTGGAGGAGTTGACGCCGATCCCGGTCGGGAAACTGGGCAGAACCGCCGCGCCGAACTGGTGGGTGGGTCCGCAGCCTTCGCCGGTTTCGGTCAGTGTTGTCGCACACGGATTGCCTGAGGCGTCCAGCGGCTGACCGGAGCCGTTGAACTTGAATTCCCAGATCCTGCCGGCGCCACCTTCGTAGTTCCCCATCGATTGGAAGACCGTCCCGGTGGTCGGGTCGACGGCCATGCTCTGACCGATCGCGCGGAAGCCTTCAAACGGATTGAAGTAGGCGCCGTGGGCGACGTTCACCACTTCGCCCCCGGTCGTCGCGTTGGATCGCCTGAGGTTGTACGGTTCGCCTTCTCGTCCGAAGTAGAAATAGCCCTCCGGCGACCAGTTCATCGGGGTGCGCATGCCGCTGGCGGTCGAGACGAAGCCTTCGGCGGTCCCATCTTGGGCGTATTTGAAGACCTTCGTCGGTTCAGATCCGCTGCAGAAGGTCGCCGGGCAGCCCCCCACCAGAAGCTGGCCGGCGGAGGTGACGTCGATGCCCTTTATCGACCTCCAGGTTTCTTCGCTGCCGATCAGCACCCCACCGGTGCCCCAGGTGGTGAGCAGGTTGCCGTTTTCGTCGTACTTGTGGACTTTGCGCTGTTCGGCATCGCCGACGTAGATGTCGCCCGCCGATGGTCCGCCGGTCTGGTCGACGGCCATGAACTGGGGGAACTGGAACTGGTTGGCGGCCGAGCCGGAGGTCCCGGTCTTGCAGGTGTTGCCGGACGCGGCGGTGCAGACGTCTCCTCCGGTCGTCTGGTTGACGCCGCCCCCGAACATGAGGATGAAGTTTCCGTTCGCGTCGAACTTCTCGACCCTCCGTTTCGACGCGTCGAGGACGTAGACATCCCCGGCCGACGAACTGCCCGAGTTGTCGATGTCGATCGACGGCACGCTCGTCGAGAGTTCCGCCGTGCCACTCGGTTTGAACGAGAAGGAGAAGGCGTGGCCGTTGTCTTGGGCCGCGGCCGGGCCCGCGAGGACCAGCAGCCCGATCACCGCGCAGCAGACGGCACCGGTGCTCCGACGTATCACGGACAGCGTCCCCGCGTCTCTCACAAGCTCCCTCTCCTGTCTGCCTTTTCTGTGCCGGACCCCCGCCTGACCTGCCGACGCGCGATGCGCCGAGCATGTCCCCTGGCCCAGGGCCGGTTGCTTTTCCCTATCTCTCCTGCCCCCGCCTGACGCCGAGGCGGAGGTATAGGAACACAATCGGACCTAAATGTCAAGCCTCAAAAATGAGGTCGTTCTGCAAAAAGGCGAGTTCTTGCGAAAATTGGCTTCAGCAAAGGCCGGATGGCCATGTTCCCATTGTTCCCGCGAAAGGTCTTAGGCCGTTCACGTACCGACTCAGGAGGGAACAGACCTGTTTTCGGGCGGCCTGCACAGCCTCCTTGAACACTTTGCCCCGGCCAAAGTTGCAGGTCGGACTAAGCAGCGCTCTGGCGGAGTTCGCTCAGTCGCAGGGCCGATTCGAGCTCGGTCGCGCAGGCGTTGATCGAGCGCCCGATCCTGGTTTCGACCGCGCGGAGGCGATTGGCGACGGTGTTGCGGTTGGCGCCGAGGGCGGCGGCGGCGGCGGAGATGTTGCGGCCGGCGTCGAAGTAGGCACGGAGGGTTTGACGAAGGACCTCCCCCCCGTCGCGCTCGTGCTCGAGCGGCGCCAGGTAGAGCTGGCGCAGCGACTCGGTCAGCAGGTCGTCCTGGAGCGCCGAGGCGAGCAGGGCGACCTCGGCGTAGCGGACGACCGGCTCGGGCCCGTTGAGGGCGACCGCGAACGCCGCCCGGGCCTGGCGGTGACTGAGACGCCAGCCGCCGATGCCGTGGGCGGGCTCGCCGAGCGCGAGCGGCAGCCGCGGGGGCCAGCGCTCGGCAAGGAGGTTCCCGACCGTCTCGGGCTCGACCTCCTCGCCGGCGCCGAACCAGGCCCAGACGGTTTCGCCTCGCCTCACCAGCAGGAGCTCGCACGCGAGTCCCCTCGAGAGGACGTCGATCGCCGCCCTGGCGTGTTTTCCGACCGAGATCGCGCCGATGTGAAAGGCGTTGAACTCATAGTGAAGGCGCGAGACGTCGACCATCTCCCCGTCCAGCAGCCTCTCGATCCGCTCGAGCCGCTGGGAGTCGGGCGCTTCGCGCCGTTCGCGGAGTTCGTTTCCGTGTTCGTCGCTGATCGCCCCCAGGAGCCGCTCGAGTTCGACGCCCGCGGCCTGGACGAGACGGCCGAACTCGACCGTCCCGTGCAGGCCGGCCCGGGCGGCCTCCTCGAGGACGAAGGTGTTGAACACGTTGTAGCCGGCCGAGCACTGCCGCAGGACGCTCTCGACTCCGATCCCGGTCCGCGCCGCAACCCGGCTCTGCTCGAGGATCGCCGCCGGTATCGGCGCCGTCCCCGGCTCGGACTCGAGCGCGTCGATGCCGTACCCGAGGGCCGCCCCGATCGCCTCCCGCAGGCCGCCTGAATACTCCGGGTCTGAGGATTCCTGCGGATCCCCCACGCGGCTGACCCTCGTCATCAGCGCCTCTTCGATCTCGGGCCGGCGCGCCCTGAGGCCCCCCGCCACCTCGGCGCCTATGGAGCGAGCCTGCCCCTTGCGATCAGTGGAGCGCGCGGCGGAGATGCTGGCTGCCCCGCTTGCCGTGGCGCTTGCCCTTTGCCCTGGCCTTGCCGCAGGCGGTCTTGGTCTTGACGTTCTGGGAGATCGTCTTGCCGCTCTGGGCCGTGTATGCGACGAGGACCTGTGCCGCCGAAGCGCAGAGGCTTCTGGTGTTGACCAGGTACCCCTTCTTGCCTCCGAAGAGATCGAGCCGGAAGTGGCCGATCGGCGCATCGGGAATGACCGGAACCACGGTCTTCAGGTGGCCACCCTTGACCGAGGAAGATTCCGCCTCTGGCATGATCGTCACCTGGCCGTCGAGGATGAAGACAACGTGCGGAAGCTTGCCGAAGCCAGAGACTGCATAGGCCGGCCCCGTCAGCGGTTGGTCGAGTAGGGGTGTGGTTGTCGTGGCGGTGCCGATTGGCTGTCGCCCCGCACAATGTTCTGCTGCAAGCTGCGCGCGCGAGCAGATGTTCCCGAGATGGCGCTGATCTATGGCGAAAGCCTTCGGGAGGGTCACCGCGAGCGATTTGATATTGGCATCTCCCGGGCGTGTCCAGAGATCGAAGCGCATTGCTGGATCCTTTGACCGAATCGTGCTCCTGCGCCCCCCCAGCTGTCGGACCGCGAATCTGGGTCTGAATCCAAGATCGCGGCAATTCAGCACCTGGAAGTAGGACGAGAAATCGGTCACGGTGCCCTGATCACCGATTCCCTGGGAGTCGACCGTAAACGGGGAGCAGTTGGTCGGATTCATTGTGAATCCGGGCCGGTCGATGTTCACCTGAATGGAGCGCATCCGGATCGGAATGCCGCCGATGATCGAGGGCACGGTGTCGGAGACGGCGCTGACCTGGGCTGTGCGCGGATCAACGTGCAGTGCGACACGCACGACCACGGTGCCGTAATCGTATGGACCCGCCAGCGCCGGGGTGACCGCGACGACGCTGAGCGGAGCGCCCTTGAAGGGCCCTGCCAAGTACATCTTGCCCACCGCATGGAAGGGGTGACTGCCGGGGCCCGCCGCCACGTTGGTCGTTCCCACATCGCTCGATCCAGGACAGCTTGGATCAGATCGCTCACGCCGCCCCGAATTCACTTCTGCCGCCGCAATCGAAGCCTCGGGGCAGTAGCTGATTCCCCGCAGCGCGCCGGTGAAGCCAGGAGGCATCCTGAAGTTCAGATCGCCCAGGAATTGGTCGCCGTCATCACGGTCCAGGCGTAGTTGGAAACTGCTGAAGGCCCCTGCGACTGCGCTTGAGGCGCCTGCGACCAGGCGGGGATGGAAGGATCGGATCTCACCCGGGCACGGGGTGTCATTCGGCCCGGCCGACAGACTCAAGGACGGCCTTGAGTGCTGGGGCGAAAGCCGGTCATTCCAGGGTACGAACACGGAGTCGACGCCGTATACCGTGCATTGGGTCGGAGTTGCCACCAGTCCGCGATCGGAGGCGAACAGATGCAGATTGAACTCTTCGAACGGGACCTGTGGCAGATCGTTCACGCTCATGGTCAGCTGGCCAGTCGCGGGATCTGGTCGAACCGCCGCGACGAACTTGGCGTGAACACCGAAGCCGTCGGCGAGCATGAAGACCCGGTACTGGTTTTCGGGGAGCGGCTGACCGATGTAGAGAGAGCCCTCCAGCGGTCCCTCGAGGGCCGGCGTCCTCACATCGAAGGTTCCGATCTTCGAGTTGTCGGGGCAATGCCCGGCGAGATCGGATCCAAACCCGGCATCCGCATCCGTGCAGGAGGTCTGGCCGTCGGCGGCGTCCGGGTTGATGGAAAGGCCTTGTGGCAGGAATAGGCTCGCAGACCGAAGTTGGGAAGGTGAGGGTGATCTCTCGAGGAACTGATCCGCCCTGAGCTGAAGATCCAATCCGGACGGCGCATCCGTCTGATTGGTCGTCAGGCCTGCATTGAGAATCGGGTCGAACCTCTGCTTTTCGCAGCCTGTCGTCGCCGGATATTCCGCTTGGGCTTCGGATGGGTTTGCTGGGTCAGCATACGTTTCGACGCTGAGCGACACCGAAAGCGGCTGTCCGGTACAGAGGCTGGGGTTGTTGATGTACGGACGCACGAAAATCGCAGCCTTCGGGTAGGGGGTCGGGATGCAACTGGTGGTAGCTGAGCCCGGGCACCCGGCCGGAGCGCCCGGCGAGCCGATCGGGAACCGGTGTTCGTCATTCTCAGGATCAGCGGGGAACCCCCACGCTTCGAAGGAGGCCGCGTAGAACGGGATGCTCTGCGGTATGCCGGCGATGTTCATGCGCACGCCATAGTCGGTCGCCGAGCGCACAGACAGCGGGACGATGATCGGCACGTTGACCGTCGGCGCAACGAAACTGAGGCGCGCGGTCTCGTCTTCTCCCTGGGGCTCGGTGTTGTAAACCGGGGCAGTGCCGAGAAGGAAGTTTTCGGTTCCTTCGTATTTCGCGAAAATCGTTACCAGACCCGCCTGCGTGGCAGGTGCGCACTCGTTCAGGGCGAAGTTCGTCGACTGGCATTTCGGAATCGCGCCCGGATTTCCGAAAAGCCCGGCCGGGAGATTCACGTGGATGTTCTTCGCAATTTCAGGATCCCCGACATTTCCCAGTTGGAAGGAAGCTGTGATGTCGGGGTGGGCTCCGGCCTGGGTGCTCGTGCTCCCCAGCGTGAATGAGAGTATGGGCTCACTCGCAGTCGCGTTGCCGCTGACCGCCCCCGCCAGAGCCAGGCACCCAGCCAACGCGGTGACAATGCGCACAACGCGCCCTCTCAAGCTGTTGCCGCCTGTCCGTTCCCCGATCACTTGGCCACCCCGCCGTTGGTTGCGCCACAGACCCGAGCCTGCTTTTCCAGCTTCCTCGCCTTGGCTTGCAGGCGCCTCGCCCTTGCGCGAAGTCGTCGTGCCCGCGTTGACGCCGCCGCCGCCTTTGCCCGGAGCTTCCTCGCCTCACCCGACGCTCGCGTCGCGCGCCTGGTGATCGCCCCACAGTCCTGCAGCGGCTCGGTCGTCCGACCCGACCCTTTGAAGGTATTGGTCGGTGGAGGCGGGGGCGCCTGGGTGCCGGGTCCATGGCACTCGTCAGACGCCGCACACGGCTGCAGGGACCGCGACACGAGGAAACCCCCACCTTCCCGGGCATCGTAGATCTTCATAAGGGAGCCGTTTTGATCCTGGGGAGCCAACGTGTCACGGGTGAAGAAATACACGTCCTTGCCGCTGGAGCTTGTCGTCAGCAGCCCGGAATCCGCCGGGCCGGTACCCAGCGAGATGATCTGCGTGTTCCCATTCGCAAACTCGTACACGTCGTCTCTTTCGTTGGTGTCGCGCAGGACGAACTGTTCTGCTGTGGTGAAGAAGACGCGCCCGTCGCTTGCGAGATTGAGGCCGTAGTCCGACAGTTCAGTGTCAACCGCGTTGCTAGGACCGCAGGAAACGCATTCCAGCTCATGCCCGGTCGTTTCATAACGATAGATCTCGTAATGGCCGTGGTTGGCAGCGCCGGTGAGAGGCAACAGCGATTCGAACGCCGCGAACTCACCGTCGGGTGTAACTTGGAAGTCACCGAAACTGTGGGTTCCGGCCCTCTGGACTCCGTGTACCACACCTTGCTGATCGATGGGCCGATAGGGCGGAATTACGAAGCCGAACTCGGTGATGCTCTGCTTCCCACTGGTCGCGAAGACGTGATGGTTTGAGGAGCGCACCGCGACCCCGGTCGATTCCGAGAGTGCACCACCAAGTGTCGCTATCGGTGCGCCCGTTGAGTCGAAGACTTTGACGAGAGTTCCCGTATCGGCGTAGACGTCGCCATTTCCCGGATCCGTCGCCACAGCGGTGACTTCAGTCGTCAATGGTTCGGGCGAGGGTTCCGGCGGAGGGCCTGTTTCGAACTGGGCCGCGGAGTAGACGCCCAGCGCCCGTTCGCCTTCGATGTGCCCAACGTAGACGCGTCCGGCATCCGCCGCGACGTCGCAGGTGCCCGAGAATGACCCGGTCGCCACCGCGCCGGAATAATCTGCCTCCGTGACGGGGTTCCCGCTGGGCGTGTACCTCCAGACGTAGCCGAAGTAGTCGCCGATGTACAGAGAGCCGGTCGTCTGATCGACGCCCACCCCACATGCAAGCCCGAATTCGCCGTTGGCGTTGCCGCTCCCGTTGATGGTTTCGAGATGTTCGCCGGTCGATGCGAAGACGTCGACCCTGCTTTCGAAACAGCACGAGGCACTTACCACATAGACATCCCCATCCGTGGCACCTCCGGAGTTGTCGACCGCTACCTGCGCCGTGCCTTCAATCGCCCAGCTGAATCCGGTCAGTTGGTTCGTGCCGGCATCGGGACCCGCCGTGAAGTTGTCGGGTTCGCCATTGGGCTTGAGTCGATATACGGTTCCGCTTTCGAGCTCTGGAACATAGATATCTCCGTTGGTCTGATCGACCGCAATGCCTTCCGGAGTTTCGAAACTGTGCCCGAAGCTCGCTGTCACCACCGGGTGTTCAGGCGGCTGGGGCCCGGGCTTCACCAAACTCGAGTCGATCGTCGCGATGAAGTGTGGCGCCTGGCCTGGCTGTGCCACATACAGATTCGGTTGCCCCGCGATGCCGTTGGCGGACCCGTCGAGCTTCTCAGGGCTGAGGAAGAAAACGGTGCCATTTTCGGATGCAACACCGGCGCCGCCGGCAAATGCGACCGTGCTGCAATCGGGTCCGCCCGACACCACATTCCAGTCGGTGATCGGTTCGCAGGAATCTGTGTTGCCCGTTCCTTCAATGCCAGTTGACACGCGATAGACGGCGGCACTTGACTGTCCGACATCGGCCCTGAAGAGATCGGCGCTTTCGTCGGTGTCCTGGTTTTCAGCGGTGACGATTGGATCCGGCGTGGTGAAGAACACCCTTCCGCCGTCTGCTGTCATTCCGTCATAGATCGCACCGTCGGCGCTTTCGAGCACCTTGATGGAGTTTGGATTGTTGCCGACATGCATGTATAGGTCGTAATACCGGTTGCCAGCGGCGTCTTCGCCGACCACCTTGCCGATCAGAACACGGCTGCCATCGGAGGACACATCCAGCTCCGCCACTTCGCCGACAATCGGCGCACCATTGGGAAGCGTAGACACCAGTTGGGTCGCGTCCGAGGCCAGATCCCGATCGTAGATCCACATGCTGCCGCTGTTGGACGGCTCGAATTT
>DATBHH010000138.1:0-5392 GCA_036557525.1 Solirubrobacterales bacterium | reverse complement strand
CGACCGCGATCAGGGCCTGCGGGAGATGGCGCGGGTCCTACGTCCCGGAGGCCGTCTGGTCGTTCTCGAGTTCACCGAGCCGACACGGCCCCCGTTCTCGACCTTCTACTCGATCTGGTTCGACCGGATCGTCCCCGCCCTCGGCCGGCTGACCAGGGACCCGGCCGCGTACTCCTACCTGGCGGAGTCGGTCCACAGCTTCCCCGACCCGCCGGGGCTGGCCGCGAGGATGGACGGCGCGGGCCTCGGTGGGATCAGGTACACGATCCTCGCCGGCGGGATCGTCACGATCCATAGCGGCATCCGCGAGTGAGGCGGCCGTCGGCAGTGCCGCCGCCGGTCACCGCGGTGCTCGACGCCTCGAGCCGCTGGCTGCCGGTCAGGCTCGGAGAGGTCGATGACCTCCTCCGCGATCAGGCCGTCGACGGCGGCCCACTCGGAGCCGACGCCGAGGCGACTCTCGACGCCGGCGGCAAGCGCCTGCGGCCGATGCTGACCCTGCTCTGCGCCGGAGAGCGCGCGGGCGAGGCCGAGGTCCGCGGCGCCGCCGCGATCGAGCTCGTCCACATGGCGACCCTCGTCCACGACGACGTCCTCGACGCCGCCGCCCTGCGGCGCGGCCGGCCGACCGTCTACGCCGAGTCGGGGCGCGACCGAGCGACCGCGGTCGGCGACCTGCTCTTCTCGCGCGCGTTCGCGCTTCTCGCCGAGCCCCGCGACGCGCGGGCGATCGAGCTGCTGGCGGCCGCCTCGGTGTCGCTGGCAAGGGGGGAGCTCGCCCAGCGCCAGGACGCCTTCGATGCCGCGACCAGCGAGGAGCGCTACCTCGAGCGCTGCCGGCTGAAGACCGGGGCGCTGTTCGAGTGCGCCTGCAGGATCGGGCGCGACGAGGAGTCGTTGGGCGGGTTCGGCGCTGAGATCGGTCTCGCCTTCCAGCTGCTCGACGACGTCCTCGACGTCGCGGGACCGGCGTCGAGGACGGGCAAGGCGCGCGGAACCGACCTGCTCGACGGGACGGTGACCCTGCCGCTCATCGACGCGATGGCCGCCGAGCCGGCGATCGCGGAGGTCGACCTCCGCGCGCTGGACCCGGCGTCGGCAGAGGCTCTCTGCGACAGGATCGCCGCCACCGGCGCCCTCGAGCGGGTCCGGGCAAAAGCACTGGAGACGGTCGCGACCGCCAAGCGCCGGCTGCAGCGGACGGAGTTCGATCCCGAGCAGCGCCGGCTCCTCGACCTCCTCGCCGACGGCGTCGTCCAGAGATATTCATGATTTATGAAAAGTCGTCGGCCGTGATCAGGTCGGCGGCGAGGGCGGCGGCGAACGTGTCGGCGACCCACTCCATGTTCTCGCGGACGATCGTCCGCAGGTCCTCCGCAAGGATCTCGGTCCCGCGGTCGAGCGCCTCGTCGAAGCAGTCGATCTCGCTCTCGCCGTGGACGGCGTCGCACCTCCACTCGCACTCGGGGCAGCGCCGCCAGAGGTGCCAGTGCCCGCGCTCGCCGGCCTGCTCCCAGCGGGTCGGCTGCACCATGGTCGAGCGGCACTCAGGGCAGACGTGGAGCCCGGTGGCCACCTCCGTCCCTGTCCGACTCGCGTTCGCCATGCGTGTCTATCGAACACGTGCCGAGAGCACTCCATCCGCACTATTGGACAAATCAGCCAGAAAACACAAGTTTCAGGTAGTGCGGGGTCCCCAGCACTGATGGCCCCGGCGCCCGTTACCATGGTTCCTGATGCTTGGCAACATCGGACCGCTCGAGATCGCAATCGTCCTGATCATCGCCCTGATCGTCTTCGGGCCGAAACGGCTGCCGGAACTGGGGCGCTCCCTCGGCAAGGGGATCCGCGAGTTCCGTGGGTCGCTCAGCGGCGAGCACGATGACGACGACGAGAAAGCCTCACCGCAGGAGATCGAGGCCGGCGAGCGCGAGCCGGTCGCGCACAAACGTCCCTAGGCGGGTCGGATGCCCCGCCGTGTAAGGCCGGTCTCCCACGAGGATCAGCTGACCCTCGTCCAGCACCTCGATGAGCTCCGGCACAGGCTGATCGTCTCCCTCGCCGTCTTCGGCGTCGCCCTGGCTCTCTGCTTCTGGCAGAGCTCGACGCTGCTCGACATCGCCTCCAGCCCGCTGCCCGCCCAGCATCAGCGGCTGTTGACGTTCGGCGTGACCGAGCCCTTCACGACCACCGTCACGGTCGCCGCCTACGGGGCGATCGTCCTCGCGATGCCGGTCCTGCTCTACCAGCTCTACGCCTACATCCTGCCGGCGTTCAGCGACGCCGAGCGGCGGACCCTGCTGCCGCTCCTGATCCTCGCGCCGATCCTGTTCCTGGCCGGGGTCGCCTTCGCCTACTTCGTCGTGATGCCGCCGGCGGTCAGGTTCCTGCTCGGCGTCAACGAAAGCCAGTTCGAGATCCAGGTCCGGGCCCGTGACTACTACAGCTTCTTCTCGACGACGATGCTCGCCGGGGGCCTGATCTTCGAGCTGCCGCTGGCGATCATCGCGGTCACCAGGCTCGGGATCGTCAGCGTCTCGCAGCTGAGCTCCAATCGCCGCTACGCCTATCTGCTGATCTCGATCCTGGCCGCCGCGCTGCCCGGCGTCGACCCGGTCTCGATGCTGCTCGAGATGGTCCCGCTCTTGGTCCTGTTCGAGTTGAGTATCTTGCTTGCCCGGATCTTCGAGAGGCGGGCGGCGCCGGGAGCAGTGGTCAACCCATCTACGCAGGAGCGATGAACGGCTGATGGCGGGCGAAGAACGGCGAATGCTCTTCGACATCAGAGGGCGGCGACGGAAAAACGTGATCCGTGTCGTCTACGCCTGCCTCGCGCTGTTGATGGGAGCGAGCCTGTTCGTCGCCGTCGGCCCGTTCAACCTCGCCGAATTCTTCGGCAACGGCAGCACCACGAGCGCCGCCAAGATCTCCGAAGAACAGGCGGAACGGATCGAAAGGCGCCTGAGGCGGAACCCGACTGACGAACAGCTGCTGCTGTCGCTGATCCGGACCCGGATCGGCGCCGGCCGCGCGCTGGCCGAAGTCGATCCGACGACCGGGGCCCCTGTGACCACGCCGGAATCGATCGAACAGTACGAAGCCGCGCAGGAAGCCTGGCGCCGCTACCTGAAGCAGACAGGCAAGGAAGCGAATCCGACGACCGCGGCGCTGGTCGCCAGCACCTTCTTCACCGTCGCCGAACACGGCGAATCGCTCGGCGACATCGAAGAAGCGATCAGCAACGCGACCGAGGCCCAGAAGGTCTCGGCCGAAGCGAGCCCCAACCTGAACACCCTCAGCACGCTGGCGATCTACCAGTACTTCAACGGCGAATTCGCCGCCGGCGACAAGACGGCCGAAAGGGTGGTCGCCGAATCGACCTCGAAATCGCAGGCGAAAGACGCCGAAAAGCAGATGGCGAGCTTCCGCAAACGCGCCGAGGGCTGGCAGAAACAGCGCAAGAAACTCGCCAAACAGGCGTCGAAACAGGGCAAGGAAAAACTCGAAAACCCGCTCGGCGGCCTCTCCGGCGGCACCTCGACGCTGACCCCCTGACGGATCGGCGGGTCGAGGAAGTGGGCCGTGTAGGGATCGAACCTACGACCTTGAGATTAAGAGTCTCCTGCTCTACCAACTGAGCTAACGGCCCTCGCAGGGCAAGTATAGGAAGCAGGCGCTGGCTAGGAGATCGGGTTGCAGGCCTTGAAGACGCTGCCTTCGATCACTGTGTGTTCGGGGTCGCCGAATTCGAATCGGCCGCGGGTCTCGAGGATGCTGTCGGTGCATTTTGCTGATACGTAGGACCGTTTCACCCCGCCGGCCTTGTAGCGGCGGCCGATTTCGGCTTCGAGGTGGATCAGCGATCCGGTGCCTTCGGCGAATTCGGGGACTTCGGCCGATGCCCGGTAGGAGAAGGCGCCCTTCTTCAGCTTTTCGATCGTGATCAGGACGACGTAGGTCTGCGGCTTCGGGACCAGGGCCCGCGCGTGGGCGACGACGGTGGCGTTGCCGTTGATCCGGGGGCCGTTGAAGAGGCTGAGCGGAGAGCGCAGCACAACCCCCTGGAGGCCCGGGTCGGCGACCGAGGCGGCGACCGTCCCGGAGCCGACCGTCGCCTTGCCGCAGATCCGCCTTGCGGTCTCCGTCGTCGTTCCGGCGAGACTTGCCGGCTGGCAGACCGGCAGGCCCTTGGTCGTGAGGCGGCCGTCCTTGTCGAATTCGAGCCTGAAGTTGCGCAGCGCCGGAACCGGCTGGGAGTCGGTCGATTCGACGTTCGCGTGTCCGTGGAAGGAGATCGGCGCGTAGCTGTGCCGCGGCAGCGATTGAGGCGAGAACCCGCCGTCGGCGCGCAGCACTATCCTTCCGACCCGTACCAGCGCCGCGTCAGCCACGGCGGCGCCCAGTAGCAGGATGATCGCGATCAGCGCGTAAGTGGGGAGGCGCAATTTCACGGCATTTCCAGGGTTGCAGTCCAGGGCCGAAACAGGCCGCCGTGTTCAGGCTTCCTTAACAGAAACTTCCGCATTTCTGTAGCCCCAGCCTTGTCCCTACAGCGAAAATACCAGGCGTGCGACTGAGGAGGAGCAGGGACCGGCGCGGCGCGCCGGCCGAGAGCGGTAGTGCGCGTACGCCGGTGCTGCTGCGCCATCCCCGTTTGGTGCTGCTCGGATTCGCCGTGGTCGTCGTCGTGCTTGCGACGCTCGGGTTCGGGGTCAACGACAAGCTCAGCCCGACATCTCTCGACATCTCCAATACCCCGGCCTCCGAAGCGAACGAAATGCTGAAGAAGAACTTCGGCGACACGGCCCTGTTCGCGATTCTCCTCCAGGGCCCCGCCGACGAAATCGACAAACAGGGGCCGGACCTGGTCCGCGCCCTGCGGGCGACCGGTCCGCAGGTGACGACGCTCTCGCCCTGGGACCGCGGCTCGGTCGAGCAGCTGCGGCCCTCGCCGAACAAGGCGCTGGTCATCACCGACTTCCACACCGACATCGCGACCGCGGTCAAGCACAGCGTCGAGGAACTCGAAGAAGTCCTCGAACAGCAGATCAAGCCGCCGGTCAAAGCGACCCAGTCGGGCTTTCCGACCCTCTCGAAAGCGCTCCAGGACGAGTCGATCAGCGCCAGCGAGCGGGCCGAGCTGATTGCGCTCCCGGTCCTGCTGATCGTCCTCCTGCTCGTCTTCAGATCGCCGATCGCGGCGGCGATCCCGCTCACCTTCGGCGCGATCACGGTCCTCATATCCAGCGGCGTGCTGACGATCGTCACCAATTGGGTGTCGGTCGACGCCTTCGCGCTGACCGTCTGCACGATGATGGGCCTGGCGTTGGGCGTCGACTACGCGCTGTTGATGGTCTCGCGCTTCCGCGAGGAGTTAGCCGGCGGGGCGGAC
>DATBHH010000137.1:0-4125 GCA_036557525.1 Solirubrobacterales bacterium | reverse complement strand
AGCGGCAGGCCGCGGTCGGAGTTGAGGATCGCGACGGCGACGATCGTGACCACTGCGACGACGCCGATCCGGATCGCCAGCAGCGCGATCGGCTCGGTCGTCACCCCCGCCGCGACCCGCCCCCGATGGGCGCCGATCGTGGCCAGGGCGAAGGTCCCGATCGCGATCGCGGCGAAGATCCAGGCGACGACGGGACCGTAGAAGGTGTTGGCGAGGTTGGTGATGCTCGAGTTGCTGAGGTTGACGGTGCCGGTGCTGCCGAGCACGGCGAGCAGGGCTCCCTGCCAGACCAACGAGCCCGCCAGGGTGACCACGAACGACGGGATGCTGAAGCGGGTGAACAGCATTCCCTGGGCGAACCCGATCGCCGACCCGGTCAGGACTCCGATCGCGATGGCGGGGACGGCGGGCACGCCGGACTTGACGTTGAGGACCGCCATCACCGCCGCCGCGAAGCCGCTGACGGCGCCGACCGAGAGGTCGATCTCGCCGATCAACAGCACCATCACGACGCCGACCGAGATCAGCCCGACCGCGGTGATCTGGAGGAAGAGGTTGGTGAGGTTTGTCGCCGAGAGGAAGCGGTCGTTCTGGAGGGCGAAGATGATCCAGATCAGGGCGATCGCGAAGATCACCCGCAGCGAGGCGAGGTCGCCCTGGAGGAAGCGCCGGAGGAGGTCGCGCGGCGAGGTCTTCTCGGCCGGCGCGTCGGCGGGCGCCGCGTAGTCCGGGTCGCCGATCCTCATGGCTGCCTCTGTTCTTCGGCCGTGTCGACATTCGTCGAGGAGCCGGTGATTGCCCCGACTATTTCGTCCTCGCTCGTAGTTTTCGCGTCGAACACCCCGGCTTTGCGGCCGAGACGGAGGACATAGATGCGGTCGGCCACTTCGAAGATGTTGGCGAGGTTGTGGCTGATCACGATCACGGCGAGGTTGCGCTCTTTCAGGCGCCTGATCAGCTCCAGGACCTGCCTCGTCTGAACGACCCCGAGCGCCGCCGTCGGCTCGTCGAGCAACACGACCTTCGGCTCGCCGAGCAGCGAGCGGGCGACGGCGACCTGCTGCCGCTGCCCGCCGGAGAGCGTCCCGACCTCCGAGCGCATGCTCGGGATCGTCACCGAGAGCTGATCCAGCAGCTCGTGGGAGCGCTGCTCCATCTCGGTCTCGTCGAGCGCCCGCACGAACTTCCCAGGCCCTTCGACGAGGCTCTCCTGGCCGAGAAAGAGGTTGGAGACGACGTCGAGGTTGTCGCACAGCGCGAGGTCCTGGTAGACGGTCGCGATCCCGAGTTCGGTGGCGTCCCCCGGGCCCGAGATGGAAACCGGGCGGCCTTCGAAGGAGAAGTCACCGGAGTCGATCGAGTAGATCCCCGAGATCGACTTGACCAGGGTTGACTTGCCCGCCCCGTTGTCCCCGACGAGGGCGAGAACCTCTCCCTGCCGAACCTCCATCTCGACCCCGTCGAGTGCCTGCACCGGGCCGAAGCTCTTCGAGATCCCCCTCATCGAGAGGATCGCGCCGTCGTCGTTCATGCGTTCCCAGTCGTGTCGGCAGAAGGGGCGGGCCGCGCTCGGCGGCCCGCCCCCCGCCCACTGACGGCGTCTATTCGATGCCCTCTTCCTTGCACGCTTCCTTGTACGGGCCGGTGCAGATTTCGGATACCGGCCAGAATTCGTCGGCGACGATCGTTTCGTTGATGTTTTCTTTCTTCACCGCAACCGGTTCGAGCAGAACCGACGGGACGTTTTCGACTTCGTTGTTGGTTTTTCCGTTGACCAGACCGGAGGGGATTTCTTCTTCTTCGGCGAGGGCGACGGCGATTTCGGCAGCCGCTTCAGCCTCGGGAGTGATCGCCTTGTAGACGGTCATGAACTGTTCGCCGACGAGGATCCGCTGGATCGCTTCCAATTCGGCGTCCTGGCCCGTGGTCGGCTTGGTCGACGGCTTGATCCCGGCCGACTTCATCGCCGCGATCGCACCGCCGGCGGTTCCGTCGTTGGCCGCGTAGACGGCCGCGAACCCGTTGTTGCCGAGAGCCGTGATCGCCTGTTCCATCTCGTTCTGGGCCTGGTCCGGGCTCCAGTCAGGCGTGTCGAATTCCTTCGCGGCTTTCACGCCTTCTTTTTCGAAGATCTTCTGCGCGCCGGCCTTGAATTGCCCCGCGTTGGGGTCGGTCGGTGCGCCGTTGATCATCACGATCGGGCCGCTCGGGCTTCCTTCTTCTTTCAATTTTTCGGAAAGGGTTTCCGCCTGCAATTCGCCGACGTGTTCGTTGTCGAAGGAGATGTAGTAGTCGATCGGCGAGCCGAGGATCAGGCGGTCGTAGCTGACCACCGGTATGCCTTCTTCGTTCGCTTTCTTGACCACCGCTCCGACGGCCGTCGCGTCCACCGCGTCGAGCACCAGCACTTCGGCGCCCTGCGTGATGGCAGCTTCGCCCTGCGACTGCTGTTCGCTCGTGCTCTGGTTCGCGTTGAAGTAGAGGACTTCGCAGTCTTCGCAGATTTCTTCGACCTTTTCTTCGAATTCCGGTCGGTCGTGCGATTCGTAGCGGCTCGTCTTCGACTCGGGCAGCAACAGTGCGATCTTCGGTCCTCCTCCGCCGCTGCTCCCGCAACCGGCCACGATCGCCCCGGCGGCGATCACGAGCGCGAACAGCAACAGAGGCACACGCCTCAAGCTAAGAAGAGTGGACATCTATGCATCTCCTTTCGACGCTTCCTGCCCCTTTTGCCCACCGTACCCGGACCGGAGTCGTTTATGCAAGCCGTGGCCGCCGCTATGCAGCGACCGGCTCGCGCCGCCTGCGTGATGCGGGCTTCGAAGTCTCCGGCTCGACGAGATCGGCGAGGAAGCGGCCGGTGTAGGAGGACTCGACCGCGGCGACCTCCTCCGGCGTCCCGGTGGCGACCACCTCTCCCCCTCGCTCTCCCCCCTCGGGGCCGAGGTCGATCAGTCGGTCGGCGGTCTTGATCACGTCGAGGTTGTGCTCGATCACGACGACGGTGTTGCCGGAGTCGACGAGCCGGCCGAGGACGTCGAGCAGGCGCTGGACGTCGGCGAAGTGCAGTCCCGTCGTCGGCTCGTCGAGGATGTAGAGGGTGTCGCCGGTCGCGATCTTGGAGAGCTCGGTCGCGAGCTTCACCCGCTGGGCCTCGCCGCCGGACAGCGTGGTCGCCGGCTGCCCGAGGCGGATGTAGTCGAGCCCGACGTCGTGCAGGGTCCGCAGGCGGCGTGCGATCTTCGGCACGTTCTCGAAGAAGGCGACCGCCTCCTCGACCGACATCTCGAGGACGTCGGCGATGCTCTTGCCCTTGAAGCGGACCTCGAGCGTCTCCCGGTTGTAGCGCCTGCCGTGGCATTGCTCGCAGGGGACGTAGACGTCGGGCAGGAAGTGCATCTCGATCTTGATCTGGCCGTCGCCGCGGCAGACCTCGCAGCGCCCGCCCTTGACGTTGAAGCTGAAACGGCCCGGCTTGTAGCCGCGGGCCCTCGCCTCCTGGGTCTGGGCGAAGAGCTGGCGGATGTGGTCGAAGACCCCGGTGTAGGTCGCCGGGTTCGAGCGCGGGGTGCGGCCGATCGGCGACTGGTCGATGTTGATGATCTTGTCGATCTGGCTGAGGCCGTCGACCCCGTCGTGGGCGCCGGGCCGGAGCTTCGCCTGGTGCAGGCGGTTGGCGACCGAGTGGTGGAGGGTCTCGTTGACGAGCGTCGACTTGCCCGACCCCGAGACCCCCGTGACGCAGCAGAAGACCCCGAGCGGCACGGCGACGTCGATGCCCTTCAGGTTGTGTTCGCGGGCGTTGCGGACGAGCAGCGCCCCGCGCGGCTCGCGGCGCTCCCCCGGCACCTCGATCCGGCGCTTCCCGGATAGATACTGGCCGGTCAGCGACGACGCCGTGGCGGCGATCGATGCCGGCGGGCCCTCGGCGATCACGTGGCCGCCGTGCTCGCCCGCCCCGGGGCCGAGGTCGACGATGTGGTCCGCGGCGCGCATCGTTCCCTCGTCGTGCTCGACGACGATCACGGTGTTGCCGAGATCGCGGAGGCGGTCGAGGGTGGCGATCAGCTTCGCGTTGTCGCGCTGATGGAGGCCGATCGAGGGCTCGTCGAGCACGTACATGAC
>DATBHH010000136.1:0-21302 GCA_036557525.1 Solirubrobacterales bacterium | reverse complement strand
CACGAGGCGTGGCCGGCGATCTCGAAGTTCGGCCTCGGCTTCGTCACCACCAACGACTGGAACCCGGTCAGCAAACGGTTCGGGGCGGCCCCCTTCCTCTACGGGACGGTGGTCACCTCCGCCATCGCGCTGCTGTTCGCGACGCCGCTCTCGCTGGCGATCTCGATCTACCTGACCGAGCTGGCGCCCCGCCGCATCCGCCGTCCCGTCGCGACCCTGGTCGACCTGCTGGCGGCGATCCCGACCGTGATCCTCGGCCTCTGGGGGATCCTCGTCCTCGGCCCGTTCATGCGGGACACGGTCGAGCCGGCGCTGAAGAGCGTCCTCGGCTTCCTGCCGATCTTCAGCGGCGATCCGTCCGCGTTCGGCTACCTGACGGCGGCGCTGATCCTGACGATCATGGCGATTCCGATCATCACCAGCGTCACCCGTGAGGTCTTCGAGACCGTGCCCGGGGACCTCAAGGAGGCCTCCTACGCGCTCGGTGCCACCCGCTGGGAGATGGTCAGGCAGGTCGTCCTGCCCTACTCGCGGGCGGGAATCGTCGGCGCCACCATCCTCGGGCTCGGGCGGGCGATCGGCGAGGCGATCGCCGTCGCCCAGGTGATCGGCGGCGCGAACGGCATCCACATCTCCCTCTTCCACACCGGCGGCACCCTGGCCGCCCAGATCGCCTCGCAGTTCGCCGGCGCGACGAGCGAACTCCAGACCGCATCGCTCGTCTACCTGGGACTGATCCTTCTCATCTTCTCCCTGATCGTCAACGTGATCGCCCGCGTCATCGTCCAGCGCGGCACCCTGCGCGACGTCGACGTGACCGAGACCGAGGCGGCCGGGCTGTGAGCGCGCAGCCCCACGCCCTCCTCGTCGACCGCGGCAACCTGCGCCGCCGCAACCGCTTCAACCGGCTGGTGGAGGTTTCCTCGACGCTTGCGGCGCTGCTCGCGGTGGCGGTCCTCGTCATCGTCGTCGGCTCGGTCTTCCTCAAGGGCGTCGGCGCGCTCAGCTGGCACTTCCTCACCACCCCGACGGCCCTGTTCGGCGAAAGCGGCGGCGGAATCTCCAACGCGATCGTCGGCACCGCCATCATCGTCGGAATCGCCTCCGTCGTCGCGATCCCGGTCGGAATCCTGGTCGCGATCTACACCACCGAGTTCGCTCCGGACCGCGTCTCGCACGCGATCCGGTTCGTCCTCGACCTGCTCAACGGCGTGCCGACGATCATCACCGGCATCTTCATCTACGGGCTGCTGGTCGTCGGCCATTCGCAGAGCGGTTTCGCCGCCTCGGTGGCGCTCTCGATCGTGATGCTGCCGATCGTCGCCCGCACCGCACAGGAGGTGCTCAGCCTGGTCCCCGCGATCCTCAAGGAAGCCTCCAGCGCGCTCGGCATCGCCCACTGGCGAACGGTTGTGAGGATCACGATCCCGACGGCCGCCGGGGGCCTGGTCACCGGTGCCCTGCTGGGCGTCGCCCGGGTAGCCGGCGAGACGGCTCCGCTGCTGTTCGCCTCCTCGATCTTCCGCCAGGGCGTGCTGACCGATCCCGGCGAAGCCCTGGCCTCGATCCCGATCTTCATCTTCCAGGCTTCGGAGTCGCCGAAGCCCGAGGCCCACACCGAAGCATGGGCGGCGGCGCTGGTCCTGATCGCGATCGTCCTGGCGCTGAACGTCGTCGCCCGGGCCTTCTACGCCCGATCCCGCAAGCGGATGGGGGCCTGAATGCCCCATTTCGAGAAGCCACCCGAGGAGCCCTAGGATGGACACCAGAAAGCAGGTCCGGAGCCCAGCGTTGAGCGAGCAGAATCAACCAGAGCAGCAGCCCACCGAGCCGCGCGCCAAGACGTCGGTCGAGACCGCCATGCCCATGCGCCCGGTTCGGCGCGCCGAGCGAGCCGGGTCGCGACCGGCGGTCGGCGACATCGAGCTCAAGGACCTGCACGCCTATTACGGCTCCAACCACGCGGTGCGCGGCATCGACCTCGACTTCGACTCCGGCGATGTGACCGCGATCATCGGCCCGTCGGGATGCGGGAAGTCGACGATGGTCCGCTGCATCAACCGCATGCACGAGGAGATCGACGGCGCCCGGGCGGAGGGCCGGGTTCTCCTCGACGGCCTCGATCTCTACGACCCTCGGGTCGACATCGTCGCGGTCAGGCGCTCGGTCGGGATGGTCTTCCAGAAACCGAACCCGTTTCCGACGATGTCGGTGCTCGACAACGTCACCGCCGGGCTGCGACTGACCGGCGCCCCCCGCGGCGAGCTCGAGGACCGCGGCAGGGAGGCGCTGACCGGAGCCGGCCTGTGGGAGGAGGTGAAGGGTCGGCTGAAGGGCCCCGGGGCGGGGCTCTCGGGCGGTCAGCAACAGCGGCTCTGCATCGCCCGCGCTCTCGCCGTCGAACCCGAGGTCCTTCTCATGGACGAGCCCTGCTCCGCCCTCGACCCGGTGGCGACGCTGAAGATCGAGGAGCTGATCGGAGAATTGAGCGAGCGGGTGACGATCGTGATCGTCACCCACAACATGCAGCAGGCCGCGCGTGTGGCCGATACCACGGCATTCATGCTCGACGGCGAGCTGGTCGAGGTCGGGCCCACCGAGAAGCTGTTCACGAACCCGGACGACGAGCGGACCGAGCAGTACGTGACGGGAAAATTCGGCTGAGACGGGTAGGTGGAGACGGCGATCGAAACGCGAACCCAATATCAGGAGGAATTGACCCAGCTCGAGGCCAGCGCGCTGGGCGGGCTGGACCTGGTGACCGCCGCCCTGGGGCGGACGATGGAGGCGGTCGAGCACCAGGACGTCGAGCTCGCGCAGCTGGTGATCGCCGACGACGACCGCATCGACGGCCGCTACCTGGAGGTGCACCAGAGCCTGATCACGCTGCTCGCCGTGCAGTCGCCGGTGGCGACCGACCTGCGGCTGATATCGGCTCTTCTCCATGTGCTCAAGAACGTCGAGCGGATGGGGGACCAGTGCGTGAACATCTGCAAGCTGATCCCGCTGACCGGCAACGAACCGCCCGCCGACGCGGAGATGGTGAAGCTGATCCTGACGATGGGCAAACAGACCCGGGCCCTGATCTCCCAGTCCCAGCGAGCCTTCGAGGAGAGAGACATCGAGATGGCGCGCGACCTCGTCCGCCGGGACGACGCCGTCGACCACCTCAACCGCGAATGCTTCGGCCTCGCCCTCGAGATCGGCGACGACCCCGACAAGCGCGAGTGGGCGATGACGATGCTGCTCACCGCCCGGGCGATCGAGCGGATCGGCGACAACGCCGTCGACATCGGCGAGCAGGTGGCATTCGTCGTCACCGGCCTCTTCCGTGAGTTCGAGGACGCCTCGCACCCCGAGGAGACCATTCGGCCCTGATGCCCATTCCGGCGCACCGGAAAGTGCGGACTGGGTCAGGAATCCGGTCCGGAACGTCTGACAACATGAGCAACCGTCACTGATGCTATGCGGGGCGATAGATATCGGGTCGAATACGACGCGCGTGCTCGTGGCGGAACCGGTCGACGGCCAGCTGAAGAAGGTGATGGAGCAGCGGGCCTACACGCGGATCAACAAGGCGCTCGACGAAGACGGCGCAATCGTCCCCGAGAAGATCGACGAGGTCGCGGAGGTCGTCGCGACCCAGGTGCGGCTGGCGCGCGAGCTCGGCGGCGAGACGATCCGGGCGGTCGCGACCGCCGCGGTCCGCGAGGCGGCGAATGCCGAGGAGGTCGCGGCGTTGATTGCCAAGGCCTCCGGCGTCCCGGTCGAGATCCTGAGCGAGGAGGAGGAGGGACGCCTGGCCTTCATCGGCGCGACGAAAACTCTCGGCCATCCGGTCGACGGGCAGGTCGGGGTCGTCGACGTCGGCGGAGGGTCGACCGAGGTCGTCCTCGGGACCGTCCCCGGCGGGGTCGAAGAGGTGCGTTCATGGCAGATCGGCTCGGGGACCCTCGCCGACGAGCTGATCTCCTCCGATCCGCCCTCCGCGGCCGAGATCCGCAGGGTCCGCGAGCGGATCGACGCCAACTTCGAGGGGGTCGAGATCAACCACCCCGGCCAGGCGGTCGCGGTGGGCGGCAGCGCCACCTCGCTGCGGCGGCTGGTCGGCGCCGTGCTCGAGTACGAGACGCTGGAGCGAGGGGTCCGGATCCTCGCCGGCGGGCCGGCCGCCGACGTCGCCAAGCGGTTCGAGCTCGATCCGGAGCGCGTCCGGATTCTCGCCACCGGCGTCCTCCTGCTCGAGAAGGTCTCCGAGCTGCTCGGGCAGCCGCTCCAGATCGGCAAGGGCGGGCTCCGCGAGGGGGTCATCCTCGACCTCCTCAACGGCAACGCCAACGGTGCGCCCACCGCGCGTCTGGCCGCCTGATTCCTCCCAAATTCGGAGTTTTTCTTCTAGCCTCCTCACGTGGCTCGCGCCCGGGAGATCGATCTTGATTGCGACGCGTCGTTCGCCGACGCCGCAGCCCTCGTCATCGCCCGGCGCGCCGATGAGCTCTTCGAGCACTCCGACGGGGTCCTCGACACCGCCGACATCGAGCGTGTCCACGACATGCGGGTCGCGACCCGGCGGCTGCGAGCGGCGATGGAGATCTTCGAGCCGTGCTTTCCGCCGAAGCTCTGGCGTCGGGCGCTGAAGCGGGTCAAGGCGCTCGCCGACGCCCTCGGCGAGCGACGCGACCGCGACGTCGCGATCGAGTTCCTCGCCGGCTTCTCCGATGAGGTCCGCGGGCCCGACCGGGAGCGGCTGGAGGCGGCGATCGAAGGCCTGCGGGAGGAGCAGCGCGAGGCGAACGACCGCCTTGCCCCGGCCGTCGACGCAAAGCGGCTGAGGAAGCTGCGGCGCCGCCTCGACAAGCTCGTCGAGGGGGCGGGCGAATGAAGGCCCGGCGGGTCGAGGGGCTCGATCCCGACGGATCGCTTCGCTCCAAC
Source organism: Solirubrobacterales bacterium (assembly GCA_036557525.1). Taxonomy (GTDB): domain Bacteria; phylum Actinomycetota; class Thermoleophilia; order Solirubrobacterales; family 70-9; genus VRUE01. The sequence goes on along the minus strand of DATBHH010000136.1, from coordinate 16,370 downwards.
GCCGGCCGGATCGTCAGCACCCGGCTCGAGGAGCTCCGCGGATTCGCCGAGCAGGCGCTGGAGCCCGATGCGGCGCTGGCCCAGCACAGCATGCGGATCGCAGCCAAGCGCCTGCGCTACGTCCTCGAGGTCACCGAGGCCTGCTTCGGCGAGGAGGCGGCCGTGGCCCGCAAGGCGGCGAAGGACCTCCAGGGCGTCCTCGGCGACATCCACGACTGCGACGTGATGCTTCCGCGAATCGAGCGCATCCCCTCGTTGGCGATCCTGCTCAGGGCCCGGCGCGAGCAGCTGTTCCGCGACTTCCACGACCTCTGGCAGGCAGAGGCGAGCCGCGGCACCTGGGCGGCGCTGGAGCGCACCCTCTAGCCGCGAATTCACAGGTTTTTTACACGCAATTTCCTCCTGGTTCACAAGTTTTCCCTGCTAACAGCGGAAACTTGGCGAGGAAACCAAGTGAATAGAGAGGGAGACACCGATGACTTCCCGAGTTGATCTGCATTGCCATTCCACCGCCTCGCAGCTCTCGCGGCTGGGCGTCCAGAGGTCGCTCGGCCTTCCCGAGTGCGCGACGCCGCCGCGGGAGGTCTACGAGCTCGCCAAGCGCCGGGGAATGGACTTCGTCACGATCACCGACCACGACACGATCGACGGCTGCCTCGAGCTCGAGGGGCGGCCCGACTGCTTCATCTCCGAGGAGCTGACCGCCCGCTTCGCCGGCGAGCCTCAGGCGGTACACGTCCTCTGTTACCGGATCACTCCCGGAGACCACGATTGGCTGCAGGCACACGCCGGCGACGTCGAGGCCTGCGCCGCCTACCTTCACGACAACGAGATCGCGTGCGCGCTCGCGCACCCCTTCTACGACGTCGCCGCCCCGCTCACGCCGCGCCATCGGCGCCGGCTCGCCGAGCTGTTCCCGATCTGGGAGGTGCGCAACGGATCGCGGGCACCGGAGCTGAACGCCCCGGCCGTGATCTACATCGAGACGCACGGCGGCACCGGGATCGGTGGTTCCGACGATCACGCCGGCGTGGACATCGGCAGGACCTTCACCGAGGTGCCGAGCGCGTCCACGCCGGAAGAGTTTCTGACCCGGATCCGCGGCGGAGAGGCAACCGCCGTCGGCGATCAGGGGAGCGCCGCCAAGTGGGCGCACGCGGCGATGGCGCTGGCGACCCGCGCCCTCGCCCTCGACGGCCGGTCCGCCGGGGACGGGGCGCCGGACCCCGCCGCGGTGCTGAAGATCGCCCAGCGGGCGGTCGGCCAGGGCGCGGCCCGGGAAGGGTCGGTCGCGGCCGACATCGGGCCCGACGACGCCCGCCGGCTGCTCGAGACCTGGCTGACCTCGGTCGGCCTCGACCTCAGAGGTCGCGCGCTGCTGACGCACCTCCAGTCGGATTCCTTCTCGCACGCAAACCTCTACCGCCGCGCTCGCCGCGCGCACGAGCGGCGCCTGCGCTCCGCCGTCTCCGACGGCTCGCGGGCGCTCGTCGAGGGCGACCCCGGCCGGGCCTTCGGCGGCCTCTTCGAGGCGCTGGTGCCGGCGATCCCCTACGCGCCCTCGGCGGCGTTCCTCGGCGCCGAGAAGGCGAAGCTCGCCGGCCGCGATGGCGAGCGCCGGGTCGCGGTGATCGTCGACGGGATCGCGTCGATGCACGGGGTCACCCGCACGATCGAGCAGATCCGCGAGCACGGGGTGCCCGGGTTCGAGGTCGACGTGGTCGGCACCGATCCCGGCGTCGACCGCCGGCTCCCTGCCGCGACCGAGCTCGAGATCCCCTACTACGAGGGGATGAGCCTCGGCGTTCCCGGCCTCACCGACCTGGTCGAGACCCTGGCCGAGGGGCGCTACGACCTGCTCCACGTCACCGCCCCGGGCCCGGCCGGAATCGCCGCGATGCTGCTGGGGCGGATCACCGGGATGCCGCTGGTCGGCAGCTACCACACCGAGCTCACGGCGTACGCCGGCCTGCGGACCGGGGACGGTGGACTCGAGGCGATGGCCCGCGCCGCGATCGCCGCCTTCTACGGCGTCCCCTCGATCGTCCTCTCGCCGAGCCCCGCCGCCGACCGCTCGCTTGCCGGCCTCGGCGTCGATGCGGGCAGGGTGGGGCGCTGGGAGCGGGGCGTGGACGTCTCCCGCTTCGACCCCGTAAAGGCCGACCGCGACGCTTTCCCCGGCGAGATCAAGGTCCTCTACGCGGGGCGGATGACCCGGGAGAAGGGGGTCGACCTGCTCGCCGACGCTTTCATCCGCGCCCACCGCAGCGAGCCGAGGTTGCACCTGCTGCTCGCCGGCGGAGGCCCCGAGGAGCGAGAGCTGCGCGACCGCCTCGGCGACAGCGCCACATTCCTCGGCTGGCTCGAGGGCGAGGACCTGGCGCGAGCCTACGCGAGCGCCGACATGTTCCTCTTCTGCTCGCGGACCGACACCTATGGCCAGGTCGTGCTCGAGGCCGGCGCCAGCGGCCTGCCGGTCATCGCCGTCGCCGAGGGCGGCCCGGCGACGCTGATCGAGAACAATCACACCGGTCTCCTCTGCCAGCCGGACGCCGACCACCTGGCCGGGGCGGTTCTGCGCCTCTCGTCGTCGCCTCTCCTCCGTCGCCGCCTCGGGACGTCGGCGGTCGACGCGGCCCGCGGCCGCTCGTGGGAGCGGTCGCTGGAGCAGCTCGCCGCCGGCTACGTCCGGGCGGTCGACGGCGGCGCCGTGAGCGGCCGGCAAGCCGCTGTTCGCGCCGCCTGACGCCCGCTGGCTGCCGACCTGCCCGCAGTACGATGACGGGATCGACGATCCGGCGCTCTACTTCAATCGCGAGCTGTCCTGGCTCGACTTCAACCAACGGGTGCTGGAATTGGCCGAGGACCCGACCGTCCCCCTGCTCGAGCGGGTCCGGTTCTGCTCGATCTACGCCTCGAACCTCGACGAGTTCTTCATGGTCCGGGTCGCCGGGCTCTTCGACCAGCTCGACGCCGGGATCGACGCCCGCGGCCCGGACGGCCTCGGGCCCGGCGAACAGATCGATGGGATCCAGGCGCGGGTCCTGGAGCTGGACAGCCGCCTGCACCACTGCTTCGAGGGGACGCTGCAGCCGACCATGGAGGAGGAGGGGATCCGGATGGTCTCGCTGGAGACGGCGACGGCCGACGAGCGGCGCGAGATCGACGCCCGCTTTCACGACCAGGTGTTTCCGGCGCTGACCCCGCTGGTGATCGGACTCGGGAGGCCGTTCCCCTACATCTCCAACCTCTCGCTCAGCCTCGGGGTGCTGCTGCGCGATCCCGAGAGCGGGACCGAGATCATCGCCCGCGTCAAGGTGCCGAAGGAGCTGCTCGGCCGCTTCCTGCGAATCGGCGAGGAGGGGCGCGAGGCGTTCGTCCCGCTCGAGGAGGCGATCGCCGCCAACCTCGACGCGCTCTTCCCCGGCACCGAGGTCGTCGACCACGGCTACTTCCGGGTCACCCGCGACACCGATTTCACCGTCTCCGACGAGGCCGACGACCTCCTCCAGGCCGTTCAGGACGAACTCCGGCGCCGGCGCTTCGGCGAGGTCGTCAGGCTGGAGATCGGCTCGGGAATGAACCCGAAGCTGCGCGGCCAGCTGATCGACGCCCTGCGGCTCGAGGACCGCGAGGTCTACGACGTCGACGGCCTGGTCGACCTCGCCGACCTCGGCGACGTCGCCGATTTCCCGGGCCGCCCGGACCTGCGCTATGAGCCGTGGAACCCGTGCACCCAGCCGCGCCTCCAGGGCGAGGACGACGAGCCGGTCGACATGTTCGCCGCGATCCGCCATGGCGACATCCTCGTCCACCACCCCTATGACTCCTTCTCGACCTCGGTCGAGCGTTTCGTCGCCCAGGCGGTCGCCGACCCGGATGTGCTGGCGATCAAGCAGACGGTGTACCGGACCAGCGACGACTCGCCCCTGGTTCCGGCCCTGATCCGCGCATCCGAACGCGGCAAGCAGGCGGTCTGCATGGTCGAGCTGAAAGCCCGCTTCGACGAGGCCGCGAACATCCACTGGGCGAAGTCCCTCGAGGAGGCAGGGGTCCACGTCGTCTACGGGATCCCGGGCCTGAAGACCCACGTCAAGGCCGTCCTGGTCGTTCGCCGCGAGGGCGACCAGGTGCGCGAGTACGTCCACATCGGGACCGGCAACTACAACCCGACCACGGCGCGCCTCTACACCGATTTCGGTCTCTTCACCGCCGACGCCCAGATCGGCGCCGACGTCGCCGAGATGTTCAACTTCCTGACCGGGTACGGGCGGCCCGCCGGGTTCCGCAAGGTGCTCGTCTCGCCGACGACGATGCGCGACCGGCTGCTCGACGAGATCGAGCGCACGATCGAGGCGCATCGCGCCGGCGAGGAGGCCCGGATCGCGCTGAAGATGAACGCCCTCGTCGATGCCCGCTGCATCCGGGCGCTCTACGACGCCTCGCGGGCGGGTGTCCCGGTCGACCTCAACGTGCGCGGGATCTGCTGCCTGCGGCCCGGGGTGCCCGGGGTCTCCGAGAACATCCGGGTCGTCTCGATCGTCGGCCGCTTCCTCGAGCACTCGCGCGTCTACGCCTTTCAGCGCGGCGAGGAGGTCCGCATACTGATCGGGTCCGCCGACCTGATGCCCCGCAACCTCGATCATCGGGTCGAGCTGGTGACCCCGGTCGAGGATGGTGGCCTTCAGGCTGAGCTGATCGACGTGCTCGAACGTTCCTTCGCCGACAACTCCAACGCCTGGGAGCTCGGCTCGGACGGCGTCTGGAACAGGACCCCGACCCCCGAGGTGGGGCGGCGCAGCGTCCAGGACGAGCTCCGGGAGAGGTACGGCGGGCGGGCCGCCGAGCAGCTCGCCGCCGCGGCGAGCTGAGTCGCGGTCGATCACTAGGATGGCTCGATGAGCGCGGAGCGAGCAAGGATCGCATTCCGGTCATTCGCGCCGCGAGCGAAGCGGGAAAGCCCGTGATGGCTCGGCTCTCCCTCCTACCTCGCGATCACAGCTTCTTCGAACTGTTCAGCGAGGCAGGGCAGAACACCCTGCGCGCGGCGCGGCTGCTCGACGAGATGATGTCGACCTGGCCCGACGGGGCCGACCTCGGCCGCGAGATCCTCAAGGCCGAGCAGGAGGGCGACAGGATCACCCACGACATCGTCCAGCGCCTGAACTCCACCTTCGTCACCCCGATCGACCGCGAGGACATCTACGCGGTCGCGACCCAGCTCGACGACATCGTCGACTACACGGAGGAGGCCGCCGACTTTCTCGGCCTCTACCAGATCGAGGCGCCGATGTCGCAGGCGCAGGCGCTGACGAAGGTCCTCGTCGGGGCCTGCGAGCAGCTGGCGGGAGGGCTCGAGCACCTGCGGGAGATGAAGGAGCTCGACAAGTACTGGATCGAGATCCACCGCCTCGAGAACGACGGCGACCGGATCTCGCGCGACGCCGTCGCCTCGCTCTTCTCGAACGGCATCGACCCGATGGTCGTGATCCGCTGGAAGGACATGTTCGCCGTGCTCGAGAATGCGATCGACTCGACCGAGACGGCCGCGCAGACGCTCGAGGGCATAGTCATCAAGAACTCGTGAGCGCGGCGGCGACCGAGCGTCGATGTCTGATTCGTCGCGAGGGCGCGAAGCGCGAGGACCTGCCTTGAGCGGTGATGTCGTCATGGTGCTGGTCGTCGTCGTCGCGCTCGGATTCGCGTTCAGCAACGGGTTTCACGACACCTTCGACCTGATCTCGACCGCGATCTCGACCGGCGCCGCGCCGCCCCAGCTGGCGATCGCCGTGGCCGCGGTGCTCAACTTCGTAGGCGCCTTCATCTCGGTCGCGGTCGCGGCGACGATCGCCGGCGACGTCGTCGAGGTCGCGCAGATCACGCCCGGCGCCGTCCTCTGCGGCCTCCTCGGAGCGATCGCATGGAATCTCTGGACCTGGCGGCTGGGCCTGCCGTCGAGCTCCTCGCACGCCCTGATCGGCGGCCTGGTCGGGGCCACCCTCGCGGCCGGCGGCGCCGACGCCGTCAAGGGCGGCGGCCTCCTCGACGAGGTCCTGATCCCGGCCCTGGTCGCGCCGCTCGCCGCCTTCGTCCTCGCCTGGGTCCTGATCGGCATCGTCTACCGCGTCGTCGGCAACCGGCCCCCGGGTTCCGTCGGTCGCGCGTTTCGGCGCGCGCAGATCGCCTCCGGCGGGCTTCTGGCGCTCGGGCATGGGGCAAACGACGCGCAGAAGACGATGGGGGTCATCACCCTCGCCCTGATCGCCAACGGCACCCACGGCGTCGGGACCGACCCCCCGTTCTGGGTGATTCTCGCCGCCGCCGCGGGGCTCGGCCTCGGCACCTACAGCGGCGGCTGGAGGATCCTCCGCACCACCGGCTCGCGGATCATCAAGATGGATCCCGCCCAGGGCTTTTCGGCCCAGGGCGCGGGCGCGGTGGCGATCCTCGTCTCGACAGCGCTCGGCTACCCGATCTCATCGACCCACGCGATCAGCGGCGGCGTGATGGGGGCCGGCGCTGCGAAAAGGCTCTCGGCCGTGCGCTGGGGAGTCGCCGGAAACATCGTCGTCGCCTGGCTCCTGACCCTGCCGGCGACGGCGGCGATCGGGGCCGCCGTATACGGGATCGCGAAGCTGCTGGGCGCTTAGAATTCGGTTTGATGCGAATCGCACGGAACATCGCGATCGTGCTGGCGCTGGCGCTGGCCGTGGCCTTTCTCCCGGGCGGCGGCAACTTCGCGGAAGCGGTTCTGACGGCGATCACGATCGGCTTCCTCGCCGCGATCGCCTGGGCCGTGTACCTGCTCAGCCGCCAGAACCAGCTGACGCTGGCGGCGCTCAGCGATGGTCGTCGCGCGATTCTCTACGGCGCGGTCGGCCTGATCGCGCTTCTGATCGCCGGCAGCGACGAGATGTTCGCGACCGGGGGCGGGACCCTCGCCTGGATCCTGCTTCTCGCGGCCTCGGTCGCCGCGATCTGGCGGATCTGGATCGAAGCGAACACATACTGATCCGGGCCGCCACGGAATCGTTCGCTTTGGCGCGCCACCGGTGAACCGCGGCCTGGGACGGTCGGGGCATGAGCCCTCCGACCTCCTCGCGCGGCGGCGAGGCCGGGACCGCCTCGATCGAGCTGATCGGGGTGCTCCCGTTCCTCCTCCTGTCGATCCTGATCGCGGCCCAGCTCGCGCTCGCCGGTCAGGCGCTGTGGTCGGCCGGCGTCGCGGCGCGGGCGGGGGCGCGGGCGGCGCTGGTGGGCGGGGACGCGGCGACCGCCGCGCGGGCGGCGTTGCCACCGTCGATGCGCCGGGGCGCCCGGGTCGGGGACGACGGGCATGTCTCGGTCGAGGTGCCGGTGCCCCGTCTGATGCCGGCGTTGCCGCCGCTGAGCGTCGCAGCGAGCGCGAGGCTGGGCGGAGATGGGTAGCGAGCGCGGTCAGGCCTCGGTCGAGCTCGTCGCCGCGGTCCCGGCGCTGCTTCTGGCGGCGCTGATCGCGCTCCAGCTCCTCCTTGCCGGCTACGCGTTGACCCTCGCCGACGGAGCCGCGGAGGCCGGCGCGCTCGCCCGCGCCTCCGGTGGCTCGGCGACGGCCGCGGCGCGAGAAGGCCTCCCGGGCTGGGCGCGGGACGACGTCGATGTCGCCGTCGGCCCGGACGGGGTGACCGTCAGGCTGCGGCCGCCCTCACCCTTCGGCCTGCTCGGCGACAGCCTCGTCGTCACCTCCTCGGCCTCGGCGAGGGAAGGGTGAGCGCCGCGGTTCTCGTCGCCCGGGTCGGCGCGGCCCACGGCGCGAGGGAGGCCGCCGCAGCCCTCGCCTGCGCGGGCTCGGAGGCCGACCGCGCCGGGCTCATGGTCGATCTCGACGCGGGGCGCGCTCCGCGCCCGGGCCTGATCGCGACGGCCGCTGCGCGCGAGCTCGAGGAGCGGCTGGCGGCGCACATCCCCGGGGTCGGGGTCGCTTCCCGGGGTCGGATCTGCCGCCTGGCGCTGCCGGACGACGAGGCCGGCCTCGAGCTCGCCGGCGCTGCTCTCGCAATCGGCCGTGGCTCGACGGCGGCTCTGCACCTACCCCCGCGTTTGGTGCAGGCGGCACTCGAGCGGCCTCTGTGCCCGACCGCCGGCCTGCTCCGGGCCGATCTGGCCGACGACCGCGCTCTCACCGCGCTCGCTGTCGGCGACCTGCTCGAGCGCGGGCTCCGGGTCGCGGTCCTCAAGCACCCGATCGGGTGGGTCGCAGCCCGCGCCGCCCTGGCCGGCCTATCGGCCCCGACCGGAGCCGCGGGCATCCCGACCCGGATCGGTCGCCGCCTCCTCGACCCGGACGGTCAGTAGTTCACTGCGCCCGATCGACCGCTGAATCCGGATGGGCCCGAACCGAGAGGCCCATACGGTGTACCGTCGATGGGAGATCCGATGTTCGAGGTCCGAGTTCATGGTCGTGGCGGTCAGGGGGTGGTCACAGCTGCCGAGTTGCTCTCGGTCGCCGCCTTCGAGGAAGGTCTCCACGCCCAGGCCTTTCCCAGCTTCGGCTCTGAGCGCAGCGGAGCCCCGGTAGTCGCCTACTGCCGGCTCGCCGACTCTCCGATCCGGACCCGCGAACCGGTCGCCGAGCCCGACGCGCTGATCGTCCAGGATCCGACGCTCCTGCACCAGGTCGACCTCTTCAACGGACTCGGCCCGGACGCCCACATACTCATCAACAGCAGCCGCAGCCTCGCCGATCTGGGGCTCGCCGAGTTCGCCGAGGGCTTCCGGCCCGAACGGCTGATGACGGTGCCGGCGACCGACATCGCCCGCCGCCGCCTCGGTCGTCCCCTGCCCAACGCCGCGCTTGTCGGCGGCTTCGCGGCGCTGACGGGCCGGCTGGGGCTGGAGGCGGTCGTGACCGCCATCTGTGAGCGATTCCCCGGCGTCCTCGGCGAGCGAAACGCGGCGGCGGCGAGGGAGACATTCGGGTTGGTCGAGAGCGAGTCGCGGGAGGCCGCGGGTGCTTAGGCAGGCCGAGGGCTCGGCCGCCGTCGCCGAGGCGGTGGCGATGTGCCGGCCGGAGGTCGTCTGCGCATACCCGATCTCGCCGCAGACACACATCGTCGAGGGCCTCTCCGACATCGTCCGCGAAGAGAGGCTGGCGCCGTGCGAGTACATCACCGTCGAGTCGGAGTTCGCAGCCCTCTCGGTCTGCATCGGCGCCTCGGCGGCCGGGTCCCGCGCCTACACGGCGACCGCCAGCCAGGGCCTGCTCTACATGGCCGAGGCGCTCTACAACGCCTCCGGCCTCGGACTCCCGATCGTGATGACGGTCGCCAACCGCGCGATCGGCTCCCCGATCAACATCTGGAACGACCACAGCGACACGATGTCCCAACGCGATTGCGGCTGGATCCAGCTCTACGCCGAGACCAACCAGGAGGCCGTCGACATGCACATCCAGGCCTTCCGGATCGCGGAGGAGCTCTCGCTGCCGGTCATGGTCTGCATGGACGGCTTCATCCTCACCCACGCGCACGAGCGAATCGACCTGCCCGCCCAGGAGCAGGTCGATTCCTTCCTGCCCCGCTTCGAGCCGCGACAGGTGCTCGACCCCGCGGACCCGGTCACGATCGGAGCGATGGTCGGGCCCGAGGCCTTCACCGAGGTCAAGTACCTGGCCCACGCGAAGCAGTTGCAGGCCCTCGACCTGATCCCGCAGGTCTCGGCTGAATTCGGGTCCGGCTTCAATCGCCTCTCGGGCGGTCTGATCCGCACCTACCGGGCCGAGGATGCCGAGACGGTCGTCGTGGCTCTGGGCTCGGTGCTGGGGACGATCGAGGACGCGATCGACGAGATGCGCGACGGGGGAGTGAGCATCGGGGCCCTGGCGATCAAGTCGTTCCGCCCCTTCCCGCTCGAGGAGGTCCGCGAGGCGCTCGAGGGCGCCCGCCGGGTCGTGGTCCTCGAGAAGGCGCTGGCGGTGGGGATCGGCGGCATCGTCTCCGCCAACGTGCGGATGGCGCTCTCCGGCATCCAGCTCCACGGGTACACGGTTATCGCCGGGCTCGGCGGCCGGCCGATCACCCGGAAGTCGCTGATCGGCCTGTTCGAGGATGCCGTCGCCGACAGGCTCGAGCCGCTGACCTTCCTCGGCATGAAGTGGGAGACGGTGGAGGCCGAGTTGAGGCGGATGCAGCAGGGCGGGCGAAGCGGCCCGCACGCGGAGAACATCCTCCGCGACGTCGGGATCATCGCGGCGAGATCACACTAAGGAGGAGAGGTGAGCGAGAAGAGAACAAGACGCCCCCCCGAGCAGCAGGTGAAGTTCTACCAGGCGGGCAGCTTCGTGGTCGGCAATCGCCTTCTCGACCCCGAGCAGCGCTCGGTGCAGGCACGGATGGACCGCTCCAACAGCCTCACCTCGGGGCACCGCGCCTGCCAGGGCTGCGGTGAGGCGCTGGGCGCCCGCTATGCGGTCGACGCCGCGATGCGCGCGACCGGCGGGCAGCTGATCGCCGCCAACGCCACCGGCTGCCTCGAGGTCTTCTCGACCCCGTTTCCGGAGTCCTCCTGGCAACTCCCCTGGCTGCACTCGCTGTTCGGCAACGCTCCAGCCGTCGCGACCGGGATGGCGGCGGCGATGCGGGCGCAGGGGCGCGAGGACGTCCGCGTGATCGGCCAGGGAGGCGATGGCGGAACCGTCGACATCGGCTTCGGCTGCCTCTCCGGGATGTTCGAGCGAAACGACGACGTTCTCTTCGTCTGCTACGACAACGAGGCCTACATGAACACCGGGGTGCAGCGCTCCGGCGCGACGCCTCCCGCCGCTCGCACCGCCAACACCAAGCCCCTCGGCAGGGTTCCGGGCAACGTCTTCGGCCAGGGCAAGAACCTGCCGCTGATCGCGATGGCGCACGAGATCCCCTACGTCGCGACCGCGACCGTCGCCGAGCCGCGCGACCTCGAGAACAAGGTCGAACGCGCGATGGAGCATCGCGGCGCCCGCTACATCCACGTCTTCGTCCCCTGCCCGCTCGGATGGGGCTCGGCCTCGCGCGACACGATCCGGGTCGCCCGCCTGGTCAAGGAGACCGGGCTCTTCCCCGTCTTCGAGGCGGTGGACGGCGAGGTCGTCGGCGTCTCGAAGATCCGGCGCCAGGTGCCGGTCGAGGAGTACCTGAAGCTGCAGCGCCGCTACGCTCACCTCTTCGGCGAGAGCGCGAGACCCGACCTGATCGAACGGATCCAGGCGATCGCCGACCGCAACATCCGCCGCTTCGGCCTGCTCGCCGGCTCCGACGAGGGCGCCGACCTCCCCGGGGAGGCGGGGGACACCGCCGGGCGCCCCGACGGCCTCGCGCGGCCGCCGCTTCCGAACGAGGAGAGCAACCTGATGCGGCTGCTCGCCGAGACGAGCAGGGGGCCGCAATGAGCGACAGGCGGCCCTACGCGGTCACGCTCGACGTCGGCTCGAGCCTCGCCAACAAGACCGGAAACTGGCGCACCGAGCGCGCCGAGTACGTCGACCGGCTGCCGCCCTGCAATGACGCCTGCCCGGCCGGCGAGAACATCCAGGCCTGGCTCTACGAGGCCGAGGAGGGGGAGGAGGGCTACGAGCGGGCCTGGCGCAAGCTCGTCGCCGACAACCCGTTCCCGGCGATCATGGGCAGGGTCTGCTACCACCCGTGCGAGACCGCCTGCAACCGCGGGCAGCTCGACGAGGCGGTCGGGATCCACTCGGTCGAGCGCTTTCTCGGCGACGAGGCGATCCGGCGCGGGTGGAGCTTCGAGGTCGATGCCGAGCCGTCGGGGAAGCGCGTCCTGATCGTCGGCGCCGGGCCATCGGGCCTTTCCGCCGCCTACCACCTGCGGCGCCTCGGGCATGAGGTGGCGATCCACGAGGCGGGGCCGATGGTCGGCGGGATGATGCGCTTCGGCATCCCGACCTACAGGCTGCCGCGCGACGTCCTCGACGCCGAGGCGCAGCGAATCCTCGATCTCGGCGTCGAGCTCGAGCTCGAGACCAAGGTCGAGAACATCGAGCAGAGAATGCGCGAGGGCGGCTTCGATGCCGCCTTCCTCGCGGTCGGCGCCCAGATCGGCAGGCGCGCCTACATTCCGGCCGGCGAGGCGGCGCGGATGCTCGACGCCGTCTCGCTGCTCCACAGCATGGAGGGGGAGGAGCGGCCGCTGCTCGGCAGGCGGGTCGTCGTCTACGGTGGCGGCGACACTGCGATGGACGCCGCCCGCACCGCGAAGCGCCTCGGCGCGACCGATGCGATCGTCGTCTACAGGCGCACGCGCGAGCGGATGCCGGCGCACGACCTCGAGGTCGAGGAGGCTGACGAAGAGGGGGTGATGATGAAGTGGCTCTCGACGATCAAGCATGCCGAGGAGGGCAGGCTCGTGCTCGAGCGGATGGAGCTCGACGAGACCGGCTTCCCGCAGCCCACCGGCGAGCTCGAGGAGCTGGAGGCGGACTCGCTGATCCTCGCCCTCGGCCAGGATGTCGACCTCTCGCTGCTCGAGGGGGTTGAGGGAATCGAGGTCGACGACGGCGTCGTCCGGGTCGGCCCCAACATGATGACCGGCCACCTCGGGATCTTCGCCGGCGGGGACATGGTGCCCGCCGAGCGCTCGGTGACCGTCGCTGTCGGCCACGGCAAGAGGGCTGCCCGCAACATCGACGGCTGGCTTCGCGGGGCCGAGTACAGGCCGCCGCCGCGGCACGAGATCGCCGGCTTCGAGATGCTCAACACCTGGTACTACTCGGACGCCCCGCGCACCGTTCAGCCGCTGCTCGAGGCCGAGAGGCGCCGCTCCAGCTTCGAGGAGGTCGTCGGCGGCCTCGACCGCGAGAACGCGCTCTACGAGGCCAGGCGCTGCCTCTCCTGCGGCAACTGCTTCTCGTGCGACAACTGCTACGGGGTCTGTCCGGACAACGCGGTGATCAAGCTCGGCGAGCCCGGCGAGCGCTACGCGATCGACTACGACTACTGCAAGGGCTGTGGAATCTGCGTGGCCGAGTGCCCGTGTGGAGCGATCGAGATGGTCCCCGAGCAGATTTGATCCGCTGACGTGACTGAATAGTCCGTCTCTGCGTCCCACGCGTCGGCGCGGTCCGATCAGGGTGGGCCGGTGGGAGAGCGAGGCCAAGAATCGGGCCAGGCCCTGATCCTCGCGATCGGCGGAGCGTTCGCGCTGATCGCGGCAGCCGTGGCGCTGGTCGCGATCGCGGGCGCCGTGACCGGCAAGGGCAGGGTTCAGCGGGCCGCCGATCTGGCCGCGGTCTCGGCGGCGCGCTCGATGCGCGACGACCTGCCGCGGCTGCTGTCGCCGCCGACGCTGCCGAATGGGCTGCCGAACCCCGCCCACATCTCGAAGGCGACCTACCTCCTCCGCGCGCGGTCGGCGGCGGTCGCCGCCGGGCTCGCCAACGGGGTCGCCGCGACGAGGCTTCGACTCTCCTTTCCCGACGTCCTCTCCTTCGCCCCGGTCCGGGCACGAGCGGCGGTCGGCGGTGATCTGTCGGGAACCGGCGAGCAGGTCGAGGCGTCGGCCGAAGCCGAAGCGGCGGCGCCGGCGGGGACGGCGCCGGCGCCGGCCCGGATGGCGAGCGGCGGCGGCTACAGCGGCCCCCTCTCCTACAGGCAGGGCGAGGGGATGCGTCCCGACGTCGCCGCGGCGTTCGACGAGATGGCCGCCGCCGCCGCCGAGGCCGGCATCGCTCTCCTCGTCAACTCGGCCTTTCGCTCCGACGCCGAACAGGCGGCGCTGTTCGCCGCGCACCCCGATCCTCGCTGGGTCGCGCCCCCTGGTCACTCGCTGCACCGCTGCGCGACCGAGCTCGACCTCGGCCCCGACTCGGCGTACGCCTGGCTCGCGGCGAACGCCGCTCGATTCGGCTTCACCCAGCGCTACTCGTGGGAGCCGTGGCACTACGGCTACGACCGCCCGCCGGCGCCCTGCTCGCGGGAGGGGAACTCGGTGGCGCCGGGCGGAGACGGTGTCGTCGCCGGGGCCGGAGGATTGCCGAGCTTCGTTCCCGCTCGCTTTCGTCCGCCGCTGAGCCGGGCGGCCGCGCACTGGAACGTCTCCGCCGCTCTGCTCGCCGCCCAGCTGATGGCCGAGTCGAACTTCGACCCGTTCGCCTCCTCTCCGGCCGGGGCCGAGGGAATCGCCCAGTTCATCCCCTCGACGGCAGCGGCCTACGGCCTCGACGATCCGTTTGACCCGGTTGCCGCGATCGACGCCCAGGCCCACCTGATGTCCGACCTGCTCCGAGAGTTCGGCTCGCCCCAGCTCGCTCTTGCCGCCTACAACGCCGGCCCCGGCGCGGTCGAGGATTGCGGCTGCGTGCCCTCGATCCCCGAGACGCAGGCCTACGTCAGCCGCATCCTCGGCCTCCTCGGCGGCTCCGGGGCGCTGATTCTGCCCAGCTTCGAGGTCCGGCTGATCGCGTAGCCCGGGGACTGGACAGGGGGACTTCGGACGAGCTAGGGTCGAATTGGTGGATTTTCGAGAACCAAAGCTGTGGTTCTTGACCACGGTGTCTCTCCTGTTTCTCGCGGCCTCGCTTCCTTCCGTGGCCTCAGGTGCCAACCGGGTCTACTGGAGCAACGAAGGCGGGACCGCGATCTCGTTCGCGAACCTCGACGGCAGCGGCGCCGGCGACATCTTCAACGGCGCGACCGAATCGGCGGGATTGGCGGTCGACTCCGCCACCGGGCGGATCTACTACACGAACGAGGGCGCCAACACGATCGGCTTCCTCAATCCCGACGGGAGCGCCGGCGGCACCCTCAACACGGGCACGGCGACGGTGCAGGCGCCGGATGGGCTGGCGATCGACCCCGCCTCGAGGAAGATCTTCTGGGCGAACGACGACATTCCGGGATCGATCGGCTTCGCGAGCCTCGACGGCAGCGGAGGAGCCGACCTCGACACCACCGGAGCGACGCTTGACGGCCCCTCGGGAGTGACCGTCGACACCGCGACCGGCCGCCTCTACTGGTCCAATTACAACGGCGCGACGATCTCCTTCGCGAACCTGAACGACAGCGGCGGTGGCGGCGACCTCAGCACCAGCGGCGCGACCGTCGTGATCCCCGCGGGGGTCGCGATCGACCCCGCCTCGCGGCGGATCTTCTGGTCGGACCTCAGCGGCACGATCGGCTTCGCTCGGCTCGACGGAAGCGGCGGCGGCGACCTTCCGACCACCGGCGCCCCGGTCGACGTGCCGTATGGCGTCGCGATCGATCCCGAAGCGGGGATCGTCTACTGGGCGAACGACGGTGGCGACGACATCGGGCTCGCGAAGCTCGACGGCAGCGGTGGCGGCCGGATCCCCACCGCCGGAGCCACCAACGAAGGCTCGGCGTTCCCGATCGTCCAGAAAGTCCCGACGGGGACAGGGCCACCGGCGATCAGCGGCGGCTCGAGCGTCGGCACGACCCTGTCGTGCTCGCAGGGAAGCTGGTCGAGCGACATCTTCGAGGCCCTGCTCTACCGTGCCCCCAGCGCCTTCGCATACCAGTGGAGCCGCGAAGGCAGCGATGTGGCCGGCGCGACCGCATCGTCGATCAAAGCGACCAGCGCCGGGACCTACGTCTGCCGGGTGACGGGGTCGAACCAGGCCGGCTCGGCGAGCCAGACCAGCGCCCCGCACCGGGTCGGCCCCCCGGTCCCGCCCGACTTCGACACCGCGCTGCTCGAAGGCGGGTTCCTCTACCTGCGGCTCAAATGCGCCCCGCGCTTCAAGCCGGAATGCATCGGAAGCGCCTCGGCGGTGACGGCAAAGGACCGCTGCACGACGAGGAAGGGCAAGCGCCACTGCAAGCAAGGGAAGCCGATGAGCGCGTCGGTCTCCGCGAAGCAGAAGCCGAACAAGTGGCACGTCGCGAAATTGAAGGTCAAGCCCAAGTTCACGGCCGCGGTGAACAAGATGGCGAAGAAGCCGCAGAAGAAGCTGCTCATCGTCCGTCAGTCGGTCCATGCGAAGAAGTTCAAGCACGGGCGGAAGCAGTCGGTCTTCCACATCTACCGGGTGCGGACCGCGAACCCTTGACGTAGACTCCGGCTCGATGGCGACCGTCGAGGTACGGGGTGTCGAGGGAATGCAGGAGATGCTCGGGCAGGAGATCGGCCCGAGCGAGTGGCGCACGGTGACCCAGGAGGACATCGACACCTTCGCCGGGATCTCGGGCGACGACCAGTGGATCCACGTCGACGTCGAGCGGGCGAAGCGGGAGAGCCCCTTCGGGACGACGATCGCCCACGGCAACCTGACCCTCTCGCTGGTCGACGGGTTCCGCAAGGAGCTGATCTCCTCGACCGGCTTCGCGCTCGGCGTCAACTACGGCTGGAACAAGATCCGGTTCCCCGCCCCGGTTCCGGCC
>DATBHH010000135.1:0-3359 GCA_036557525.1 Solirubrobacterales bacterium | reverse complement strand
GACCGTCTACGACGACAAACTCGGCCTCGTCAAGCTCGTCGTCGACTCGAAGTACGGCGAGGTGCTCGGCGCCCACATCGTCGGCAACCGCGCCTGCGACATGATCGCCGAGCTGGTCGCGGTGATGGCGCTCGAGGGCGGTTACCAGGAGCTGGCCGAGATGCCCCACCCCCACCCGACGATCTCCGAGGCGATCCTCGACGCCGCCCGCGCTGTCGACGGCTGGGCCATCCACGCCTAGACCGCTGCAAGCCCAGCGCATATCGGAGTCCTCGGTCGGGCATCCCGGGTCACGCACCTCAGTGCGCTCCCCTCGTCGACCTCCCTGCGTCCGCCGATCTGCTTGGCTTTCGCGGTCTAGATGACCCCGGCAGTCTTCTACTTCGATCTGGGGAGTCCCTACGCGTACCTGACCGCCGAGCGGATCAGCGGGGTCTTCGCCGAGGCCGGCCTCGAACAGCCGGAGTGGAAGCCGATCCTCCTCGGCGGGCTGTTTCAGCGCTTCGACCGCGACTCCTGGGCAAACGGCCCCGATCGCGAGGAGGGGATCGCCGAGGTCGAGCGGCGCGCCGCGGACTACGGTCTGCCGCCGATCGCCTGGCCCGACCCCTTCCCCGGAAACACCCTGTTCGCGATGCGGGTAGCGACCTTCGCCAAGCAGGCCGGGCGCACCGTCTCCTTCGCCCTCGCCGCCTTCCGCCAGGCGTTCGCGGCGGGGCGCGACCTGACCGAGCGCGACAACGTGCTGATCGCCGCCGCGGCCTGCGAGCTCCACCCGCGGGCGGTCGAGAAGGCGGCGGCGACCGACGGTGTCAAGGGGGCGCTGCGCGAGGCGACCGAAGAGGCCGCCGAGCTAGGCGTCTTCGGCGTCCCCTCGCTGGTGGTCGGCGGCGAGGTCTTCTGGGGCGACGACAGGGTCGAGGAGGCGGTCGCAGCGGCAAGCTAAGGTCAGGGCGTGGCCAAGTTGCCCGACGCGTCCACCTGTTACGAGCTGCTGCGACAGATGGCGCTGATCCGTCGCTTCGAGGAGGAGGCGGGGCGCCAGTACCAGCGCGCCAAGGCGGGGGGCTTCCTGCACCTGGGGATCGGCGAGGAGGCGACGATCGTCGGCACCGCCTCGGTGATGCGCGACGACGACTACCTGATCGGCGCCTACCGCACCCACGGCCACGCGATCGCGCGCGGCACCGATCCCAAGAGGGTGATGGCGGAGCTGTTCGGCCGGATCGACGGCACCAGCGGCGGCCGCGGCGGCTCGATGCACGTCTTCGACAGCGAGCGGCGGTTCATGGGCGGCTACGGGATCGTCGGCGGCAGCCTCCCGATCGCGGCCGGGATCGCCCTCGCATCCGATTATCGGAGCGAAGACAGCGTCACCGTCTGCATGTTCGGAGACGGCGCCTCCAACACGGGCAACTTCGGCGAGACGATGAACCTCGCGGCGCTCTGGAAGCTGCCGGTGTTCTTCCTCGTCGAGAACAACCTCTACGGGATGGGCACCTCGGTCGAGCGCCACTCGGCCCAGACCGACCTCTCGAAAAAGGCGAAGGGCTACGGCATCCCGGGCCAGCGGATCGACGGCATGGACGTGATCGCGGTTCGCGAGGCCGTCGCCGAGGGGATCCACAAGGCGCGCGAAGACCGACGCCCGACCCTGCTCGAGGCCTTCACCTACCGCTTCCGCGGCCACTCGGCCGCCGACCCCGAGGTCTACCGCGAGCGCGAGGAGGTCGAGGAGTGGCGGGAGAAGGACCCGATCGAGACGTTTGCGAGGCGCTGCGTCAAGGACGGCGTGCTCGGCGAGCGCGAGGTGCAGGAGGTCCGCGACAAGGCCGAGGAGCAGGTCCTGGCCGCGGTCGAGTTCGCCGACTCCTCGCCCGAGCCGGCGCTCGACACCCTCTACGAGAACCTCTACGTCCTTGAGGGCGAAGGCTGGTACGCGGTGGACGAGCGCAGCCCGGAGCCGCACCGGGGCGAGCGCGAGGAGGAAACGATGCCGCAGACCGCCCGCGAACTGGCCGAGGCCGGCGCCGCCTACGCCGGTCAGCCAGACGGTCCGCGCCCGAATCCGGCCGAGCGGGGCGACGCCGAGGAGGGCACCGAGGCCGAGGTCGCCGCCGAGCGCGAGGAGGCCCCCTGATGGCGACCCTGCGGATGCGCGAGGCGCTGCGCGACGCGATGGCAGAGGAGATGCGACGCGACGAGTCGGTCTTCGTCATCGGCGAGGACGTCGGCGTCTTCCAGGGCGCGTTCAAGGTGACCGAGGGCCTGCTCGACGAGTTCGGGGAGCGGCGCGTCCGCGACACCCCGATCTCCGAGAACACCATCGTCGGCACCGGCGTCGGGGCGGCGATGGCCGGCCTGCGGCCGATCGTCGAGCTGATGACGGTCAACTTCTCGCTGCTGGCGCTGGACCAGATCGTCAACCACGCTGCCGCGATCCCCTACATGTTCAACGGCCAGGCGCGGGTGCCGATGGTGATCCGGATGCCCGGCGGCGGCGGCCACCAGCTCGGCCCCACCCACTCCCACAGCTTCGAGGCGCTCTATCTCCAGGTCCCCGGCCTGCTCGTCGCCTGCCCGTCGACGCCGGCCGACGGCAAGGCCCTCCTGAAGGCGGCGATCCGGGACGACAACCCGGTCGTGTTCATCGAGCATGAGACGCTCTACGGGCGGCGGGGCGAGGTCGCCGATAACGGGGACTCGACACTCGGCTTCGGCCAGGCGGCGATTCGCCGCGAGGGTGGCGACGTGACGATCATCGGCATCCTCAAGATGGCCCATGTCGCCGAGGATGCGGCGAGAGCGCTGGCCAACGATCACGGCGTCGAGGCCGAGGTCATCGACCCCCGCACCCTGCGGCCGCTCGACCTCGACACGATCCTCGAGTCGGTCCGCAAGACGAACCGCGCGGTGATCGTCGAGGAGGGATGGCCGCACGGCGGCGTCGGCGCCAACCTCTCGACGCTGATCACCGAGCAGGCCTTCGACGACCTCGACGCGCCGGTCCAGCGGGTGACCGGCGCCGACGTCCACATGCCCTACTCGAGGCGGCTCGAGCAGGCGGCGATCCCGCACACCGAGCACGTCGTGCAGGCGGCGCTCGCGGCGCTGGAGGGCACGATCTGATGGCCGAGGTCGTGATGCCCCGCCTCTCGGACTCGATGGAGGAGGGGACGATCCTGCAGTGGCTGAAGCAGGTCGGCGAGGAGGTCGAGGTCGGCGACGAGCTGGTCGAGATCGAGACCGACAAGGCGAACATGGCGTACGAGAGCGACGTTGCCGGCACCCTCACCGAGATCGTCGCCCAGGAGGGGGACACGCTGCCGATCGGGAGTGTGATCGCGGTGGTCGGCGAT
>DATBHH010000134.1:0-6260 GCA_036557525.1 Solirubrobacterales bacterium | reverse complement strand
TAGGTCTCCGAGCCGGCCTCGATGTCGGCCCGGGTCGACTCGGTGATCATCGGCGGGCTGAAGGTGGCGAGGAAGCGGCGCACGACCAGCTCGTAGACGCGCCGCTTCGGGCCCTCGAGCGCGCCGGGGTGGATCGCCTGGGTCGGGTAGATCGGCGGGTGGTCCGTGGTCTCTTTCTTGCCCCGGGTCGGGGTCAGCTGCGCCTGCTCGAGCAGGGCCGAAGCGGCCGAGAACTCCTTGATATGGACCAGCGAGGCAATCAGCTCGCGCAGCGGCAGCGACTGCGGGTAGACGGTGTTGTCGGTCCGCGGGTAGGAGATGAACCCGTCCATGTAGAGGTCCTCGGCGATCCGCATCGCGCTCGCCGGGGTGATCCCGAGCCGGCTCGAGGCGTCGGTCGTGAACGCGGTCGTGTTGTAGGGGGTCGGCGGTTTGCGGGTGTTCTTGCGCGCGGTGACCGAACTGACCCGGCCCGGGCTGCTGGTGCCGGCGAGCGCCGTGTCGGCCTCCTTGCGGTCCCAGAATTTGTCGGTCGTGTGATGGGTCTCGAAGCTCCCGTCGGGGTGCTGGAAGTTGGCGAACAGCTCCCAGAACGGCTTCGCGACGTGGGCCCGGCGCTCGAGCTCGCGCTCGACGATCAGGCCCAGCGTCGGGCTCTGGACGCGCCCGACCGAGAGGAAGTTCGAGCCGAAGCGGCGGGTGCTGAGCGAGACGGCGCGGGTCAGCGTCGCGCCCCACAGCAGGTCGATGTCCTGGCGGGCGGCGCCGGCGTTCGCCAGCGGGTAGGAGAGCTCGTCGAGCTCGCCGAAGGCGCGCTCGATCTCTTCCCTGGTCAGCGCCGAGTAGCGGGCCCGCTGGATCGTCAGCGTCCCCGCCTCGGACTCCTCGCGCGAGCCGAGCGCGGGGTTCGCGTCGAGCATCTCCTCGAGCGCCTCGAGGCCGATCAGCTCGCCCTCGCGGTCGAAGTCGGTCGCGATCACGAGCTCGTCCGCTTCCTTCGCGACTTTTTTGATCGCCTTGACGACGTTTTTGTCGGTCGGCTCCTTGATCAGCTTGGCGTCGATCAGGTCGTGCAGGTCGGTCTTCTGCCAGTTCGAGTAGCTCTCGGGGAATGACGGGCCGACGACGTGCCCCTTGAGCCCGATCGAGCGGTGCTCGCCCCGCTCGTCGGACCAGGTGTAGTACGGGACTTTGAAGCTTTTGTCCTCCGAAGCCTCGCCGCGGCCGAGGATCTCGGCGATCTTCTTGGCGCTGTTGTTCTTCTCGGTGACGATCAGGCGCATAGGAGTTGGAGCGGGTTCGTGTCGCAGTCTGTATCTTCAACGGCCCGCGACGAGGAGGTCAATGGGTTTCGGGCGGCGAGGGTAGCAGGGGGCTCCAGCGGTCCCCCCGGGCACCGGGCCGCCCGGCACCCTAGGATCGGCGCTCATGAGCGGGGAGCGAGCAAGCGTCATCTCCTGGTTCTTCGCGCCGCGAGCGAAGCGCGAGGCATTGAGTTGAGGTGCCTCGTCACAGGCGGAGCGGGATTCATCGGGTCGAACCTGGTCGACGCGCTGCTGGCGCGCGGCGACGAGGTGACGATCGTCGACGATCTCTCGACCGGCCGCCGCGAGAACCTCGAGCAGGCGATGGCCGGCGGCGCGAGGTTGGCCGAGGCCGATATCCGCGACGGGGCGGCGCTGCTCGACCTCGCGCGCCGGGCGCAGCCGGAGGCCGTCTTCCACCTCGCGGCGCAGATCGACGTGCGCAAGTCCGTCGAGGACCCGGCCTTCGACGCCTCGATCAACATCGGCGGCACCGCTCTGGTGCTAGAGGCGGCCCGCGCGACGGGATCGCCGCGGGTCGTCTTCGTCTCGACCGGGGGTGCCATCTACGGCGAGGGCGAGGGACAGGACCTGCCGCTCGACGAGGGAGCGCCGATCGCGCCGATGTCGGCCTACGGGCAGAGCAAGTTCGCCGCCGAGGGTTATCTGTCGCTCTACGAGCGGCTCTACGGGCTGTCCGGGGTGAGCCTGCGACTCGGCAACGTCTACGGGCCGCGCCAGGACCCGCTCGGCGAGGCGGGGGTGATCGCGATCTTCTGCGGCCGGCTGGCGGCGGGCGAGAGGCCGACCGTCTACGGCGACGGCACCCAGACCCGGGACTACATATATGTGGGCGACGTCGTCGCGGCGGCGCTGGCGGCCGCCGAGTCGGATGCCGCGGGGGCGATCAACATCGGCACCGGGATCGAGACCGACGTGCTCGAGCTCGCCGGGCGCCTCGGCGAGCTCGCCGGTCGCGGCGACTTCGAGCCGGTGTTCGCCCCGCCGCGGACGGGCGAGGTGCAGCGGATCGCGCTCGACCCGGGCCGCGCCGAGCGCGAGCTCGGGTGGCGGCCGGAGACGACGCTGGACCAGGGCCTGCACCAGACCCTGGACGCCACATAACGCCGCCTCCTCTGCTCCCGCGGGGACCCAGAGAATCAGAAATGGATGGGTCCCCGCTCCCGCGTCCGGGGGCGGCTTTGTTTCGGCCCCCACTAACCTAGGGTCCCTATGCCAGGACAGGCTTATGCAGGCAAGGATTGCGTCTGTCAGCTCCGCAAGGGGATCTGCGATCAGTCCTGCGTGCGCGACATGCTCGAGACCCCCTTCTACATCGCCTGCCTGAAGCTGAAGGGAAGGCGCTGCCTGGTGATCGGCGGCGGCGACATCGGCCTCGAGAAGGTCGAGGGGCTGCTGACCTGCGACGCGGACGTGACCCTGATCGCGCCCGTCGCCCACCCCGAGCTCGAGGCTCTCGCCGCGGAGGGGTCGATCGAGTGGGAGAAACGGCTCTACGCGGGCGCCGCCGACCTCGAGGGCGCCTTCATGGTGATAGCCGCCACCGACGACAGCGAGGTCAACATCGGCGTCTACGACGACGCCGAGAGGCGGGCGATGCTGGTCAACGTCGTCGATGTGCCGCCCCTCTGCAACTTCATCCTGCCTGCGATCGTCCGCAGCGGGCCGCTGGCGATCGCGATCTCTACCGCCGGCGCCTCACCGGCGCTGGCGAAGCGGATGAAGCGGGAGATCTCCGATCTCTTCGGCGAGGAGTACGCGCGGCTGGCGGTGATCCTCAACGGGGCGCGCGGCTGGGCGAAGTCGACGCTTCCGACCTACCAGGACCGCAAGGAGTTCTTCGAGGGGATCGTCAACGGCGACCCCGACCCGGTCGAGCTGATCCGCGACGGGCGCGAGACCGAGGTCCTGGCGCTGATCGAGGCGGCGCAGGAGCGGGCCGCCGCCGCGCTTGCCTGAGCGTGCCCTACTCGCCGCAGGCGGCGGCGTTGACCTTCCGCAGCGACTCGCTCATCGCGGTCGCCTGACGGCTGCTGAGGCTCGTAGTGAACGCGGCCCGGAGCTCGCCGACGACGACAGGCCGCATCTCGGTGTGCACCTCGCGACCTGAAGCGGTGACCACGGCATAGCTGACCCGGCGGTCCTCGGGGCAGAAGGCGCGCTCGAGCAGCCCGGCCTTGACCAGTCGGTCGACCAGCTTGGTGAGGCCGCCGCGGCTGATGACCACCGCCTCGGCGAGGTCGCCCATCTTCATCCGCTCGTCCTCCGAGCCGACGACCGCATCAAGCACCTCGTACCAGGCCAGGGGCGGCAGGCCGGCGTCGGTCAGCGCCTCCTGGAGGCGCCCGGTGACGCCGGCGTGGGCCCGGCAGAGCGCGAGCCATGCATCGCGGTGCGGATCGGAGCCGTGCGCGGCCTTCAACCCGTTGCGGCTGCCGCCTGATGTCTTCGTGGCCATCGACTCCATCATCCCAGACGACTGTTGTCGGGTCAATAGTTTTACTTACAATAATTGTTGCTATAATTATTGTTGTAGCAAGTGTTTTCGACTCAATCAACTGGTGAAAGGAACCTCCGATGGCGACAGAGACCAAGCAGCGAATCGAGGCGGGCACCTACAGCGTCGACCCGGTCCACTCCCACATCGGCTTCGCGGTCGTCCACAACGGCGTCTCGACGTTCCGCAGCGGATTCAGCGGCTACCAGGCGAAGCTGGTCGGCGGCGAGCATCCGAGCCTGACCGGAACGGTCGAGGTCGACAGCATCGACATCGACGAGCCCCAGCTGAGAGGACACCTCCTCTCCCCCGACTTCTTCGACGTCGAGCGCAACCCGCGCCTCGAGTTCCGCTCGACCGAGCTCGTTGTCGGCGAGGACGGCAGCGTCCGCATCCGCGGCGAGCTCGAGATCGGCGGCACCGTCCGCCAGGTCGAGGCGAGTGGGCGCTACGCGGACGTCGGCGCCGATCTGGCCGGCTCCGCGCGGGTCGGGATCTCGCTCGAGACAACCGTCGACCGGCGCGAGTTCGGGCTCGAGTGGAACGCCGAGCTCCCCAGCGGCGGCGAGGTCCTCGACTACGACGTCCGGATCGAGGTCGGGCTGGAGCTCGTCAAGGAGGACGAGTAGGCATGCGCGTCCTCGGCATCTCCGGCAGCCTTCGTCGAGAATCGCTGAACAGCGCCCTCCTGCGGACCGCCGCCGAGCGGCTGCCCGCGGGAGTGGAGCTGGCCCGGTTCGAGCGGTTGGCCGAGATCCCGCCGTTCGACGAGGACGCCGAGGCCGCACCGGCGCCCGACGCGGTTCGCGAGCTGCGCGAAGCGATCCGCGGCGCCGACGCCGTCCTGATCGCGACCCCGGAGTACAGCCATTCGCTGCCGGGGCAGCTCAAGAACGCCCTCGACTGGGCCGCGCGGCCGGCCGGAGAGAGTGCCCTGACCGGCAAGCCGGCGGCGGCGATCGGCGCCTCGAAGAGCATGTTCGGCGGCGTCTGGGCCCAGGCCGAGCTGCGCAAGGTGATGAGCGCGATGGGCGGCCGCGTCGTCGAGACCGAGCTCGCCATCCCCCACGCCCACGACATCCTTCGCGAGGACAGCCTCGAGCTCGAGCCGCAGCGGGCCGAGCGCCTCGATGAGATCCTGGCCGAGCTCGTCGCCGCGGCCGAGCGCATCGGCGAGCCCGACGCTGTCGCCGCCTAGGAGGCCTGTCCCGGCAACCGGGTCGGTCGGGACCAGTCGGATCGTCGACGTCGCACCTTCGATGTCGCAGTTCCTTCCGAGGGGTGGAAGAAAGTGCGACATCCCAATTCGGGGGCGGGCCCCTCGATCAGGAGGCCGGCAGCGCGTAGAAGGCGATCGCCGCGAAGTGGGCGGCGGCGGCGGCGATCACGAACAGGTGGAAGACCTCGTGGTAGCCGAAGACCCGCGGGTTCGGATTCGGGCGCTGGGTCGCGTAGACGACGGCGCCGATCGTGTAGAGGAGGCCGCCGGCCGCGACGAGCAGCGTCCCGCCGATTCCGATCTCGTCCCAGAGACCCGGGAAGGCGACGACCGCGACCCAGCCGAGCGAAACGTAGACGAGGGCCGCGACCCATTTCGGGTGTTCGATCCAAACGGTCTCGACGATCGCGCCGACCACCGCGCCGACCCAGACGACGGCGAGGATCGCGTCGGCGAGCGCGCCTTCGAGCACGAGCAGCGCGAACGGCGTGTAGGTGCCGGCGATCAGGAAGAAGATCATCGAGTGGTCGAGCCGCCTCATCCAGCGGCGGACGTTGGGCCGCTTCCAGTCGACGCGGTGGTACAGCGCGCTGGTCCCGAACAGGCCCGAGAGGCTGACCGCGTAGATCGCGACCGCGAGAGTCGCGCGCGGGGTCTTGGCGGCGAGGATCAGCGCCACGCCGAGCCCGAGCGAGATGAAGAACGCCCACTCGTGGGAGACGCCGCGCAGCCGCGGCTTGACCGCGGCGATCGCGTCGGTTGCAACTTCCTTTGCAGTTTCGGCCTTTTCGGCCGCCCGCGCCCGCACCATCGTCTTGTCACCATAGAGGGAGACGGCTTCAAATTCCCGGCTTTTGCGGGGTTCGAACCAACGGGTTCCGTCCGACTCGATGACGATCCTCGTCAGTCCCCCCAAAGCCCGCCGTGAGAGGAGCCAGTTGATGTCCAGGACCGCTATGAGCACGAACCGAGCTGACCTCCAGGGCCTGTCGATTGAGCGGCGCTTCTCGACCCCGGGCACCCACCCCTTCGACGAGATCGAGTGGGAGATCCGCGACGCCGTGATCGGCGATCCCGAGGACCCGGCCTTCACCCAGCGCGAGGTCGAGTTCCCGAAGAGCTGGTCCCAGAACGCGACCAATATCGTCGCCCAGAAGTACTTCCGCGGCCAGCTCGGGAGCGACAAGCGCGAGCGCTCCGTCAAGCAGATGATCGGCCG
>DATBHH010000133.1:0-12286 GCA_036557525.1 Solirubrobacterales bacterium | reverse complement strand
CGTTCGCGGCTTTGCCCCAGGGCAAGCCCTGGTTCGTCGCACCACTTGCATGTGTTAAGCACGCCGCCAGCGTTCGTCCTGAGCCAGGATCAAACTCTCCGTGAAAGTACTTCTTACAGAGAGTCGTCATGCCTGACTGCGGCCATCGTGTACACAAACGCAATGGCCGGCATGACGGGTAAATCAGAGTCCACCCGGCACGCTGACGGGCCGAGTGGATTCGGGCTCAAACATTCCACAGACCCGTGGGCCTGCGGAGTGCACGCTGCTCAGTTTTCAAAGACCGCTGCGTCTCTCGCGGCGGGACTCGCCGCTTTCACGCACGGGTCGGGCACGCGGCCCTTCCCAGAGGGACCGAGGAGTATAGCGCTGAAGCCGCTTCGTGGCTAGGCCTGAGCGCGCAGCCGGCGGAAGCGCCGCTTGCCGACCTGCAGGACCCGCCCGTCGAGGTCGGAGGGATCGACGTCGAGCCGGTCGGACGCGATCGCCTCGCCGTCGAGCTTGACCGCTCCCTGCCCGATCAGGCGGCGGGCCTCGCTCGAGCTCATCTCGAACAGGCCGCCCAGCAGCCGCGGCAGGTGGACCCGGCCGCCGTCGGTCCCGACGTAGGGCCCGATCACCGCCTCCTCGAGGTCGGCCGGGACCTCGTGGTCGACGAAGAGGCGGTTGAAGTGCTCCTCCGCGGCCGCGGCACCGTCGCCGCCGTGGAAGCGGGCCACCAGCCGGCGCGCCAGCTCGCGCTTGGCCTCGTTGGGCGGGCCCGCCGGCACCTCCTCGCCCAGCAGGAGGCGGAAGTATTCGGGCATCGCGGCGTCCGGCACCCGCATCAGCCGCCCGAACATCTCCTCGGGGGGGTCGGTCACCCCGACGTAGTTCCCCAGCGACTTGCTCATCTTCTGCTCGCCGTCGATGCCGACCAGGATCGGGAGGGTCATGATCGATTGCGGGGTCTGGCCGTAGGCGGTCTGCATGTCGCGGCCGAACAGGAGGTTGAATTTCTGATCGGTCCCCCCCACCTCGACATCGGCTTCGATCGCGACCGAGTCGTAACCCTGAAGAAGCGGGTAGAGAAGCTCGAGCGCGGCGATCGGCGCCCCGGCGGCCATCCGCTTCTGGAAGTCGTCGCGCTCGAGAAGCCGCGCCACCGTGGTCCGCGAGAGGAGGGAGAGCAGCTCCTGAGAGTCCATCCGCAGCCACTCGCTGTTGAAGCGGACCTCGGTCTGGTCGGGGTCGAGGATCTTGAACGCCTGCTCCTGGTAGGTGGCGGCGTTGGCCGCGATCTCCTCGCCGCTCGGCAGCGGCCGCTGGGTCGAGCGCCCGCTCGGGTCCCCGACCTGCGCGGTGAAGTCGCCGACGATCAGGACCACCCGGTGGCCGGCGTCCTGGAACTGGCGCAGCTTGCCGAGGACCACCGTGTGGCCGAGGTGGATGTCGGCGGTGGTCGGGTCGATCCCCAGCTTGACGCGCAGCGGCCTGCCCGCCGCGAGCTGCTCCTCGAGCCTTCCCGCAGGCAGGACGTCGACCGCGTTTTCGGTCAGATCCATCTCAGGCTTGCTCGTTCCGCGCTCACGGGGCAATGCTAGACTGCCGCCTTCGCTCGGCGGCCTGAGGCCGAGCGACCCTCTTTGATGGTGCCTCTTGGATTAAAGCCTCGCCGGCGAGGCGGCACGAAGGAGCCGCAACCGGCGACGAAACCCGCACCGGAGAAGCCAAGGAGACCGCGGCTGAAGAAGCTGCGGATCCTGTTCGTGCTTCTCGGCCTTGGCGTGCTGGGGCTCGTCTCGTTCGTGTTCGGGATGATGGCCGCGGTCTCCCAGGATCTGCCGGCGATCTACAACTTCGCCCAGTACAAGGCCTCGCGCAACAGCGTCGTCTTCGGCGCCGACGGCGAAGAGCTCGGCACGCTGACCAGCGATCAGAACAAAATCCTGCTCAACTCGAGCCAGGTGTCGCCGAACATCAAGAACGCGGTGGTCTCGATCGAGGACAGCCGGTTCTACGAACACAGCGGCGTCGACTTCAGGGGCATCGGACGCGCCCTCGTCCACGACATCCTCAGCCAGAGCGCCGAACAGGGGGCATCGACCATCACCCAGCAGTTCGTCAAGCAGGCGCTGGAAGCGGAAAGCAGCAGGACGATTCTCGAGAAGTTCCGCGAGGCGGCGCTCGCCTACCGGCTCGAGAAACACTGGAGCAAGGACAAGATCCTCACCGAGTACCTCAACACGGTCTACTTCGGCGAGGGCGCCTACGGGATCGAGGCCGCCGCCCGCACCTACTTCGGCGCCGCCCATCCCGGCTGCGGCACCAGGACCGAGCCCTGCGCTCTGGTCCTCGAGCCCTACGAGGCCGCGCTGCTCGCGGGGATCATCCAGTCGCCCTCGGCCTACGACCCGAAGATCTACCCCGAAAACGCCCTCGCGCGCCGCAACCTGGTGCTCGAAAAGATGTACGAACAGGACTACATCTCCCACGAACAGATGGTCGAAGGACAGCAGCACGCCCTGCCCTCGCCGAGCAGCATCGAACCGCCGACCTTTGAATCGAAGGCGCCCTACTTCGTCGCCTACCTGCGTCAGCAGCTGCTCGAACGCTACGGGGCCTCGAAGGCCTTCTACGGTGGGCTCAAGGTCAAGTCGACGCTCGATCTGCGGCTCCAGGAAGCCGCCGAAGAAACCATAGCCTCCTACCTCGGCTACCTGCCGGCGACCGCGTCGGTGGTCGTGATCGACAACCGCAACGCCGCGATCAAGGCCCTGGTCGGTGGCACCGACTTCAAGACCACCCCGTTCAACCTCGCCACCCAGGGGCGCCGCCAGCCAGGGTCCTCGATCAAGCCCTTCACCCTGCTCACCGCGCTGGAAGAGGGGATCTCACCCGCCACGACATATGAATCGGCACCTCAGGAATTCCACTTCGGCAAACACGGCAGGGAAGTCTTCGTCGTCCACAACGACGAGGACTCCTACCTCGGCTCCTGCTCGATCGAATGCGCGACGACCTACTCCGACAACTCGATCTTCGCTCAGCTGGCGCTCGAAGGCCTCGAAGGCAAGACGATCGAGGACCGCACCCGCTCGATCGCGAAGACGATCCATGAGGCCGGCTATCGGGATCCGATCTCGACCAACCCGGCGATGGTCCTCGGCGGCCTCAAGGAAGGGGTCAGCCCGCTCGGCTGGGCCTACGCCTTCGCGACGATCGGCAACAACGGCGACCGGGTCAGCGGCACCCTCGCGCCCGTCCCCGGCGACAGCCCCGTCGCCTTCACCGAAGTGACCGACAAGGACGGGCACGTGATCAAAGGCGGCGACAACGACTCGATCCACACCCAGGCCTTCGAACAGGGAACCGTCGAAGAAGAGAAGCGGATCCTCGAAACCGTGGTCTCCAGCGGCACCGGGACCCACGCCCAGATCGGGGCCGAAGGCCAGTGGGGCAAGACGGGCACGACCGAGAACAACGGCGATGCCTGGTTCTGCGGCGGCATCGCCGACGAAGTCACCGCCTGCGTCTGGGTCGGCTACCCGAACTCGACGACGCCGATGACCACCCTCTACGACGGCGGCCCGGTGATGGGCGGCACCTTCCCGGCGCTGATCTGGGCCGGCGTGATCTCGGACTGGCAGGAAATCACCAGCGAACGGGCGGCGGAAGCGAAGGCGAAGAAGGAGGCCGAAAAGAACGGGGAAAAGGTCGAATCCCCCGAAGAAGGCGGCTCCGAAGGCTCCTACGTCCCACCGCCCACCTACTCCGAACCGGAAGAATCCGCGCCCGAAGAAGCACCTGCGCCCGAACCGGAAGCGCCCGAAGAAGCGGCGCCCGCAACCGAAGCCGCGCCCGAAGAAGCCGCGCCCGAATCGAGCGGCGGAATCAGCGGCGGCGCCTCCGCTCCTGGATAGGACGCCGCCTCCTCCGCTCCCGCGTCCGGGGCCGGCTTGGGGATGGTGCCCTCGGAGGCGGCGTTCAGTCGGGCGTGGGCTTCGAGACGTGCGCGTTGCCGGCGAGGCAGAAGCGCCAGGGTCGGTCGACCGCTTTCGTGATGCCGATCCGCGGCCCGCTGACGATCGCACCGTTCCAGCCCGGCCGCCGCGGGAGCAGCAGGAACGGGTCGGTGCTCAGGTCGGCGCCGTTTGCGTCGAGACCGAGGCCGAGCGCCTCGGTCAGCCTGCCAGGGCCCGAACAGAGTTCGACGTCGGCGCGGCCGCCGCGACGCTCGCGCATCACCGCGAGTCCGTGGGTGGGCTCGATCGCCCGGATCAGGACCGCCGCCGCCTCGCCGTCGGGCTCGGCGACGAAGTTGAGCAGGCTGTGGATCCCGTAGGAGAGGTAGACGTAGGCGCGGCCCGGGGCCCCGAAAAGGACCTCGGTCCGCTCGGTGAGCCCGACATAGGCGTGGCAGGCGGGGTCATCGCGCTCGTAGCTCTCGGTCTCGACGATGACGCCGCCGCGGCCCTCGTAGAAGAGGCGGCACCCGATCAGGTCGCGGGCGACGGCGTGGACCGATCGATCGAAGAACTCGACGCCGAGACGGGGCTCCTCACCCGCCCGCTCGGCGCTCACCGTTCCTCCGCCGCCAACCGGGCCTCGACCGCGGCGAGGGTCTCGCGCGCGCGCTCGAGCTGAGTCGTGACCGCCTCCGACCCGGTCCCGCCCGCGATCCGCTTCGCCTCGAGCCCGCTCTCGCGGCTCAGTACCTCGTAGTACTCGCCATCGAGCAGCTCGGAGCGCTGCCGGAGCTCCTCGGGAGTGAGATCGGAGAGGCGCCTGCCCTGTTCGACCGCGTCGCGGACGAGGCTGCCGACGACGCCGTGCGCCTCGCGGAACGGCATCCCCCTGCGGACCAGGAGGTCGGCGACCTCGGTCGCCGCCAGCATCTCGTCCGCCGAGGCGGTCTCGAGGCGGGCCCGGTCGAACTCGATTCCGGCCAGCATCCCGTCGGCGGCCGCGAGGCAGAGCTCGACGGTGTCGATCGCGTCGAACAGGGGCTCCTTGTCCTCCTGCATGTCCTTGCTGTAGGTGAGCGGTAGCGCGTGCATGGCCCCGAGCAGCGCCACGAGGTCGGCCGCGACCCGCGGGCCCTTCGCTCGCAGGAGCTCGGCCGAGTCGGGATTCTTCTTCTGCGGCATGATGCTCGAGCCCGAGGAGAACGACTCGTCGAGCTCGCAGAAGCCGAACTCGGTGCTCGACCAGATCACGATCTCAGAGCCGAGGCGCGAGAAGTGCATCGCCGCGATCGACGCGGCGGTCAGGTAGTCGAGGACGAAGTCGCGGTTCGAGGCGCCGTCGATCGAGTTCGCGCTGAGGTGCTCGAAGCCGAGGTCGTCGGCGACCGCCCGGCGGTCGATCTCCCAGTTGACACCAGCGAGGGCGCCGGAGCCGAGCGGCATCACGGAGGCGCTGTCGAGCGCGAATTGGAAGCGGAGGACGTCGCGCGCCAGCATCCAGAAATAGGCGAGGAGGTGGTGCCCGAGATAGACCGGCTGGGCGCGCTGGAGGTGGGTGTACCCGGGCATCGGCCAGTCGCGGTGGCGCTCGGCGAGGTCGAGCAGGCGCGCCATGCACTCACCGCAGAGCTCGATCGCCCGCAGCGAGTGCGCCTGGACGACCATCGCGACGTCGGTCGCGACCTGGTCGTTGCGGGAGCGGCCGGTGTGGAGCTTGCCGGCCAGGGCTCCGATCTGGTCCTCGAGAAGTCGCTCGATCGCCATGTGGATGTCCTCGTCGGATTCCTCGAACTCGAACCCGCGCTCGCCGATCCGGGCCCGGACGCGTTCGAGGCCGGCGTCGATCTCGGCCCGCTCCTCGCCGCTGAGGACGCCGATCCCCTCGAGGGCGCGGGCGTGCGCCTGAGACTGGTCGATGTCGTACGGAGCCAGCCGCCAGTCGAACTCGAGCGAGCGGTTGAGTCGCCAGAAGCGGGGGTCCGGGTCTTTGCGGAATCTCGACATCAGGCCAGGGAGTCGGCGAGAGCCTCGCACACCCTCGCGACCTCCGACTCGGTCATCTGCGGGAAGAACGGCAACGCCAGCGAGCGGCTCGATGCCTCCTCGGCCACCGGGAAGTCGCCCTCCCCGTAGCCGAGCCGGCGCAGGTGCGGGAAGAGGTGGATGCACGGCATGTAGGCCTTCGACGCGATCCCGCGCTCGGCGAGCCGCGAGATCGTCGCATCGCGATCGGCGCCGGCGGGAAGGCTGACCGGATATACGAACCAGCCGCGGCGCTCCTCGGCCCGTCCCGGGCTCGGGGTGTCGACGCCCTCGACCGCGGCCAGCCCCTCGGCATAGCGAGCCGCCACCAGCGCCCTGCGCTCGAGCATCGCGTCGAGCTTCTCGAGCTGGGCGGCGCCGACCGCGGCGGCCACGTCGGAGAGCCGGTAGTTGAAGCCGAGCCCGGAGTGGTCGAGCCAGCCCATGTCGGGGGCGCGGCCCTGGTTGCGCTCGCTCCGCAGGCGGGCGGCGGTCTCGGCGCTGTCCGGGATCAGCATCCCGCCCTCCCCGGTCGTGAGCTGCTTGTTGGCGTAGAAGCCGAACGCCGCGAGGTTGCCGCGAGCGCCGACCCGCCTTGCCTCGGAATCGACCGCCCCGAGCGCCTCGCACGCGTCCTCGAGAATTCCAAGGCCGTGCCGGGAGGCCGTCCGCTCGAGCTCGTCCATCGCCGCCGGGTAGCCGAAGATGTGGACCGGGAGGATTCCTGCGGTTCGCTCGCCCACCGCGGCCGCCGCCGCGGTCGGGTCGAGGTCGAGCGTCTCGCGGTCGACGTCGCAGAAGGCCGGCCTGACCCGCTCGTAGAGGAGGCAGTTGGCGGAGGCGACGAAGCTCAGCGGGCTGGTCAGGACCTCGTCGCCCTCACTCCAGCCGAGCGCCCGGACCCCGAGATGCAGCGCGGTCGTCCCGCTCGAGACCGCGACGGCGTCGCCGACCCCGAGCCACTCGGCGAACCGCCGCTCGAAGCGGTCGACCATCGGGCCCAGGGAGAGGCGGCCGGAGCGAAGGACATCGAGAACGAGCTCCTCCTCGCGGGCGTCGATCTCCGGGCGGGCGAGCGGGATCGGGTCGGTGTCCGGCCCCTCGCTCATTCTTGGAACGCGTACTCCAGCGAGTCGACGAGGGCCTCCCAGGATGCCTCGATTATGTTCTCCGAGACGCCGATCGTCCCCCACTCACGCTCGCCGTCGGAGGAGTCGAGCAGGACCCTGGTGACGGCGCCGGTGCCGTGGCTCTCGTCGAGGATCCGCACCTTGTAGTTGGTCAGCTCGATGTCGGCGAGGTGCGGATAGCGGTCGGCGATCGCGCTGCGCAGGGCGCGGTCGAGGGCGTTGACCGGGCCGTTGCCCTCGGCCACCCGCAGATAGCGCTCGCCGTCGACCCTGACTCGGATCGTCGCCTCGGTTTCGACCCGGCCGTCGGCGCGCTTCTCGGTCGTGACCCGGAAGCTCTCGAGCTCGAACAGCGGCCGGTAGCGGCCGGCCTCCTCCCGCAGCAGCAGCTCGAACGAGGCCGGCGCCGCCTCGTAGTGGTAGCCGCGGTGCTCGCGCTCCTTGAGGCGGGCGACCGCGCGTCCGGCGGCCTCGTCGTCGATCGCGAGCCCGGCCTGGTCGGCCTGGGTCCGGATCGTTGCCTTGCCGGAGAGCTCCGAGGGCAGGATGTCGCGCTCGTTGCCGACCGCCGCCGGGTCGAGATGCTCGAACGTGCGGGCGTCAGCTGCAACCCCGGCGGCGTGCATCCCCGCCTTGTGGGCGAACGCGTTGCGGCCGACGTAGGGGGCGTCGGCGTTCGGCGTCAAGTTGCAGAGCTCGTCCAGGTAGTGGGCGGTCTGGGTCAGGCTCGCGAGCTGCTCCGCGGACACCACCGCGAATCCCATCTTCAGCTGCAGGGCCGGCAGGATCGAGGCGAGGTTGGCGTTGCCGCAGCGCTCGCCGTAGCCGTTGACCGTTCCCTGCACGAGGCGCGCGCCGGCGGATACCGCCGCCAGCGAGTTGGCGACGGCGCAATCGGCGTCGTTGTGCGTGTGGATCCCGATCTCGACCTCGTCGCCGAGCTCGGCGACGACCGCAGCGGTCGCCTCGGCGACGAACTCCGGCAGGTTGCCGCCGTTGGTGTCGCAGAGGGTGACGTTCTCGGCGCCGGCGCCGGCCGCCGCGCGGGCACACTCGACCGCGTAGCCGGCGTCGTCGCGGTAGCCGTCGAAGAAGTGCTCGGCGTCGAACACCACCCGCTTCCCCTGGGCGCGGCAGAACGCGACCGAGTCGGCGATCATCGCCAGGTTCTCCTCGGCCGAGACCCGGATCACCTTCTCGAGGTGGAGGCCCCAGCTCTTGCCGACCAGGCAGACCACGGGGGCAAAGCACTCGACGATCGTCCGCAACGCCTCGTCCTCCTCGGCGGCGACGTCGCGGCGGCGGGTCATCCCGAAGCCGGCGATCGTCGCGTTCTCGAGCTCGACCGCGGCGAGGCGATCGAACAGCTCGGCTTCCTTCGGGTTGGAGCTCGGGAAGCCGGCCTCGATGAACTGGACGCCGAGCGCGTCGAGCGCCTCCACCACCTTCAGCTTCTCCTCGACCGAGAGCGACATGCCGGGGCCGCCCATGCCGTCGCGCAAGGTCGTGTCGTAGAGCTTCACCTGTTCCATCTGCTGCCTTTCGATTCGAGGGATCGGGGAGTGGGCGTGTGTGCCCGCATGCGCAGCACAGCCGCGCCAGCCGCTAGGCGGCTGCGGTAATTCGCCCGATTGCCTCGAAACGGCGCAACATTCAGGAACTGACCTTACTCGGTTCGTCCGCCTGGTTCGGGACCTCGACGGGGTCGAGCCACTCGAGGTACTCCTCGGCGTGGCCGCAGAGCGCCTCCTCGAACTTGGCCTGGATCACCTTCGTGATCTCGCCCGGCTCGCCGAGCTGGTGGTCGTCGACCGAGCGCACCGGCACCAGCTCAGCCGCGGTCCCGGTCAAAAACATCTCGTCGGCGAGGTACATCTCGGCGCGCGCGATCGAGCGCTCCTCGACCTTATAGCCGAGGTCGAGGGCGATCTGGATCACCGAGGCGCGGGTTATCCCGTCGAGGATTGCCGAGGTGTGGCCCGGAGTCAGCAGGGTTCCGTCGCGGACGACGAAGACGTTCTCTCCCGAGCCCTCCGAGACGCAGCCGTGCTGGTCGAGGAGGATCGCCTCGTCGTAGCCGGCGTTCGCGGACTCGGTCTTGGCGAGGATCGAGTTCAGGTACTGGCCCGAGGCCTTCGCGTGCGGGATCAGGCTGTCGCCGGAGATCGTCCGCCAGGACGAGACCTTGGTCCGGATCCCGTGCTTCTTGCTCTCCTCGCCGAGGTAGGCGCCCCAGGGCCAGACGGCGACGATCACCTCGATCGGTGCGCTCTGGGCGTAGAGCCCCATCTCGCCGTAGCCCCGGAACGCGAGCGGCCGGATGTAGCACGAGCGCAGCCCGTTGCGCCGGATCAGCTCGTGGGTCACCTCGCGCAGCTCATCGGCCGAGTAGGGAAGCTCGAAGTAGTAGAGCTCGGCTGACTTCTCGAGCCTGGCGAGGTGCTCGCGGTGGCGGAAGACCGCCGGGCCGCGCTCGGTCTCGTAGCAGCGGATCCCCTCGAAGACGCCGGTTCCGTAGTGGAGGCCGTGGCTCAGCACGTGGACCTTGGCGTCCTCCCAGCGTACGAACTCGCCGTTGTGCCAGATCAGCTCAGCCGTCTCCATGACATCAATTCCGCCCATGGCTGCGGGCTTCGCCCTTGCCATATGCAAGCGTTCCGTTTCGTCCCGCCTGTTCTCCTCGCAGATTCATCAGATCTAGATGCTCGTCGAACAGGCTACGGCACTTTACCGCCCATCTCCGCCAGGACGGCATCCGTCATCTCGCTGGTGGCGACCGTGCTCTCCCCCGCCACCGCGAGGTCGGCGGTCCGGAGGCCGCGCTCGAGCACGGCGTCGACCGCGGCCTCGATCCGGTCGGCGTCGACGGCTCGGCCGAGGCCGTGCCGCAGCATGATCGCCGTCGAGAGGAAGGTCGCCAGCGGGTTGGCGATCCGCTGACCGGCGATATCGGGGGCCGAGCCGTGGACCGGCTCGAACAGGCCGGGGTCGCCATCGGCCCCGAGGCTGGCCGACGGCAGCATTCCCAGCGACCCGGTCAGCATCGCCGACTCGTCGCTGAGGATGTCGCCGAACAGGTTCTCGGTGACGATCGTGTCGAACTCGGCGGGCCGGGAGACGAGCTGCATCGCGGCGTTGTCGACCAGGAGGTGCTCGAGCTCGACGCCGGGGTACTCGGAGGCGACCCGGGTGACCACCTCGCGCCAGAGCCGCGAGGTCTCGAGGACGTTGGCCTTGTCGACCGAGGTCACTCGCGGGGTCCGGCCGTCGGAGCCGGCGCGGCGGATCGCGGCCTCGAACGCGGTGCGGGCGATTCGCTCGACCTCGGCCACCGAGTACTCGCAATCATCGTGGGCGGTGTCGCCGTCGCGGCCGCTGTCGCCGAAGTAGATGCCCCCGGTGAGCTCGCGGACGACGAGCAGGTCGGTGCCCGCGATCCGCTCCTCGCGCAGCGGGCTCGCTGCGACGAGCGCCGGGCTCGGCCGGACCGGCCGCAGGTTCGCGAACAGGCCCATCCCCTTGCGGAGGCCGAGCAGGCCCTGCTCGGGGCGGGGCGCGTCGGGATCGGTCGTGTCCCACTTGGGGCCGCCGACGGCGCCGAGCAGGACGGCGTCGGCGTCGCGGCAGGCCCCGAGGACCTCGTCGGTGAGGGCGACCCCGTCGGCGTCGATCGAGCACCCCCCGATCAGCCGCTCGTCGAACTCGAACTCGCCGAGTGACTCGAGCAGGCGGCGGGCCGCGGCGACGATCTCGGGTCCGATCCCGTCTCCGGGGAGCAGGACTATGCGTTGCGTGGGGCTCATGAATGGATGGCTCGCGGTTCGCCTGCCGCGGAGAAAATCAGATCTCGATGCCTGCTCACTCCGCGGTCGCGGCGATGTTGAGCCGCACGTAGTCGAGGACGAGCGGGTCGCCCATCCGCTCGAGGACCTCGGAGACGAACGGATCGCGGAGCTCCTCCGGCAGCACCCTCATGTAGGGGCCGAGGGAGACGGTCCGCAGGAACGCGAGCGGCTCCTCGGGCCTCACCTCCTTCGGTTCGAGCCAGCAGCGGACGTCGGTGAACCCGACCTCTTCGAGGATCGGCGTGGTCTCCTCGTCGGACCGGAAGTTCCAGGCTTTCGGGACGGCGGCGAGGTGGCGGCCGTACTCCCCTTCCCTGGCGACCGAGAGAATGACCTCGGCGAGCGCCGCGACGTTGCCCCTGCCCCCGCACTGGGCGACCAGCCTGCCTCCTGGTGCCAGCACCGCTCGGAGGCGCGCGAACAGGTTCCGGTGGTCCTTGATCCAGTGAAAGACGGCGTTGGAGAAGATCGCGTCGACGCGCTCGTCGAGCTCGAGCCTTTCGAGATCGACGTGGCGGACGTCCGCCCGCGGCCCGAGGACCTCGCGCGCCTTCCTGACCATCTCCTCGGAGCCGTCGACGGCGATGACCCGGCCGTCGGGCAGCCGCTCGACCAGGGCCTCGGTGACCCGGCCCGAGCCGCAGCCGGCGTCGAGGACGACCTCGTTGCCCGCGAGCGGCAGCCGGTCCAGCACCTCGAGGCCCCACCTGAACTGCGACTCCGAGACGCGGTGATAGACCTCTGCGTCCCACTCGCGCGGGCCGGTGTGAGATGTCTCGGGCGAGGACATCGCTCAGAGCCCGGTTGTGACCGGCCCGCGCTCGGCGCCGCCGGCCTTCTCGAACTCCTCGATCGCGGCGGCGTTTCCGAGCGTCACGCCGATGTCGTCGAGCCCGTTCAGGAGGCGGTACTTGACGTCAGGCTCGATCTCGAACTCGAAGACGCCCGCGGTGCCGCAGCTGACCGTCTCGTCGTCGACGTCGATCCTCGCCTCGCCGGCCTCGGCGACCGCCCGGCAGTGCTCCTCGTCGAGGATCGCAGGCAGCAGCCCGATCTTCGTGCAGTTGACGTAGAAGATGTCGGCGAAGGAGGGTGCGACGATCGCCCGGAAGCCGAAGTCCTCGAGTGCCCAGGGCGCGTGCTCGCGCGAGGAGCCGCAGCCGAAGTTCCGACCGGTGACGAGGATCGGGTTCGGCTCGAGCTCGATCTCGCCGTCCCGGATCCAGTCGTAGAAGAGGAACTCGCCGAAGCCGGTCCGCTCGACCCGCTTCAGGAACTGCTTGGGGATGATCTGGTCGGTGTCGACGTCGGCCCGGTCCAGGACCGAGACCCCGCCCTCGAT
>DATBHH010000132.1:0-10688 GCA_036557525.1 Solirubrobacterales bacterium | reverse complement strand
GGGGCGGCGCAGTGAGTCCCGGGGCGGCGCAGTGAGTCCCGGGGCGGCGCAGTGAGTCCCGGGGCGGCGCAGTGAGTCCCGGGCGGCGCAGTGAGTCCCGGCGCGGCGCTAGTCATGATTGGCCGGGATGACCGATGGGCGATAAGAAGCTGGTCCTGACCTACGTCGACTCGCTCCGCACCGACATGCTGGAGCGGACGATCGCCGAGGGCAACGCGCCGACCTTCGGAGCCCTGCTCGAGCGGGGGCAGCTCGTCCCCGACTGCGTCTCCAGCTTCCCCTCGGTGACGCCGGTCGCCTGCGCTGAGATGGTCACCGGGGTCGCCGCCGATCGCCACTGGATCAGCGGGATGAACTGGTACCACCGGCTCGAGCGGCGCTACGTCGAGTACGGCTCCTCGCTTGAGGCGACCCGCGCGGTCGGCGTCTTCCGGGCGCTCTACGACCTCGTATACAACATGAACCTCGCCCACCTCAGCCCCGAGGTCTCGACCCTGTTCGAGCGCCTCGACGACGCCGGCGCCCGCACCGCCTGCACCCCGTTCCTGATCTACCGCGGCCGCCATCGTCACCAGGTCTCGCTCGAGGGCCTGATGAGGCGCGCCGTCGTCGACGCCGGTCGACTCAAATTCCATCACCACACCTGGGGCCCGGGCGACCTCTTCTATGGCGACCTCTACGCGAGCCGAGAGGTGCCGTGCAAATCGACCTCGATACCGGGCAACCGCGACAGCTATGCGGCCTGCTGCGCGGCCGAGCTCGCCCGCGACGGCGGCTTCGACTTCCTTCTCCTCTCGCTCCCCGACAACGACAATCACTCCCATCGCCACGGGCCTGAGGCCAGCGTCGAGTCGATCGCCAGGGCGGACGAGTGCTTCGCGACCCTGGCCGAGGCGGCCGGCGGGCTCGATCGGTTCCTCGAGGACCACGCCGTGATCCTCGTCGCCGACCACTCCCACTCCGAGGTGGACCGGGGGCTGCCGCTCGCCGAGCTGCTCGGCCGGGAATGGTCCGTTCTGCAGCCGTCCGAGGATCGGCCTGAGCAAGCCCAGCTGGCGGTCAGCCCGACCGGCCGTGCGGCCCATGTCTATCTCCTGCCGGCGAACGGGGACACCGCCGATCCCCGCGAGGTCTCGGAGTCGCTGGCCGCCACCGAAGGGATCGACCTCGTCTGCCGCCTTGAGGACGGCGACGGAACCCAGCTGCCCCGGCTCGATGCGGGCGCCCCTTCCGGCGATGAGGTCTGGGCCGTCGTCGAGCGGGCCGGGAGGCGGCTCCGCTTCCGACCCGGGGGCCCGGTCCGCGACCTGCGGGGCGGTGCCTGGGAGCTCGAGGGCGACCACGCCGCCCTCGCCGCCGAGGTGATCGACGGCAGACTGCGAAGCGAGGAGTACCCGGACCCGCTGGCCCGCGTCCACGCGGCGCTCACGGCGCCGCACGCCGGTGACATGATCGTCTCTCTCGCCGGCGGCTATGAGGCGCTCGACTGGGGCGGTACCAGCCACGCCGGCGGCGGCAGCCACGGCTCGCTTCACCGCGACGACTCGCTCGGGCCGCTGCTCTTCTGCGGCTGCGGCCCCGACGATCCCGCCGGCGACCGTGAGCAATGGACCCTGCGCGACGTCGCCCCTGCCGTGCTGGCCCACTTCGGGCTGTGAGCCCGACCCGCGAGGCGGCGCAGTGAGACGGGGCCTCGCCCTCGCCGCCGTCCTCCTCGCATGTTCGCCGCCCTCCCTCGCCCTCGCCGACCCCGGCGAGATCTCGGCCTCCGAAGCGACCGCGCGCTCCGACCGCGACCCGAAGGTGGTGGAAGAGCGCCGCGAGCACCCCGGGCTGCGCTCGACCGCCGTCATCAACGAAGGCAACTGGGAAGTCGGCTACTTCGCCGGGGACGAACGGGTGGCGCTGGCGGTCGTCGACCCGCAAACCGGCGAGGTGACCGAGTCGTGGACCGGCTACCAGGTCGGGTGGAAGATGGCGCGCGGCTACTCCGGGGCCTTCGGCCACAGGCTCAACGCCCCCTACGTGATCGTGCCGCTGTTCGCGCTGTTCGCGATCGGGCTGATCGACTGGCGCCGGCCCCGGCGGGTCGCGACGCTCGACATCGGCGTCCTCCTCGCGTTTGGCATCTCGCACTGGTTCTTCAACCGGGCCGACATCGGAGTCTCGGTCCCGCTCCAGTACCCGGTGCTGCTCTACCTCCTCGCCAGGGCGCTCTGGGTCGGGGTGCGAGGCCGGGGAGACGGCATCCGGCCGGTCTGGCCCACCGCGTGGCTGATCGTCGCCGCGCTGTTCCTGGTCGGGCTGCGGGTCGGCCTCAACGTCGCCGACGCGGGGACGATCGACGTCGGCTACGCCGGCGTCGTCGGCGCCGACCGGATCGAGCACGGCGAACAGCTCTACGACAACTTCCCCCACGACGTCTCCAGCGGCGACACCTACGGCCCCGTCAACTACCTCGCCTACGTTCCCTTCGAGGCGATCTGGCCATGGCACGGGACCTGGGACGACCTTCCCGCCTCGCACGGGGCCGCGGTCGGCTTCGACCTGGCGACGCTCGCGCTCCTGGTCCTGCTCGCCCTGCGGATCCGTCCCGGCCCCGCCGGCCGGCGCCTGGCGGCGATCCTCGCCTTCGCCTGGACCGCCTACCCGTACACGGCGCTGCCGCTCGAGACCAACTCGAACGACACCCTGGTCGCGATGCTGCTCGTCGCCACGCTCCTGGTTCTCGCCCGTCCGGCGGCCCGCGGCGTATTCACGGCCCTTGCGACCCTGACGAAGTTCGCCCCACTGGTGCTTGCGCCGATGCTCGCGACCTACCGGCCCTCGCCATCAACCTCCTCGGAATCTCCGGCGGGTGGCGCGGGAGAAGGGCGGGACGAGGACAGCTCGGCCCGCAGTTCCCCCGCTTCCCCCGCGACAGGACCCGCCGGCCATTCCGTGACGCTGTTCGCGGCCGCATTCGTCGCGACCGCGGCGCTGCTGATGCTCTGGCCGGCGATCAATCCGGGCCTCGGAACGTTCTGGGATCGGACCCTCGGCTACCAGGCCGGCCGCGACTCACCGTTCAGCATCTGGGGCCAGGTGCCGGGCCTCGAGCCGCTGCGGGTGGCGCTGCTCGCCGCCGTCGCCGCGCTCTCGATCGCCCTCGCGTTCTGGCCGCGGCGCAAGTCCCTGGTCCAGGTCTCGGCGCTCGGTGCCGCGCTCCTGATCGCGCTGGAGCTGACGGCAATGCACTGGTTCTACCTCTACGTCGTCTGGTTCTTCCCGCTCCTCCTCGTCGCGCTGACCGTGGTCGAGCCGCCGGCCGGAGTCGAGCCCGCGACTACGCCTCGGCGGGGGCGGGCATCAGAACCTGCTCGATCGAGTCAGCCCGTCCCCTCGAGTTGATCTCGACCGCCGCGCCCATCACCCAAACGTCCTCCTCGGCGGTTTCGAACCGCACCGGCATCTGGGTGATCAGCGACTCCAGCGCCTGCTCGGGCTTGACGCCGAGGACGCTCGTGCGCGACCCGGTCATCCCGACGTCGGTGATCACCGCGGTTCCGCCCGGCAGGACCCTGGCGTCGGCGGTCGGAACGTGGATGTGGGTGCCGAAGACGGCCGCGACGCGGCCGTCGAGGTGCCACCCCATCGCCACCTTCTCGCTCGACACCTCGGCGTGGAAGTCGACGATGACGCAGTCCGCCTCGATCCGCTCGAGGATGCTGTCGACCTCGTGGAAGGGGGAGCGGGCGACCGTCAGCCCGACGCCGCCGCTGATGTTGACGAGGCCGACCCGCATCCCGCCGGCCTCGGTCACCAGGTGACCCCTGCCCGGGTTGGCGTGGGGGTAGTTGGCCGGCCGGATCACGCGG
Source organism: Solirubrobacterales bacterium (assembly GCA_036557525.1). Classification (GTDB taxonomy): domain Bacteria; phylum Actinomycetota; class Thermoleophilia; order Solirubrobacterales; family 70-9; genus VRUE01. The sequence continues at coordinate 6,831 of DATBHH010000132.1, read as the reverse complement.
TCGGTGCGGTCGAGGAACTCGTATGCCTCGCGGTGGCGGTAGACGTGGTTGCCGGTGGTGAGGACGTCGGCGCCGGCGTCGAACAGCCCGTCCGCCGTCTTCTCGGTGATCCCGATCCCACCCGCCGAGTTCTCGCCGTTGGCGATCACGAGGTCGGGGCTGTAGCGCTCGCGGAGCTCGGGCATCGCCGCCTTCAGGCCCCGCCTTCCCGGCCCGCCGACGACGTCCCCGATGAAGAGCACCCGCATCTTGGAGCGGACCCTATCCGCGGGGGCTCCTCCGCGCTCCCCCTAGAATCGGTGGATGGCTTTCCCCGCCACACGCATGCGGCGTCTGCGCCGCACCGAAACGCTGCGCGGCCTGGTTCGGGAGACCGACCTTTCACCCGCGCACCTGATCCAGCCGGCGTTCGTCGTCGCGGGGGAGGGCGTGCGCGAGGACGTCGAGTCGATGCCCGGCATCGAGCGCTTCTCGATCTCCGAGCTCGTCGCCGAGGCGACCGAGATCGGCGCCGCCGGGGTCGGCGCGATGCTGCTGTTCGGCCTGCCGGCGGCCAAGGACGAGACCGGGTCGGGGGCCTACGACGACGAGGGCGTCGTCCAGATGGCCGTGCGGGCCCTGAAGGAGGCCCATCCGGACCTCGTCGTCATCACCGACGTCTGCCTCTGCGAGTACACGTCGCACGGGCACTGCGGCTTCCTCCGCGACGGCGAGGTCGACAACGATCTGACCCTCGAGCTGCTGGCGAAAACCGCGATCTCCCACGCGGAGGCCGGCGCCGACGCGGTGGCCCCCAGCGACATGATGGACGGCAGGGTCGGAGCGATCCGGCACCAGCTCGACGAGGAGGGGCACTCCCGTGTCCCGATAATCGCCTACAGCGCCAAGTACGCTTCGGCCTTCTACGGCCCGTTTCGCGAGGCGGCCGACTCGGCCCCCGCCTCGGGAGACCGCCGCGGCTACCAGCTCGACCCGGCCAACGCGGAGGAGGCTGTGCGCGAGGCGAAGCTCGACCTCGAGGAGGGCGCGGACATGATCATGGTCAAGCCGGCCACCCCCTACCTCGACGTGGTTCGCCGGGTCAAGGAGGCGACCGGCGCGCCGCTCGCCGCCTACCACGTCTCCGGCGAGTACTCGATGCTGAAGGCCGCCGCCGGCTACGGCTGGATCGACGAGCGGGCCGCGGTGCTCGAGACGCTGACCTCGATCCGCCGCGCCGGCGCCGACGCGATCGTCACCTACTACGCCAAGGAGGCTGCCGCGTGGGTTCGCTAGGAACGCGCGGGGCGCCGCGGTCCAAGGCCCGCTCTCGCAAGGACGGCGCCGCGGTGCCGATCGACGAGAGCGACAGGCGGCTGATGAACCTGCTGCAGTCGAGCTTCCCGCTCGACCCCGAGCCCTACCGCCTGATCGCCGCCGAGGCCGGGCTCGAGATCGATGAGGCAATCGCCAGGACGGGGCGGCTGCTCGACGAGCGGATCATCCGCGAGATCACGCCGATCTTCGACACCCGGGCCCTCGGCTATGAGTCGATGCTGGTCGCGGCCAAGGTCGACGCCGAGAACCCCCAGCGCGCGGCGGCGATCGTCAACTCGCACCCGGGCGTCTCCCACAACTACCTGCGGACCCACGACTTCAACCTCTGGTTCACGATCGCGACGCCGCCCGACTCCGAGCTCGGGCTCGCGGGCACGCTCGAGGTCCTGATGCGGGAGACCGGCGCCGAGTCGATGCGGCAGCTGCCGACCCTGACCCTTTTCAAGATCAACATGAACCTCGAGATGGAGAAGGGGACCGAGACCCTCGCCAGCGCCGTCGACGCGTCGCCGCCGCGGGAGCTCGAGGCCCAGCCCTACGACGACCGCGACATCGCCGTGATCAGGGCCCTGCAGGGACCGATGGAGCCGGTCGAGCGACCCTATGACCCGGCTGCCGAAGAGCTCGGGATCGAGACCGAGGAGCTGCTCTCCCATCTCAGCGGGATGGTCGAGCGCAACCTGCTGCGCCGGGTCGCGGCGATCCTCTACCACCGCCGGGCCGGATTCTCCGCCAACGGGATGGGGGTCTGGAAGGTCCCCGAGGAGGAGATCATGGCTACCGGCCGCCGGATGGCCTCCTTCCGCGGAATCTCCCACTGCTATCAGCGGCCGACCTACGAGGATTGGCCCTACAGCATCTTCACGATGGCCCACGGCCGCTCGAAGGAGGAGTGCGACGCGATCCTCGACTCGATCGCCGCCGACTCTGGGATCGGCCCCGACGGCCGCGCCACCCTCTACTCCTCGACCGAGTACAAGAAGATCCGCCTGCACTACTTCACCGACGAGTATTCGCGCTGGGAGCGCGAATACACATAAATGCCGTCGCCGGCCTCCGCTCGCAGGGATCAGATCGTGATGCTCGCTCCGGCCGGCTCGGCGACATGACCCGGCCGGGTGGTCGCACCGCCGCCCCGCCACCCCCGGACGCGGGAGCGAGGCCACGAGATCGCCGGTGGTGATGGGCGCGCCCGAGCGGGAGCAGAGGAGGTGGCGGAATTGATGGGAATCCGAACCACCACGAGCGCGGATCTGTACCAACGGGCGGTGGAGGTGATGCCCGGGGGGGTGAATTCTCCCGTGCGGGCGATGCGGCAGATCGGGCGCGACCCGATCTTCATCGAGCGCGGCGAGGGCTGCGAGGTGATCGACGTCGACGGCAATCGCTACGTCGACTGGGTCTGCTCCTGGGGCCCGCTGATCCTCGGCCATGCCGACCCGGGGGTGGTCTCCGCGGTCACCGCGGCCGCCGCGCGCGGCACCAGCTTCGGCGCCGCGACCGCGGCCGAGGTCGAGCTGGCCGAAGAGGTCGCCGGCCGGATCCCCTCGATCGAGATGCTGCGAATGACGAGCTCGGGGACCGAGGCGGCGATGGCGGCGATCCGCCTCGCCCGCGCGATCACCGGTCGCGAGACCGTCGTCAAGTTCGCCGGTGCCTACCACGGCCACTCCGACGGGCTGCTCGCCGACGCCGGCTCGGGCCTGGCGACGCTCGGGGTGCCCGCGACGCCGGGCGTCACCGCCGCCCAGGCGGCGGGCACCGTCGTCGTCCCCTGGAACGATCGCGAGGCCGTCTCCCGGGCGCTCGACTCGCACCCGGTCGCAGCCCTGATCGCCGAGCCGATCGCCGCGAACATGGGGGTGGTCCCGCCCGAGGCCGGCTTCCTCGAGTTCCTTCGCGAGTCGACCCGCGAGGCCGGCGCCCTGCTCGTCCTCGACGAGGTGATCACCGGCTTCCGCGTCGCGCGGGGCGGCGCTCAGGAGCTCCTCGGGGTCGAGCCCGACCTGACGATTCTCGGCAAGGTGCTCGGCGGCGGCCTGCCCGCCGCCGCATTCGGCGGTCCCCGTTCGGCGATGGAGCGGGTCGCCCCGGCCGGCGACGTCTACCAGGCGGGGACCCTCTCCGGAAACCCGCTGGCGACCGCGGCCGGCCTGGCGACGCTGCGGGCGCTGGACGATGAGGCGTACGCGCGCCTCTGCACCCTGACCGATCGCCTCGCCGCCGGCCTCGGCGAGCTGATCGGCGACCGACCGCTGCGGATCGCCTCGGCGCCGGGCCTTCTCACCCTCTTCTTCAGCGCCGAGCCGGTCGCCGACTTCGCCGCGGCGTCGTCCTCCGACCTCGACGCCCACGCGCGCTTCTGCCGGGCGATGCTGGCGCGGCAGATCTGGCCGCCGCCGTCCCAGTTCGAGGCGTGGTTCGTCTCGCTCGCCCACGACGAGGCGGCGATCGACCGCACGCTCGCCGCCGCCGCCGCCGCGCTGGAAGAGGTTTTCTCATGAACGACGCGGCTCCGGCCGCCGCGCTCCGCGCCCTCGCCGGCCTGCTCCGCGACGGGGGGACGCCGATCTCCGACCACGTCGTCGATCCCGCCGAGGAGCCGGCGTTCGGCCTCGTCGCCGCGGCCGGCCCCCGGGCGGCGGCCGCGCCGGGGCAGTACGCGCTCGTGGTCGAGGCCGTTCGCGAGGGCTACCTCCTCCACTACGGGTCGCCGCGGCTGCTCGCGGGGCACGACGCGGACCTCGCTCTGCTGGCAGGCGACTATCTGTACGCGCTGGGGATCGAGCGGTTGGCGGCGCTCGGCGACAGCGAGTCGATCCTCGTCCTCGCCGACCTGATCAGCGGCTGCGCCCGCCATCACGAGGAGGGCACCGAGGGCCGGGTGCCGGAGTTGTGGGCGCGGTCGGTGCGGGCGATCGCCGGTTGAGCCGGGCGAGCCGTCCGACGCCTCAGGCAATAAACTTCGCCCTCCTCGATTCGGATCACATTGGCTGACGAAGCGGACAAGCAAAACGGGGCCGAGGCGGCCCCACGGGAGCGCGAGAAGCCCAAGCCGGCCGGCTACTTCGAGGGCGAGTCGATGACCCGGCGGCACGCCTTCACGATCGCGGTCCAGGCGGTCGGCGGCGTCGCCGGCGCGGCGATCGTGCTGCCCGCCGTCGGCTTCGCCGTCGCGCCCATCTTCCACCGCGGCAAGGAGCGCTGGGAGTCGGTCGGCCCGACCAGCGATTTCGTCGCCGACACCTACCGTCAGGTCGTGTTCACCGAAACCGAGGGGATCGGCGACGCCGGCAAGGTGACGGCCTACGTCCGCAAAGGGTCGAAGGAACTCGGCGAGGACCCGCGCGAATACGTCGCGATCTCGAACCGCTGCGCCCACCTCGGCTGCCCGGTCCGATTCGTCCAGGCGGCCGGGAACTTCATCTGCCCCTGCCACGGCGGCGTCTACGACTTCGAAGGCAAGGTCATCGGCGGCCCGCCGGTCCGCCCGCTCGACCGCTTCCAGACCCGGGTCCAGGGCGGGAAGGTCGAACTCGGCCCCCGCTACAGCGTCACCTCCCAGCTCGAACCGGTCCGCGCCCGGGACCCCGGCGAGTTCACCGGCGGGATCTGGGAATATCTGTATCCACCCCGTCCCTCCACCTTCCCGCCGCCCTAGTGAGAGGTAGACGATGAATCTCGACTCGCTCATCCCGGCACCACTGCGGAAACCGGCGAAGCCCGGTGAGGGCAACGGCGCCCAGGGGCCGGCCCCCGCCGACCTCAAGACCGCGCCGCCCGAGCGCCCGTCCGATACGCGGCGGCTCGGCGAGCAGGCGAAGGAGGCCCCGGTCGACGTCCTCGCCTGGGTCGACCAGCGGACCGCCGCCACCGGCTTCCTCACCGGGTTGCTCTACCGCAAGGTCCCGAAGGGGACCAACTGGTTCTACACGCTCGGCTCGGCGACGCTCTTTGCGTTCATCGTCCAGGCCGTGACCGGCGTCTTCCTGGCGATGTTCTACACACCCTCGCCGACCCAGGCCTACGGCTCGATCTCGCACATCAACAACGACGTCCCGCTCGGACAGCTCGTGCACGGGATGCACAAATGGGGCGCCAGCGTGATGGTGATCCTGATCTTCCTCCACATGGGGAGGACCTTCTTCTTCGGCGCCTACAAGTACCCGCGGGAGCTGAACTGGGTGATCGGCGTCGTGCTCCTGATCCTGACGATGACGATGGCGTTCACCGGCTACCTGCTGCCGTTCGACCAACGCTCCTTCTGGGCCTCGGTGGTCGGCATCAACATCAACGGCACGGGCCCGATCATCGGTCCCTACCTGAGCGACTTCCTGCGCGCCGGTCCCGAGTTCGGAGCGACGACGCTCGCGCGGTTCTACGCGATCCACATGCTGCTCCTGCCGGGCGCGATCATCGCCCTGATCGGGGCCCACCTCTACCTCGTCGTCAAGCTCGGAACGACCGCGCCGCCGTGGCTGCACGCCGAGAAGCCGAAAGTCGCCGAGCCGCTGACCCAGCTCGACGCCGGCGCCAACGGCGGCGGCAACGGAGCGGTGCCGAGCCGATGAAGCCCGCCGAGAAGCAGGCGTACCTCGAGGAGTACGAACTCCTCAAGAAGAAGGGCAAGCCGTTCTTCCCCTACGCGGTGCTGAAGGACTCGGTGATGGCGTTGATCGTCGTCGCCGTGATCATCGCGATGGCGATCATCCTCGGGGTCGAACAGGGACCCAAGGCCGACCCGACGACGACCACCTACGTGCCGCGGCCCGAGTGGTACTTCTTCTTCCTCTTCGAGCTCCTGCGCGTGCTCAAAGGACCGCATCTGGTCCCGATCGCGACGATCGGTATTCCGACCGTCTGCATGGTGCTGCTGATCCTGCTGCCGTTCTACGACCGCGGGCCCGAGCGCAATCCGGTCCGTCGCCCGATCGCGACGACCGCCGCCCTGATGACGATCACCGCGATGGCCTATCTGACCTACGCCGGGGCGACGGCGGGGTCGCCGACCGAGATCGACATGAAGGTGGCGCCGCAGTACGAAGCCGGCAAGGAGGTCGTCGCCGCCTCGGGCTGCCTCGCCTGCCACAAACTCGGAGAGAACGGCAACAACGGGCCGGGGCCGGAACTGACCCACATCGCCTCGAGGATCCCGCGCGCGGCGATCATCCGCTCGGTCGAAATCGGCCCTGGGATCATGCCCTCGTTCCGTGACCTGCCGCCGAAGAAGCTCAACGAGCTCGCCGAATTCCTCTCCTCGCTCGACTGAGCGGCGAGGGCGCGGGCGGCTCGCGATGCGATGGCCGAACCGGTGACCGGGACCACCAAACCCTCGCGCGACTCGGCCCAGTTCGCGGGCCAGGTCAACCGGATGTTCGACCGGATCGCGTCCCGCTACGACCTCCTCAACTCGGTGATGAGCGCCGGCCTTCACCACCGCTGGCGCGAGCGGGCGGCGGACCGGGCCGAGCTCGGGCCGGGCGACTCGGCCCTCGACGTCTGCTGCGGGACCGG
>DATBHH010000131.1:0-9894 GCA_036557525.1 Solirubrobacterales bacterium | reverse complement strand
GCGCGCTCCGGCGGGCTGACCCGGGTCGAGCTCGCCGCCGCCGGCGAGGCCGCGGCGAGGAGGATCGCCGCGATCAGGGCGAGCGCCGCGAGAGGGCCCGCGACGCGCAACTTGGCACTGGGCGGGCCCGGTCGCATCGCTGGGGAGAATAGAGGCCGGGTCCGGCGGATCTCGACGATCGTTCGAGCGGTGGCGGGGGCTTGGGGCGGCTGCGTGTCCACGATCGACTACCTACCCCCATTACGGGGGAACCGACCCAATTGTTCGATCAGCCGACGAGTGGGATCACGCAGCGGTACTTGCGGGTGTTGCTGGAAACGGTGACATTGATCTCGCCTTCAGCTGAAATCGTCACGACGCTGTAGACATTTTTCCCGCTCACTGTCGAGATGTCACCCGACCACTCGTCGCCTTCATCCAGGCTCACCCCTTCCTGGCCCGCGAACGCCGCCAGCTGCAGCGCCTCGGGCAGGGTCCCGCCGCGGGCGGCGCAGTCGACGGCGGCGGCCGGGGCCGTGGCGGGGCCGCTCGGCGACGCCTCCCAGCAGGCGCCCGCGAACGGCCGGGTCCCGGAGCCGCAGCCGGCGCCGAAGCCGTTGACCGTCTGGGCGTCGACGGCGTTCACCGCGTTGACCGCGGTCTCGGAGTCGGTCGCGCTCTGGGCGGTGTCGGCGCTCTGGGCGTGGACGGCGCTGGGAACCGTCCCGAGGCTGCTCTCGTCGATGTCGGCGCCGGTCAGCGGCCCGGTGATCTGCTTGCCCAGCACCCCCGGCTTCAGCCGGTTGGCGGCGACCGACTTCGGCTTCAGCCGGTTGCCGGGGATCGACTTGACCGCAATCGTGCGGCCGTTGATCTTCTTCGCCGCGTAGACGGTCCCGCCGAGGGCGAGCAGCAGCGCCAGCACGGAGACGAGAAATGCCGGTGATGGCAATCGGGACGCCTGCATCGGTCTGACCTCCCCGGGGTTGCAGGATGTCCTCGTTCGAGCCTAGATCGCCCGCGCGTCCGAACCCAACGCGGCTGGACGAACGTCCGGCTCCGGCGCGGGCTAGACTGCGCCGCGAAACGGCCGGTGGTCAAGGGAAGTCCGGTGAAAGACCGGCGCGGTCCCGCCACTGTGACCGGGCAAAGGAAGCCGCTGGCGCGAGGCGCCGGCCACTGAGGGCGACACCGAGCCCTCGGGAAGGTGCGGCCGACCAGCCCGGGAGCCAGGAGACCTGTCCCCGGCCAGCCATGACAACCCTCGAGGAAAGGGTGGCTTCAATGCCAAGAATCGTTCGATCCCGGCTCGCCGCGGCATGCGCGCTGGCCGTCGCACTGCTGTTCTCCACCGCCGCGGTCGCCGCGGCGAAGGGGGTCAGCGTCGACCTCCGCGTCGTCGGAGCAGGCGGCAGGGCGCTGGCCGAAGAGACGCTGAAGACCGGCACCACCAGGGTCCCGACCAGCCCGAAGGCGACCTGCCTCGGCAAGGGGTCCGGCGGCAGCGGCAGGCCGGTCACGGTGGAGGGGCCGACCGCGCTCGGGCTCCTGGCCCAGGCCGCGAAGTCGACCGCGTCGCTGCGGCCGCTGTTGGTGACCGACGCGTTCGAGTCCGAATTCGGGCTCGGCCTCTGCGCGATCGGCGGCGCCAAGGCGACCGCGAAGAGGTCCTGGTACCTGAAGGTGAATCACAGGAACCCGAATCTCGGCGGCGACTCGGTGAAGCTGAGGAAGGGCGACGAGGTCCTCTGGGCCCTGGTCCCGTTTCCCTACCCGAAGGAGCTGGCGCTGGAAGCACCGGGCGAAGCGATCCCCGGGGTGCCGTTCACCGTCCGGGTCTTCTCCTACGACGACAGGGGAAGGCGCAGGCCGGCCGCGGGGGCGACAGTTCCCGGCGCCACCGGGCCGACCGGGTCGGACGGCAGGGCGACCGTGGTCGTGACCGGCCCGACCGAGCTGGTCGCGAGCCACGGCGCTGACATTCCCTCGAACGGGGCGGCGGTCTGCGTCCTCGGGGCCTGCCCGCAGGGTTGAAGTCGTGAGGCGGTGGTCGGCGATCGCGATCGCGCTGCTTGTTCTTTCGGCGCTCGCGACCGCCGGCTGCGGCCTCGGTCCCGGCCATGACCTCGGCCGTGTCGGGCTGACCGTGACCCGCGACTACGGGGCCGAGCAGGTGGTCCCTCCGGTCGGCGACGAGGTGAACGAATCGGACACCGTGATGCGGGTGCTCGAACGCGACGCGGACATCACGACCCGCTACGGCGGCGGCTTCGTGCAATCGATCGACGGGCTCGAAGGGGAGTACGGCGGCGGCCGCTCGCTCGACTGGTTCTTCTACGTCGACGGGGTCGAGTCGACGGTCGGCGCGGCCGATTTCCAGCTCCGCGGCGGCGAGGCGATCTGGTGGGACTACCGTGACTGGTCGGCGGCGCTCTCGGTCCCGGCGGTGGTCGGGTCCTACCCGCACCCCTTCGCCGGCGGCTACGAAGGCCGTGAGCATCCGACCTCGGTCGAATGCCGCGGCGCCGGCGCCGCCTGCGCGACGGTCGAAGCGCGGCTGCGCGACGCGGGGGCGACGCTCGGCTCCGCCGCGGAAGCGAGCCCGATCCGGGTCCTGGTCGGGCCCTGGGCGCGGCTCCGCTCCGACCCGGCGGCGGCGCAGCTCGAGGACGGTCCGGGGAGCAGCGGCGTCTTCGCCCGCTTCGAGCAGAGCGCCGGCGGGGAGGCGCTCGTCGGCCTCGACGAGAGCGGCGACCCCGGAAGGCGGTTCGGCGCCGCGTCGGGCCTGGTCGCCGCGACCCGGCGAGGCGGCGGCCCGCCGACGTGGATCGTGACCGGAGTCGGCGCCGGTGGGGTCGAGGCCGCGGCCCGGCTGCTCGACCCGGCCGCGCTGCGGGACCATTACGCGGTCGCAACCGAGGGCGGCGCCAGGACGACGCCGCTGCCGCTGGGATCGTGATCAGGTCGCCGTTCGCATACACGCCGAGGCGCGGGCCGCTGCAATCGGCCTCGCCGGGGGCCGCGGTCGCCTACCTCGGCTCGCTCGTCGCGGTCGCCTTCCTCTACTCGAGCCCGATCGTCCTCGCCGCGGCCGGCGTCGCGGCGGTCGCGGCCGGTCTGCTGGCCGGCGCCCCCCGCGCCGTCCGCGCCGCGCTCTGGATGGGGCTGACGCTCGGCATCCTGATCGTCGTCGTCAACGCGATCGTCGTCAGCCGCGGCGAGACGGTCCTCGCCCGGCTCGGCGAGTGGCCGCTCTTCGGCCGCGTCGACGTCACCGCCGAGGCGGTCGCCGAGGGGGCGATCCTCGCCCTCCGGGCGCTGGTGGTCCTGGTCGCGTTCGCGGTCTACTCGGCCTGCGTCGACCCCGACCGGGTGCTGCGGGCCCTGCGTCCGCTCGCCGGCCGCTCGGCCCTGACCGCGAGCCTCATCTCCCGGCTGGTCCCGGTCGCGGCAGCCGACGCCGCCCGCCTTCGCGACGCCGCGCAGCTGCGCGGTGTCGCCGCCGCGCCGGTCGGCCGCGCCGAGCTCGCGCGCCGCCTGCTCGCCGGCTCGCTCGACCGCGCGGTCGACGTCGCCGCGACCCTCGAGCTGCGCGGCTACGGGCTCGGCCGGCCGGGGACCTCGAGGGGACGCCGCGACCGCTCGCGTCACGACGGCCGCTTCTACGCGGCCGCGGCCGCGGTCCTGCTGCTCTCGATCGCGGGGCTGGCCTCCGGCCTGGGTGGGTTCGAGGCCTACCCGACGGTGAGCGTCGACGCCGACGCGGCGACCGTCGCCCTTGCCGCGCTCATCGCCCTCTCGGGCCTGACTCCCCGCCGCCGTGGCTGAGCTCGGCACCACGCTCACTCACGCGACCCCGGCGCTGTCGCTCGAGGCCGTCGGATACGCCTACCCGAACGGCGGCCGACCGGCCCTCGACGACGTCTCGCTGCAGATCGGCGCCGGTGAGCTCGTCGTCCTGGCGGGGCGCTCCGGGTGCGGCAAGACGACCCTGCTGCGCGCTGCCTGCGGCCTCGTGCCGCACTTCCACGGCGGCGCAATCTGCGGCCGGATCGAGGTCGCCGGCCTCGACGCGATCGCGGCCGGCCCCGGTGAGCTGGCGGCCGCGGTCGGCTACCTCGCCCAGGATCCGGAGACGCAGGTCGTCTCGACGACCGTCGCGGCCGAGGTCGAGCTCCCGCTCGAGCTGCGCGGCGAGGCGCCGGCGGCGCGGGCCCGCGCGGTCGAGGAGGTCGCCCTCGCCCTCGCGATCCCCGAGCTGCTGGGCCGGACGGTCGACACTCTCTCCGGCGGCGAGTTGCAGCGGGTCGCGCTCGCCGCCGCGCTGGTGACCCGTCCGGCGGTCGTCCTGCTCGACGAGCCGACATCGCAGCTCGACCCGGTCGCCGGCGACGAGCTGATCTGGCTGCTGCGCCGCCTCAACGAGGAGTGGGGGGTGACGATCCTGCTCGCCGAGCACCGGCTCGAGCGCTGCCTCGCCGCCGCCGACCGTGTCGTCGCGATGGACTCCGGCCGCATCGCCTTCGACGGCGCACCTCGTGACTTCCTCGGCTGGGCCCAGGACCACGACGCCGCGCTCGAGACTCCGGCGGCCCGGATGTTCTCCCTCGCGGGGATCGAGCCGCTGCCGGTCGGGGTCCGCGACGCCCGGCAGATCCTCGGCGGCCCCCAGGGCGGGGGTGGGGGTGTCGAGATCCCTCCTCTCTCAACTCTTTCGGTGGAGAGCGGGAGACACTCGCCGACCGGCGGCGAAAAAGTACAAGCCGTTCGGAGGGGCGCCGACACCCCCGCTCGCGACGCTGTGAGGCTGCGAGACGTGTGGGTCGAGGTCGGGGAGGCCGACGCAAGGCGGGATGTCCTCCGAGGCGTGGACATGCGGGTCGAGGGTGGGGAGCGGGTGGCGCTCATGGGTAGGAACGGGGCCGGGAAGAGCACCCTGCTGCGGGCGGTTGCGGGTCTTGAGACGCCGGTTCGCGGGAGGGTCGAAGCGCCCGGCGGGGTCGCGCTGCTGACCCAGAGCCCGGGGGATTTCCTGGTCCGGGAGCGGGTCGGCGACGAGCTGCCGGGGGAGGACGGGCGCGAGGCGCTGCGGGTCGTCGGCCTCGAGCCGATGATCGACGCCGACCCCCGCGACCTCTCCGGCGGCGAGCGGCAGCGGCTGGCGCTGGCGATCGTCCTCGCCGGTGGAACCGATGCCCGCACGGTGCCCGGGCTGGTCGCGCTCGACGAGCCCACGCGGGGGATGGACCGCGCCCGCAAGGGCGACCTCGCGGGCCTGATCGCCGGCCTCGCGGCCGCCGGCGGCGGGGTCGTGGTCGCGACCCACGACGTCGAGTTCGCCGCCGGCTTCGCCGACCGCGTCGTCCTCCTCGGCGACGGCGTCGTCATCGCCGACGCCGGTTGCGGCGAGGCGCTCTCCGGCGGCTGGTACTTCGCGACCGAGGTGGCGCGGATCCTCGACCTGCCCGGGGTCGTCACCCCGGAGCAGGGCGCCGCGCGCCTCGCCGGGGAGGCGGTGGGATGAGCTGGGAGCTGGCGAGCTTCCTGATTCTCGGCGCGGTCCTGATCGCCGGCTTCGCCTGGTACGAGCGCTCGCGGCCGCCGTCGCAGGTCGTCGCCCTCGTCGCGGCGCTGGCGGCGCTGGCGATCGCCGGGCGGATCGCGTTCGCCGCCTTCCCCAACGTCAAGCCGACGACCGACATCGTGATCCTCGCCGGCTACGCCCTCGGGCCGGCGCCGGGCTTCGCGGTCGGGGCCCTGACCGCGCTGATCTCGAACCTCTGGTTCGGGCAGGGGCCGTGGACCCCGTGGCAGATGGCGGCCTGGGGGCTGTGCGGCGTGTTCGGCGCCGTCCTCGCCCTCCTGCGGCCCCGGATCGGCCGCCTCACCCTGGCAGCCGCATGCGGTCTTGCGGGGATCGCCTACGGCGCGCTCCTAAACTTCTCGTTGATGGCCACCTATGGCGGCGAGCTTTCGGTGCAGCGTTTCGCGGCGCTCGAGTCGCGGGCGATCCCGTTCGACCTCGCGCACGCGATCGGCAACGTCGTCTTCGCGCTGATCGCCGGGCCGGCGATGCTGCGGATGCTGATCCGGTTCCGCGAGCGGTTCGAGTGGCGCGCCCGCGCCCCGGCGCTGGTGGGGTCGGTGCTGGCCGCGCTGCTGCTCGTCAGCGCGCTCCCGGCCCACGCGAGCGGGGCGACCGGCGCATCCGGGGCCGCCGACTGGCTGGTCTCGGTCGAGAACAGCGACGGCGGCTGGGGCAGCAGCGCCGGCAGCGGCTCGAGCCCGTCGATCACCGGCTGGGTGATGCTCGGCCTCGAGGCCGCCGGGCGCAATCCCCTCGACGTCTCGAAGGGCGGCAGAACACCGGTCGACTACCTGCGCTCGACCGTCGGCCAGATCGAAAGCAGCGGCGACTACGCGCGGACGATCCTCGCCCTCGAGGGCGCCGGGGTCGACGCGCACTCGTTCGCCGGGCACAACCTCGTCAGCGCCCTGGCGAAGCGGCGGGCCGGCAACGGCTCCTGGGAAGGGTGGCCGGGAACGACCGCCTACGCCGTCCTCGCGCTGCGGGCGGCCGGTGACACCGGCGACCTCGACAAGTCGCTCTCCTGGCTGGCCCAGGCCCAGAACAAGGACGGCGGCTGGGGCGACGAACACGGCAAGCCGAGCACCGCCGACAACACCGGCGCCGCGATGGAGGCGATGCGCAGCGCGAAGGTCTCCGAACAGGGACTCGACTTCCTGCGCGGGTCCCAGCTCTCGAGCGGCGGCTTCGCCCTCGGCGGCTCCGGGCCGGCGAACTCCCAATCGACGGCGTGGGCGGCGCAGGGGATGATCGCGGTCGGCACCGACCCCGGGTCGATCAGCAGGGGCGGCAAGTCGGCGATCGACTACCTGCTCGCCCGCCAGGATTCCGACGGTCACTTCAGATACTCCTCCTCGAGCGACCAGACCCCGGTCTGGGTCACCGCCCAGGCGCTGCCGGCGGTCGCCGGGCAGGCGTTCCCGGTCTCGCCGCCGCCGCGTGAACCGAAGCCGAAACCGGCTCCGGAACCGGAACAGACCTCGCCGGGGCCGGTGGTCCCGCCCTCCTCGGTCGCCCCCTCGTCGCCGACCGTGACCCCGCCCGGCGGCAGCGGCTCGGGGTCGGAATCGGGCGCGGGGGGATCGCCGCCGATCACTCCGCCCGCGGCCACCCCGGGGCCACCGATCCCGGTACAGGCCACGGAGGGGGTCGAACCGGAAACTCCGGCGGCACCGCCGTTCGAAGCGAAGAACGCGCCGCCGGCGCCATCGCCCGCGGCGCCGCTCGCCGTCGGGATCGGCGCGGGCGGCCTGGCGCTGGGCGGCGTCTTCTTCCTCGGCCGTCGCTTCGGCTGGTAGAGCGCGGGCGCGATGGACGTCGAGACGGCGATCCGGACCCGCCGCACCCACAAGGCGTTCGGGTCCGAGCCGGTCGACCGCGAGGAGCTCGAGGCGCTGCTCGAGCTGGCCCGCTGGGCCCCCAACCACAACCTGACCGCGCCCTGGCGGTTCCGCGTGCTCGGCCCCCGGTCGCTTGCGGCGCTGAAGGAGGCGGCCGGGCCCGAGGCCGCGGCCAAGCTCGACCGTGCGCCGACGCTCGTCGTCGTCTCCGCCGTCCTCGGAGGCGACCCGGTCCAGGACGAGGAGGACCTGCACGCGACCGCGGTCGCCTCCTACATCGTCCTGCTCGCCGCCCACTCGCGCGGGCTCGCCGGCTACTGGCGCACCCCCGACGTCCTGCGCGGAGAGCAGGGGCGCCGTGCGGTCGGGCTCGGCGACGACGAGCGGTTCGTCGGCCTGCTCCACCTCGGCCCTCCGCGCCAGGAGAAGGCGCCGCCGGCGCGGCCGCCGGTCGACCAGGCGACCGAGTTTCTACCGTGAGCGTGGAGCGAGCAAGCGTCATCTTCCGTTTCTTCGCGCCGCGAGCGAAGCGCGAAATTCATTCGAAGGGAGCGCTCCGTTGATCGCCCGCGCGGCCGCGATCGAGGCGATCGCCGGCGAGCGCTTCGAGGTGGTCGTGATCGGCGGCGGGATCACCGGCGCCGGAGTCGCGCTCGACGCCGCCTCCCGCGGCTACTCGGTCGCCCTGCTCGAGCGCGGCGACTACGCGGTCGGCACCTCGAGCCGGTCCTCGAAGATGGTCCATGGCGGCCTCCGCTACCTCCAGAACCTCGATCTCGGGCTTGTCCGCGAGGCGCTGCTCGAGCGCCAGCTGATGGTCCAGCTCGCCCCCCACCTGGTCTATCCGACGCCGTTCCTCGTTCCCTCCTTCGGCGAGGACCGGCGCGACCGCAGAATCGGGATCGGCCTCAACATGTACGACGTGATGGCGACGACCAGGGTCGGCCGCGGCCGTCGCGAGATGCGCTCCTCGAAGGACGAGGACAAGGACTTCTACTGGTCGCCCGACCGCCACCGGACGATCGGCCGCGAGGAGTTGCTCGAGATGGTCCCCTCGCTCGAGCCCCGAGATCCGAACGACGCCTACCTCTTCTACGACTGCCAGACGGACGACGTCCGCCTCGTCCTCACCGTCCTCGGCGAGGCCGAGCGGTTCGGCGCGGTGATGCTGAACGGGGCCGAGGTCACCGAGCTGATCCGGGGGAAGGGGAGAGCCGCCGGGGTCGCCTTCGTCGAGTCCGAGTCGGGGGAGCGGATCGAGGTCGCCGCCGACAACATCGTCAACGCGACCGGGGTCTGGGCCGACATGCTGCGCCCCGAGGAGGTGGTCGAGGAGGAGGACGTCCCGCGGATCAAGCCGAGCCGCGGCACACACCTATTGCTCGACCGCGCCGACCTCTCGACCGGGTCGGCGGCGTGCATCGTCCCGGCCCCCGAAGGGCGGGCGATATTCGCGCTGCCCTGGTATGGGCGGACCCTGGTCGGGACCACCGACAACGACTTCAGCGGCGACATCGACCACCCGCGCCCGGCCGAGGACGAAGTCGAGTACCTGCTCGACGCCGTGAACGCCTTCTTCGGCAGCGAGCTCGACCGCTCGCGGCTGGTCGGGGCCTACGCCGGCGTGCGGCCCCTGATCTCGACCGGCGACCCGAAGAGGTCGGTCGACATCTCGCGCAGGGCCGAGCTGTATGAGACCTCCTCCGGGCTGCTGACGATCACCGGCGGCAAGCTCACGACCTGGCGGCGGATGGCGAAGCAGGTCGTCGACCGGATCGTCGATCGCGAGGGGCGCGACGCGCCCTGCCACACGGCCGAGATCCCGCTCGGGATGGAGGCGCGGGCCGAGGACCTCGAGGCGCCCGACGGCGTGGGGGAGGAGGCGGTGTCGCAGCTCGCCTTCCGCTACGGCCACGCGGCGCGCACCGTGCTCGACCTCGCCTGGAAGGACCCGAAGCTCGCGGCGCCGATCGTCGAGGGTCGCCCCGACCTGCTCGCCGAGGCGGCGATCGCCGCCCGCCTCGAGCAGGCGCGGACCGTCGCCGATGTCCTTCTCCGTCGCACCCGCCTCGGGCTGCTCGCGTCCCCCCGGCTGCGCGACGCCGGCGCCGCCCGCCCGGTCGCCGAGGCGATGGGGCGCGAGCTGGGGTGGTCGCGGCGCAGGGTGAGGGTCGAGGCCGAGGCCTGGCCGGCCGCCGCGGCCGAGGCCGGGATCGACCCCGCCGCCTAGGCGCGCTCGGGGATCTGCTGGACCGCCCAGGCGTTGCCGTCGGGGTCCTGGAAGAAGACGAACCTGCCCCAGGGGAAGTCCTGGATCTCGGAGACCGAGACGCCGCCCCCGGCAAGCCGGTCGCGCGCCTCCTCGATGTCCTCGACCACGAGCTGCAGGCCCTCGAGCGATCCCGGCTCCATCTCGCTCAGGCCTTCGCCGATCGAGATCGAGCAGGCCGAGCCGGGCGGCGTCAGCTGGACGAACCGCATGCCCTC
>DATBHH010000130.1:0-4414 GCA_036557525.1 Solirubrobacterales bacterium | reverse complement strand
CAACCGCCCGCTGAAGTCGCTCTCCGACATGCTCAAGGGCAAGCAGGGCCGGTTCCGCCAGAACCTGCTCGGCAAGCGGGTCGACTACTCGGGCCGCTCGGTGATCGTCTCCGGGCCGAGCCTGCAGCTGCAGCAGTGCGGTCTGCCGAAGCTGATGGCGCTCGAGCTCTTCAAGCCGTTCATCATGGCCCAGCTCGTCGAGCGCAAAGCGGTCCAGAACATCAAGGCCGCGAAGAAGATGGTCGAGTCGATGGTCCCCGAGGTCTGGGACGTGCTCGAGGAGGTCATCCATGAGCACCCCGTGCTGCTCAACCGGGCGCCGACCCTGCACAGGCTCGGGATCCAGGCCTTCGAACCGGTGCTGGTGGAGGGCAAGGCGATCCAGGTCCATCCGCTCGTCTGCCACGCCTTCAACGCCGACTTCGACGGCGACCAGATGGCTGTCCACGTGCCGCTCTCGGCCGAGGCCCAGGCCGAGGCCCGGGTCCTGATGCTGTCGGCGAACAACATCCTCTCGCCGGCCCACGGCGCGCCGCTGGCGACACCCACCCAGGACATGGTGCTGGGGATCTACTACCTCACCTACGGCCCGGACGGCGAGGACCTGGCGAAGCTCGACGCGGACCTGGCGAGCGGCAAGCGCGGCGCCTCGAACGGCTCACGGCCGAAGACGTTCCGTTCCGCGCAGGAGGCCGAGCTCGTCTACGAGAACGGCGGCTGCGGGCTGCACGACCACGCCGAGTACCGGCGGGCCGGGCACGAGCACTTCCTGACCACCGTCGGCCGGATCATCTTCAACGAGAAAATCGAGCGTGCACTCGCAGACGCCCTCGGCGACGAGTTCGACCCCGAGCACTACGAGTTCGCCAACCGGGCGCTGAAGAAGCGCGACGTCAACGAGATGGTCTCCGAGCTCGTCGACGCCTACGGCGCCCCCGCGGTGTCGCAGGTCCTCGACGCGTTCAAGGACCTCGGCTTCCACTACGCGACCCAGGCCGGGATCACCGTCTCCAAGAACAACGTCGTCTCGCCGCCCGCTAAGGGGGACATCCTCGAGCGCTATGAGAAACAGACGTCGGCGATCCAGTCGCAGTACGACGACGGCT
Organism: Solirubrobacterales bacterium; assembly: GCA_036557525.1. Classification (GTDB taxonomy): domain Bacteria; phylum Actinomycetota; class Thermoleophilia; order Solirubrobacterales; family 70-9; genus VRUE01. The sequence goes on along the minus strand of DATBHH010000130.1, from coordinate 3,308 downwards.
ACATCACCGCCGAGGAGCGCCATGAGGCGGTCACCTCGCACTGGAACAAAGCGACCGACGAGGTGGCCCAGGCGATGGAGGACAACCTCGACGAGCTGAACCCGATCTACATGATGGCCAACTCCGGCGCCCGCGGGTCGTTCAAACAGATCCGCCAGCTTGCCGGGATGCGCGGCCTGATGGCCAATCCGAAAGGCGAAATCATCGAGCGCCCGATCAAGGCCAACTTCATGGAGGGGCTCTCGGTCCTCGAGTACTTCATCTCGACCCACGGCGCCCGAAAGGGGCTTGCGGACACGGCCCTGCGGACCGCGGACTCGGGCTACCTGACCAGGCGACTGGTCGACGTCGCCCAGGACGTCATCGTCCGCGAAGAGGACTGCAAGACCAAAGACCACATCGAGATGCCGCTGCGCAAGGACGACGGTTCGCTCAACGACAACCTCATCGGGCGGCTGGCGGCGAAGAAGTTCGAGACCAAACGGAGCCGCGAGCTGCTCAAACGAAACCAGGAGATCACCCAGGCCGATGTCGACGAGATCGCCGAGGCGTTCGGCGACGAGGAGGTCAAGGTTCCGGTTCGCTCGACGCTCAAGTGCGAGGCGGAGTCCGGTGTTTGCCGGGCCTGTTACGGGATCGCCCCCGCGACCGGGTCGATTGTCGACATCGGCGACGCGGTCGGGATCATCGCCGCGCAGTCGATCGGCGAGCCGGGCACCCAGCTGACGATGCGCACATTCCACACCGGCGGCGTCGCCGGCCAGGACATCACCCAGGGCCTGCCCCGGATCGTCGAGCTGTTCGAGGCGCGCAAACCGAAGGGCCTCGCGCAGATGGCCGAGGCCGCCGGGAAGGTCTCGGTCGAGGAGACCGACAAGGCGGTCAAAGTGATCATCACCGAGTCGAGCGGCGAGGAGCACGCGCACTCGTTCCCGGCCCGTACCCGCCTCCATGTCGCCGACGGCGACAAGGTCGAGGTCGGCGAGCAGCTCAACGAGGGCTCGCTGTTCCCGGCCGACCTGCTGGCGATCCGCGGCCGGACCGACACCGAGCTGTACCTCGTGGCCGAGGTCCAGAGGGTCTACCGCGCCCAGGGCGTCGACATCAACGACAAGCACATCGAGCTGATCGCCCGCCAGATGCTGAAGAAGGTGCGGGTCGAATCGAAGGGCTCGACCGGCCTGCTCCCGGGCCAGCTCGAAGATCGCGGCAGCCTCAAGCGCCTCAACAAGAAGACCAAAGAAGACGGCGGCATTCCCGCCAAAGGCGAGGAGGTGATCCTCGGGATCACCAAGGCCTCGCTGGCGACCGAGTCGTTCCTCTCGGCGGCCTCCTTCCAGGAGACCACCAAGGTCCTCACCGATGCGGCGCTGGAGGGTAAACGCGACCGCCTGGTCGGCCTCAAGGAGAACGTGATCATCGGCAAGCTGATCCCGGCCGCTACCGGCCTCAAGCACTACCGAACGCTTGCCGTCGAGCCCGCGGTCCCGGTCGAGCCGCCAAGCGACGAGGTCCTGCTCGACGAAGACGATATCGCCGCCGAGCTCGGCATCGACGAGGGCGAGGCGCCGGTCGAGAGCTTCGGCCCCTCCTTCGCCGAGGAGCTCGAGGAGCTGGCGCAGGAGATCGAGCAGACCTCGGACGAGAGCTCGAAATAGCGACCGGTCGCCCTCCGGCTGAACCCGGCCTGCGGCCTCACAAGTTCCGCCGGAGGGCACCCGGCCGCCATACCAGCGTCGTCTTCTCGGTCCAGCGTTGACGCCGCGGATCGGGAGACACGCCCACCCCTCCGTCCCGAGGCGCTCCAGATCGGCAAGGTAGAGCTGCTCGATTGCCAAGTCGCGGCCGCATATAGCTAGATTTGCCTCTGATGAGCGAGAAGGTGTGCATCATCGGGGCGGGCAGCTCCGGGATCGCGGCCTGTCAGGTGCTGGCCGCGCGGGGGATCGCGTTCGACTGCTTCGAGAAGGGCTCAGGCATCGGCGGCAACTGGCGCTACGAAAACGACAACGGCCTCTCGTCGGCCTACCGGTCGCTGCACATCAACAGCGGGCGGCGGATCATGTCCTACCGGGCCTACCCGATGCCCGACGACCTTCCCGACTACCCCGACCATTTCCAGATCGCCCGCTACTTCGACGACTACGTCGACCACTTCGGCCTCCGTGAGAGGATCACGTTCAGGACCGAGGTGAAGCGGGTCGAGCCCGTCGACGGCGCCTGGGAGGTGACGGTTGAGGGCGCCGCCGGCGGCACCGAGGCCCGTCGCTACCGCGCCGTGATGGTCGCCAACGGCCACCACTGGGACCCGCGCTGGCCGGAGCCCCCTTTCCCGGGCGCCGACGAGTTCGCCGGCAAGCAGATCCACGTCCACCACTACCGGGAGCCGGACATCCTCGTCGGCAAGCGCGTCCTCGTCCTCGGGATCGGCAACTCGGCGGTGGACGTCGCCGTTGAGTCGTCGCGCATCGCCGACGCGACATTCCTCGCGATGCGCCGCGGGGCCTACGTCCTGCCAAAGTTCCTCGGCGGCAAGCCGATCGACGAAGTCTCTCCCGCGTGGACGACCAGGCTGCCGCTCTCGATGCGGCGGGTGGTGATGTCGCGGATGCTCAACATGGCGGTCGGCGACGTCACCGACTACGGCCTCCCGAAGCCCGACCACAAGCTGCTGGAGGCTCATCCGACCGTCTCCTCGGAGCTGCTCCCGCGGCTCGGTCACGGCGACATCGCCGTCAAGCCGAACATCGAGCGCTTCGCCGGCGACCGCACCGTCCGCTTCGTCGACGGCAGCGAGGAGGAGATCGACCTCGTCGTCTACTGCACCGGTTACCGGATCACATTCCCGTTCCTGCCCGCAGCGGTCTTCGAGGCCAGGGACAACCGGATGCCCCTCTACCGGCGGGTCGTCTCGGTCGAGAACCCGGGCCTCTACTTCATCGGGTTCGTCCAGCCGCTGGGGCCGATCATGCCGATCGCCGAGGCGCAGTCGGAATGGGTCGCCGACCTCCTCCGCGGAGGCGCACAGCTGCCGCCCGCGGCCGAGATGCGGGCCGAGATCTCAGACCACGATGTGCGGATGAGAAAGCGCTTCGTCGCCTCCAGGCGTCACACGATCGAGGTGGACTTCCACCCCTACCTGCGCCAAATTCGCCACGAGCGCAGGCGGGTGACTCAAGCCGTCTGAGAGGGAGGCGGGTGCGCCTCCCTCCCCGCTGGGTTCTCCGCTTCGCGGACCGGAGCACGCCGGAGGTCGCGAGACACACCCGCCTCCTCCCCACGACGCCGCAGCGACGGCGCCGTTGGGG
>DATBHH010000129.1:0-18205 GCA_036557525.1 Solirubrobacterales bacterium | reverse complement strand
GGTCGCGGCGCTGGTGCCGCTGAGCGGCGGCGCCGAGGTCCGGGCGGCGGCCGAGGCCGCGCGCGCGGCGCAGCCCGGCTGGCGGGCGGTGCCGCCGCAGCAGCGGGCGCGGGCGGTCCTGGCGCTGCGGGACGGCCTGCTCGCTCGCCGCGAGGAGCTGACGGCGCTGGTCACCGCCGACATGGGCAAGACCCTGGCCGACGCCGACGGCGAGGTCGGCCGCGGGATCGAGTCGGTCGAGTCGGCGGCCGCGATCCCCCACCTGCTGAAGGGCGAGACGCTCGAGGGCGTCGCCGCCGGCGTCGACGTCGAGCTCGTCCGCCAGCCGGTCGGCGTCGTCGCCGCGATCACCCCGTTCAACTTCCCGGCGATGATCCCGCTCTGGTTCCTGCCCTTCGCGATCGCCTGCGGCAACGCCTTCATCCTCAAGCCCTCCGAGCAGGACCCGCGGCCGGGCGCCCTGATCGCCGAGATCGTCGACTCGATCGACTCGATCCCCGACGGGGTCGTCAACCTCGTCCACGGCGGCCGCGACGCGGTGAGCGCGATCCTCGAGGAGCCGGCGATCGACGCCGTCTCCTTCGTCGGCCGCGCCGAGACGGCGCGGTTCATCGCCGAGAGCGCGGCCGCGAACGGGAAGCGCGTGCAGGCGCTCGGGGGCGCGAAGAACTCGCTGGTCGTGATGCCGGACGCCGACCTCGAGCAGGCGATGCCGGCGGTCATGGGCTCCGCGTTCGGCGCCGCCGGCCAGCGCTGCCTCGCCGGCTCGGTCTGCGTCGTCGTCGGCGACGAGGCGCGTCGAGCCGAGGTCCGGCGGGCGCTCGTCGCCGCCGCGTCCGCGCTCAACCTCGGAGCCGGCGAGGACCCGGCGACCGATGTCTGCCCGATGGTCTCCGCCGACGCCCGCGATCGAGTCGCGGCGGCGATCGAGCGCGCCGAAGGCGATGACGCCGAGCTGCTGCTCGACGGCCGCAGCGACGCCGGCCCGGCGGGAACGATGCTCGGGCCGACGATCGCCGTCGCCCAGGCCGAGTCCGAGCTCGCCCGCGACGAGCTCTTCGGTCCGCTGCTGACCGTGGTGGACGCGCCCGACCTCGACGCCGCGCTCGAGTTCCTCAACGGATCGCGCTACGGCAACGCCGGCGCGATCTTCACCTCCTCGGGCGAGGCCGCCCGCGCCTACCGCTACGGCGCCGAGGCCGGAATGCTCGGCGTCAACATCGGCGTCCCCGCACCAGTCGCATGGTTCCCGTTCTCGGGCTGGAAGGACTCGATGGACGGCGACCTCCACGCCAACGGCACCGACGCCGTCGACTTCTACACACGAAAAAAGGTCGTCACCAGTCGCTGGTGAGTGAGGAGCACCGCCTGACGGCCGGCGGCTCACCTCGTGCCCACAACGATCTCCGGGCGGGTCGGTGATCGGGCGACGAGAACCCGTGTCAGGAATATCGCATCGGTTGCCGATTAGTCCCACATGCACGGGGTCTGGCGCTGGATGGCGATTGCGGCTCTTCTGTATGGGATCTTCATTGGAATCAGTTATGCCCTTGCTCCCGTTGTATCCCCAGGCCACGGCAACGCGATTTTCTCGGCGCTAGGTGTCGCTTTGGTCGGCCTTTGCTCGGCTGCCATCCTCCGGCTGGCACCCCGCAGGCGCTAGCCACCCATGACCCGAGGCGTGCTACGCCCGGCCACGCAAGAGCCGGGTGGGTCACCCGGGGATGCCTCAGACCAGAAATGGCGCCGTGGTCTCAGTCTTTCTGAGTCCGATGAGCCTTCGCCGCTCGCGCCGCCACAGCGGGAAACACCAGAGCAAAGTCGATCACCGCGATAGCTATGAGCAGGAACCCTGCGGCACGGGTTCCACCGCTTCCGAGGAGGACGAGCAGGAGACCGAGCGGCATCAACAGGGGGACCGAATGCCACAGCTTGTAGCGAAGGGGGAGCTCGCGGAGCCGGCGACCGGCACCTGGCCGTGGATTCCCTCCACTATTGACGGGATCGCTCACCTCAACGCTCGATTGCGGGCCGGGCTCCCCGGACGCTCAGCTACTCGGTGCGCATTTCGTGAGGCCCAGCGAGTGGAGTTCCTTACCGGCTTCCGCAAAGGGAGATTCCTGGTTGCTGAAGATCAGGCTCGGGTCGGCTTCGACCTTTTCCAGCGCTTCTTCGGATAGTTCGATCGCCGTCTCCACCTGGTTTTCCAGGCTGCTCGGCGGAGTCAGCGCCTTGACCCCGTCGATCTGACCCTGGATGTTGGGGGCGAAGATGGTTTCGACCATTTCCGCTGCCTGCGCTGTGCTGGGTTTCTTGTTTTCGAGGCCATGTTTCTTGACGTAGGCGTTGACTTCGGCTTCCTGCGCCTTTTCTCCCTTGACGCAGACCGCGTTCCCCTCGACAAGAAATTCGGCTTTGCTGAGTGCAGCCGTCGTTTCGGTCGACGAGCTGCTGCCGCAACCAGCTACCAATGCTCCGGCGATCAGAGCCGCGGCGAAAGCGAAACCCAGGTTGACCTTTTGCACGGGCCCTCCTCACCAGTTCGGAAACCTGCACACCCTAACCGCGTCGGGCAGGTTTGCAAAGCGCTTGCTGCGAGACAGGTCCTTTAGCGGCCGATGTGGAAGCCGATCAGCTCGGGGATCTTGGCGAGCGCGGCGGCGGCGGGGTTGGCGTCGTGGCCGTTGGCCTCGGCGTTCTCCTTGCTCATGATCCCGCGGCGGATCAGGCTGCCGCCGATCCAGTGGAGGGGCTCGGGGGGGACGCGCCGGGGTGAGGGGTCGACGATCGCAAGACGGGAGTGGTCGTCGCTGCGGTCGAGGGCGAGCGAGGCCATCGTCCGGCCGACCATGTTCGAGGGCCCGACGCCGTTGCCGGTGTAGCCGGCGGCGACGAAGGCGCGGCCGCCGCGCAGCGGCATCACCATCGGCAGGTGGGTCGGCGCGACGTCGATCGGCCCGCCCCAGGCGTGGGTGACCCTCCGCCCCTCGAGGCCCGGGAAGTAGGCCCGCAGCCGCTCCTCGGCCATCGCGACGACGTCCGGGTCGACCTCGACCCGGCCGTTGAGGGCACCGTTGAACGAGATCTGGCCGCCGCCGAGGCCGAACGCGATCCGTCCGTCCGGGGTGGTGCGGAAGTAGTGGAGCATCGTCCGGCAGTCGGTGATGCACTCGCCGCCGGTCCAGCCGACCTCCTCGAGCAGGTCCGGCACCGGCTCGGTGAGGACGATGTGGGAGGAGGTGACCGTGAGCCGGTTGTGGAGGGGGCCGCGGCGGCCGGCGGCGGCGGCGCCGATCGCGATCACCGCGGCGCCGGCCCGGACCGTACCGCCGTCGGTGCGCGCCTCGACGCCGTCGGCGGCGGCGCGGAGCGATCTGACCGCCGAGGCCTCGTGGAGCTCGACGCCGGCCGCGCCGAGGCGGTCGCGCAGCCCATGCGCGAGGCGCGCCGGCTGCACCGTCGCCGAGTCCTCGTAGAAGGCGCCGCCGCGAAAGGCCGGCGAGCGGCAGTGGCCGGCGACGCCCTCGGCATCGAGCGCCTCGACCACGCCCTTGATCCCGAGCTCGCGGCAGGCGTCGACGGTCTCGCTCCAGACCCCGTCCTGGGCGGGGGCGGTCGAGACCTGGAGGTAACCGCCGCGGCGATACCAGGCGTCGACGCCCTGGCTCTCGCAGAACTCCCCGACCGCGGCGACCGCCTCGCGCGAGGCCTCGGCGACCGCGACGGCGGCGGCATCGCCCCAGCGCTCGCGCATGTTCTGGAGCGAGAACCACATCACGTTGCAGAAGCCGCCGTTGCGCCCGCTCGGCCCGCGGCCGCAGGTCGAGCCCTCGAGCAGGACCACCCGGGCGGCGGGCTCGAGCGCCTTCAGGTGCCAGGCGGCCCACATCCCGGTGTAGCCGCCGCCGACGACGGCGACGTCGGCGCCGACGACGCCGGCGAGCGGCGGCGCGGCGACGCACTCGCCGGCCTCCTCGAGCCAGTAGCCGTATGGCGTGTGCTTCATTCGTCACTAGTCTCCACCAATGGCCGCCTCCGGTCAGGACTCGACGCCCTACGTCGACGCTCTGCTCGCCTACGCGGAGCGCGACCCCGGGCGCTACCAGGTGCCGGGCCACAAGGGCGGAGCCGGCGCCGACCCCGCGATGCGCGAGCTGGTCGGCGACGTCGGGCTCCGCAACGACGTCCCCTCGGTCACCGAGGGGGTCGACATCGGACCGGAACCGACTCCGTTCCAGCAGTCGCAGATCCTCGCCGCCGAGGCCTGGGGCGCGCGCCGCACCTGGTTCCTCATCAACGGCGCCTCCCAGGGGAACCACGCCGCCTGCCTCGGCCTCGCCCACACGGGCGACCACGTCGTCGTCCAGCGCAACGTCCACTCGTCGGTTATCGACGGGATGGTGATGAGCGGCCTGCGGCCCGCCTTCGTCGCGCCGGAACTCGACCCGGACCTCGGAATCGCCCATTGCCTTACGCCCGGCGCGCTCGCCGCCGCACTCGACGCCGCCCCCGAGGCGGTCGCGGCGATGACCGTCTCGCCGACCTACTTCGGCGCCTGCGCCGACATCGCCGGGCTCGCCGCCGCCGCCCACGAGCGCGGCCTGCCGCTGGTCGTCGACGAGGCCTGGGGGGCCCACCTCCACTTCCATCCCGACCTGCCGCCGGACGCCCTCAGCTGCGGCGCCGACCTCGTGATCTCCTCGACCCACAAGATCGTCGGCAGCCTGACCCAGGCGGCGATGCTCCACCTCGGCGGCGGCGACCGGCTCGACCCGCCGGTGGTCGACCGCTGCGTCAGCCTGGTTGAGTCGACCAGCCCCAGCGCGCTCCTGTCCGGCTCGCTCGACGCCGCCCGCCGGCTCGCCTCGGTCCACGGGCGCGAGCGACTCGACCAGACCCTCACCGAGCTGGCGAGGACGAAGGAGGAGATCGAGCAGATCCCGGGGCTCGCGGTCCTCGGCGACGAGCTGACCGGGCGCTCGAGCATCGCCGGCTGGGACCCGCTACGGGTCGCGATCGACGTCCGCGCCACCGGCACCAGCGGCTACCGGCTGGCGAAGACCGCCTACGAGAGCGAGGGGGTCGATCTCGAGCTCCACTCCGAGAACGTCGTCGTCGCGATCTTCGGCCTCGCGGAGCCGGCGGCCGCGGCGAGGGAACGACTGGTGGCGGCGATGCGAGCCGCCGTCGGCCGGCTCGCGACCGAGGACATCGAGCCCCAGAACCTGCTCGCGCCGCCGCCGCCCTGGGGCGACCTCGAGCTGACCCCCCGCGAGGCTTTCCTCGGCCCGCAGGAGGTCGTGCCCTTCGACAAGGCGGCGGGACGGATCGCCGCCGAGTCGCTCGCCGCCTACCCGCCCGGGATCCCGAACGTCCTGCCCGGCGAGCGGCTGACTCGCGAGACGCTCGACTACATCAGGGAGAGCGTCGCCCACGGCGGTTACGTCCGCGGCAGCAGCGACCGCGAGCTGAGGACGCTGCGCGTCGCCCGTTAGGGTTCCCCGCGATGGCCACCTTCGACGCGCTCGCCGACCTGCCGCTGGAGGTCGACGGCTACGAGCTCGAGGGACTCGACTTCAAGGCCGGCGAATTCGAACGGCTCACGACCGTGATCCACCTCAAGGGCGCCGGTGAGGAGGGGCTCGGCGAGGACGTCGTCTACGAACCGCTCGAACACATCGCCCTCCGCGACGCGGGCGCCTATCTCGACCTCACCGGGCACGCGACCCTTGGCGAATTCTGCGAGTTCATGGGGAGCGTCGACACCTTCCCGCAGGAGCCCGGGCGCGAGGTGTCGCGCCGTTATCGCCGCTACGCATTCGAGGCGGCGGCACTCGACCTGGCGCTGCGGCAGGGGAGGATCGGGATCGCCGAGGCCCTCGGCCGCGACCCGCAGCCGGTCAACTTCGTCTGCTCGATGCGCCTCTCGCCCGGCCAAGGGAAGCCGTCGACGATCGAGACGCTGCGGCGCAAGCTCGACCCCTACCCGACCCTCCGCTTCAAGCTCGACCCGACCAACGACTGGGACGACGACCTGATCGCCGAGCTGGTCGCAACCGGAGCGGTCGACTCGCTCGACCTCAAGGGCTTCTACAAAGGGACCCCGGTCGACGTCGAGACCGACCCCGAGCTCTACGCGAAGCTGATCGAGGCCTTCCCCGAGGCGTGGTTCGAGGACCCCGACGTCACCGACGAGACCAGGCCGATCCTCGAGCCGGCCCACGATCGGGTCACCTGGGACGCGCCGATCCACTCGATCGAGGACATCGAGTCGCGGCCGTGGCCGCCGAAGATGGTCAACATCAAGCCCTCGCGGATCGGCGGCCTGCGCGACCTCTGCGACAGCTACGACTACTGCGCCGAGAACGGCATCGGGGCCTACGGCGGCGGCCAGTGGGAGCTCGGCGTCGGCCGCGGCCAGATCCAGGTCCTCGCCTCCCTCTTCCACCCCGACACCCCGAACGACACCGCGCCGCGCCCCTACAACGAAGCCGACCCTCCCCCGGGCCTGCCGACCAGCCCGCTCGACCCGCAGCTGGCCGAGACCGGCTTCCGCTGGGACGGCTGAAGCGGCCCCCGTCAGGTCGATTCGTTCACCTGCCGCAGGACTCGGCCGGCGACCAGCTCGGTCGTCTGCAGGAGTCATAGGACAGCTCCCCGTCTCCGCCGCGGAGGCGGCCCGTCGTGCAGAGGCGGCGGAGGAACGTACTCCACCCGCTCGTCGAAGAGCGCAAACACGGCCTCCATGTCGCCGGGGTTGAAGGCGTCTCGGGCGCAGTCGAAGGCGGCCTCGAGCAGCCGCCGCGGCAGGTGCGCCAGGCGTCGCGCGGCGAGCGCCGCGAGGCGGGGCGCGCCCACCTCGGGGCGGTCTGCCAACGGGCGCTCGGTTGCCATCGCGGCCGAATCGTTGGGCGGCGGGATTCGGCGAGCCGAATTCGGCGTTTCGGTTACGTTGGGTCGCGCACCCGCCCACGCTCGAGCAAGGAGCCGGAATTGGCCAAAAAAAGGAAAGGCTTCGCCGCCGCACTCAACGAGCAGATCGCGAACGAGTTCGCGGCCTCCCAGCAGTACGTCGGCGCGGCCGTCTACTACGACGGCGAGACGCTCCCCCGGCTGGCCCAGTTCTTCTACCGGCAGGCGCTCGAGGAGCGCGAGCACGCGATGATGATGATCCAGCACCTGCTCGACGTCGACGAGGAGGTGCAGATCCCCGACATCAAGTCGCAGGAGACGAAATACACCGACGGGGTGGCGCCGGTGAAGATGGCACTCGAGCAGGAGCGGCGGGTCGGCGAGGAGATCTACGCGCTGTTCGAGCTCGCCCGCGAGGTCAGGGACTACCGGGCGGAGCAGTTCATGCAGTGGTTCGTCAAAGAGCAGGTCGAGGAGGTCGCCCTGATGCAGGACCTGCTCAACGTCGTCGAGCGCTCGAAGGAGAACCTCCTGCTGGCCGAGGACTACATCGCCCGCGAGGCGCCGGGCGAGGGCGACACGGACCCGACCGCGCCGCCCGCCGCCGGGGGCTAGGGGCGGATACGGGTCAGCGTTTGCCCCCGGCGGCGTGCCAGACGCCGACGTCCCGGAACCCCTCGCCGCTTGCCTCGCCGGGCCTGGTGTCCCCGGTGAACCGGTAGAGGGGGAGACCGCGATAGGTGACCTGGGTGCGGCCGTCGGGGCGGACGATCGTCCCCAGCTGGACGGGCCCGAGCGGCGTCACACCCGCGGGCACCGTCAGCGGCTTCCAGAGCGTGAGGCAGGCGCTCACGTCGCAGACGAACCTGCCTTTCCTCTCGACGCTGAGGCTGTAGAGGGTGCGGCCGCGCATGTTGGTCAGAACCTTGTGGCCGAGCTGCCTGTTCTGGGCCTGCTTGACCACGCGCATCGTGGCGCTGCCTTCGCCGGCGGGCGGCTGCGGCGTCGGAGACGGGGAGGGTGTCGGCGAGGGATTGGGGTTCGGATTCGGTTCTTCCGGATAGGGATACGGGTATTCGACCGCCCGGCCGGCCGGGGCGCGGACCAGCGCCAGGGCGCAGAGCGCGGCGAGCAAGGCGAGCGAGAAGAGGATCAGGTTGCGAGGGCGATGTATCGGGTGCGGGAGCATGCCCCTCCTCGGGGTAGAAGTTCGGCTCTCCCCTGTCTACGGACAGAGGCCCCGCCGGGTTCGGTCGCGATCGCTACCCCAGCCAGCCCGCTCCCTGCCGCATCCGCTTGACGCGGCGGAACTCGGCGATGTCCTCACGCAGCGCCGCCGGCGCCGGCGCCGGCAGGAAGCGGGCCGGGAGCGGCGACTCGACCACGCCGCCGTCGGAGGCGGCAACGCGGTAGGCGCGGGCGCCGCGGCGAGCGGTCACCGCCGCCGGCCGGCTCTCGCCTTCCCAGATCAGCCCCGCGTAGTCGTCGAGGCCATACCCGCTCGGCATCCCGTCCCCGACGGCATCGAGGTATGCGGCACGGCGCTCGGGCTCGTTGCTGTAGTGGACGCAGAGGCTGCCGCCGAGAAGCCCGAGGCCGGACCCGGGCCGCGGCCGCCCCGACGACGTCGTGATCCCGGCCTCGAACCAGCACATCGCGCCGGCGCTCTGCCCGGCGAGGACGATCCCCTGCCGCCAGGCGAGGCTGAGGATCGTCTCCAGTTCGTGCGCCCCCCAGACCGCGAGCAGGTTGACGAGGCTGCCGCCGCCGACGTAGATCAGGTCCTGCTTGAGCAGGTGGTCGCGCAGCTCCATCGGACGCCTGCCGAGGCGGAAGAGGGAGACGTCGGACGGATCGCACGGGCGCTCGCCGAAGGCGCCGTAGAAGCCGGCGATCTGCTCCGCGGTGTCGCCGCTCGCGGTCGGCAGGATGCAGATCCGCGGCCGCCGGCCCGCGCGTTCGGTCGCGAGACGCAGGATCAGCTCGCAGACGGCGCGGTCGGGAGGCCGGGAGGAGAACTCATGGCCGCCGAGGGTGAGGATCCGGGTCGTCACCGCCGGCCCCTAGGCGGCGACCGCGGTCGACTTCGCCTCGGCCGCCGCAGCGGCGGCTGCGGTGCCGTCGCCGAGGTAGAGGGTCGCGATGCTCGTCTCGACCACCCGCCCGCCCTCGACGCCGAGCCGGAACCCGCGCGCCTCGGGCCGCGAGGCGACCGCCCGGGCCAGCTCGGTGCCGACGAAGTGAAGGGCGGCGCCGTCCTCGGTCGCGTACCCCGGTCGCATCCCGTCCCTCAGGAACTCGTGATAGGCGAGGCGCCGCGAGGAGTCGGGCTCGTAGTGAACGCAGTTGGAGAACGGCAGCAGGCCGAGCCCCTCGACCAGGCGCGGAGCGCCGTGAAAGCCGGTCACCGATTCCGCGAACCAGCAGAGCGACCCGGCCGAGAGGCCGCAGAGGACGACGCCGGCCTCCCAGGCCTCGCGCAGGATCGAGTCGAGGCCGTGTGCCCTCCAGACCCCGAGCAGGCTGACGACGCTGCCGCCGCCGACGTAGATCAGGTCCTGCGAGAGCAGGTGGCCGCGCAGGTCCTGCGGCCCCTGCTCGCGTCGGAACAGGGAGATGTGGGTCGGGTCGCAGCGCCCGGCGGGAAAGGCCCGGTAGAAGCGAACGATGTAGTGATCGGCGTCGCCGCTGGCCGACGGCAGGAAGCAGACCCGCGGTCGGTCCGATCGGCTGAGCGCGAGCACGTACTCGTCGAGCAGCGGGTTGCCCGACTCCATCGAGAAGCCGCCTCCGCCGAAGGCGACGATCTGTCGCAGCGGATTCTCCATGCAGAAATGTTCGCCCCGGGCGGGCCGGGGCCGGTTGTACAGCGGTCCGAAGTTCGCGTCCGGCCCCTCGCCCGCGTGTACAGGCCGGGCGCGGCCTCGCTCAGAACACCTGCCCGTCGAGGAATCCGGCGACCAGCACCAGCCAGCCGCCGATCTCGGCTGCGATCAGGACGACCATGTAGCCGCGGATCGCCGCGCCCGGCTCGCGAAACTGGTTATCGGTGTCGCGGCGCAGGCCGTGGTAGGTGTAGCCGGCGACCGACCCGAAGAAGAAGGTCGACATCGCCGTCGCGGCGAGCAGGTTGATCACGGTCCCCCAGCCGCTCAGCTCGACGAAGCTGGCGATGAGCAGCAGGGCGAAGCTGTAGAGGAGGGCGGCGCGATGGCCGATGTCCGTGTAGGGATGAGCCTGGGCCTCCCCGGAGGCGAGTGTCTGGCGGTACTTCACGACCCCGAGCAGAAGTGCCCAGAGGAACATCGCCGCGGCGGCGAGGAGGACAGCCTTGGTGTCGCCGCCGAGCTCCACTGGCGCGATGCTACATTCGCACCATGACCACGACCACATCCCTCGTCACCGGGGTCGACTTCGTTTCGCTGCCGACCCGGGATCTCGGGAGGGGGATCGAGTTCTACGCCGACGTCCTCGGGCTCGAGCGCTCGAAGGTCTGGGGGAAGAGCGACGCCGACGCGATGGGGGCGGAGTTCGAGACCGGCACGGTCACGATCGCCCTCGTCCTCGGCGAGCGGATCGGGATCGCGTTCCAGCCGAACAGCGTCCCGATCGCCCTCCAGGTCGAGGACGTCGAGGCATCGCGCGCCGAGCTCGAATCGAAGGGTGTCGAGTTCTCCGACGACATCATCGACAGCGGCGTCTGCTTCATGGCGATGTTCCGCGACCCCGACGGCAACGCGCTGATGCTCCACCACCGCTACGCGCCGAAGGAGTAGCGGCCGGCTAGCGCGCCCGTCCTTCCTGGGCGTCGGTGATCAGGACCGACGCTCGCGCCCACCTCCGCTTGATCTCCGGTTCGACCGAGGAGAGCTCACACGATTCGGCGAGGCAGTCGCCCCAGGCGTCGGCGGCCTCGATGTGCTGGTTCAGTGCCCGCTCGGCAGGCACGCCGGCGCCGACCACGCACCGCACCGATTCCGCGGCGACGGGAATCTGACGGTACGCCCGCTGGAGCCTCCTGACGTTCTCGAGGTACTGGTCATAGGTGAGGCCGACCGCGAGCTGGTCGCGGAGGCCGTCGAGCGAGCGGATGAACCGCGTCAGGTGCGCTCCGCATGCCTGCGTGGCAGCCGCAGAGGCCCCGCCCGCTGCGCTCGGGCCGGCGCGCACGGTCGCCTCGCGCTCGCCGGAGCCGCCGCCGCCCCCGCACCCGAAAAGCGTCAATCCCACGCCCAGAGCCGTGCAGGCGACCGCTACTGCCCGGCTCCCCCTCATCGACGTAGTGTAAAAAGTCCTCGATGCGCTGGACCGTGCTGCTCGCGATGGTATCGGCGATGCTGGCGGTCGCCGCGTTCGCTCCGTCCGCGTCCGCGAGCGGCAACGGCGGCGTTCTCGTCGTCGGCGACAGTCTCGAGGAACTGACATCCCCCTACCTTCAGCGCTACCTCCCGAGCGTGCCGATCACGGTGAACGCCGTCGGCGGCTCCAACAGCTACCAGATCTACGAATTGTTCGAAGAAAGCTATGACCCCTCGCAGTCGGTGATCGTCTTCGACGCCGGTACCAACGACAATCCCGCCTATCCCCAGATCCTCGCCGGGAACCTGAAGAAGGTCACCGAAGTGATCGGCGACCGCTGCATGGTGGTGCCCACGATCCACGGGTACACCGTGAACGGGGTCGACAACACCGGCAAGAACCGGGTCGTACACGAATTCGCGGCCTCGCGGCCGGGGACCCAGACGCCCGACTGGGCCGGTGCGGTCGCCGCGCACCCGGAGATGATGGCCGACGAGCTGCACCCCGACCCCGAAGGGGCGGACCTGCGGGCGCAGCTGATCGCCCAGGGGATCCTCGGTTGCCTGGCGGGCGAAGCGACGCAGGGCTCCTCGCCGGCAAGACAGGAAAAGAGGCCCCGGCCGGAACTCGAGATGGTGTCGCGCTTCCAGGCCCGGCAGGCCGAACTGGTCGAGATCGGGCTCATCGCGCGGCTCGCATCGGAAATGCTCGGATGAGGAGGACCGGTGCCTAGGCCAGTCGAGGAACGCCGCCGCTACATGCCGGGGCTCGACGGCCTGCGGGCGATCGCCGTCATCGCCGTCATCGCCTACCACCTCGGCTTCCCCTGGGCCGAAGGCGGGCTGCTCGGCGTCGGAGTGTTCTTCACCCTCAGCGGCTACCTGATCACCGACATCCTCCTCAACCAGGTCAGCCGCGGCGGGGTGAGGCTGAAGGCCTTCTGGCTCGGCCGCGCACGGCGCCTGCTGCCGGCGCTGTTCGTCGTCCTGATCGTCGTCCTCGCCTGGGTGACGCTGATCGGCCCGCACCAGCCGCCGAGCTTCCGGATGGAAACGATCAGCTCGGCCTTCTACTTCAACAACTGGTGGCTGATCTTCCACAAGGCGTCGTACTTCGAACGCTTCCAGCGGTCGCCGCTCGACCACATCTGGTCGCTCTCGATCGAGGAGCAGTTCTACATTTTCTGGCCGTTCCTGGTGATGCTCGGGACGAGGTTCGTCCGCGAGTCGCCGGACGCCGGCGGGGTTCGCCCGCGGCTGGCCGGAGTGACGGTGCTGGCGGCGATCGGCTCGCTGATCCTGATGGCGGTCCTCTACCACCCCTCGATCGACCCGTCGCGGGTCTACTACGGGACCGACACCCGCGCCTTCGAGCTGCTGGCCGGCGCCGCGCTGGCGATGGTCTGGCCGAGCCGCCGCCTGCGGGCGAACATCGCGGCCGGCGCCCGCAACCTGATCGACGGGGCCGGGGTGCTCGGCCTGGTCGCGATCGGGGTGATGCTCTGGCGGGTCGGCGAATTTTCGCCCTTCCTATACCGCGGCGGATTCGCCGTGCTCTCGATCGCCACCGTCCTCGCGGTCGCCGCCCTGACCCACCCCGCGGCCCGGATCGGGAACCTCGTCGGCTGCCGCCCGATGCGCTGGATCGGCGAGCGCTCCTACGGGATCTACCTCTGGCACATGCCGATCATCGTCCTCACCACTCCCGAAGGCGCCCACTCGGTCGAAGTGCTGCGCGCCGCGGCGCAGGTCGCGGCGACGTTCGCGATCGCCGACCTCTCCTGGCGCTTCGTCGAGAACCCGATCCGGCACGGGGCGCTCGGACGCCTCTACCGCCAGGTGCGGGCCGGGCGGATCCGGCGCGAGAGCGTCACGCGCCGCGGATGGGCGCTGGCGACCGCCTGCACGCTCGTCTTCGCGATCGCGCTGGCCGGGCTCGCCGGGGTCGGCACCAGTGACGACCGGGCGATCGGGTCCTCGACGGTCCAGGAAACGGTAACCGCCAAACGCACGCCGAGGGCGCCGCTGGCGACGAGGTGCAAGGCGGTGGTCCACATCGGCGACTCGACCTCGGAGGGCCTGGTCGACCCCGAATACAACCCGCCGAGCAAGCTGATCGCCGCCCAGTACGCGAGGGTCGGGGTGAGGACCTCTCACCTCGACGTCTCCGGCGCGCGCTCGATCTACGAGAACTACGAAGGTCAGCCAAATGCGCAGGAAGCGGCCGAAGCCTGGAAGAACCAGGGCTTCAGGGGATGCTGGGTGATCGCGATGGGGACGAACGAGGCGGCCAACGTCGCCGCCGGCTCAACGTTCGGCTACGACGACCGAATCCGGAGCATGATGGAGACGATCGGCGAGGAACCCACCCTCTGGGTCAACACCAAGACGCTCGAGACGACCGGCCCGTACGCCGAGTCGAACATGCGCGACTGGGACAGAGCCCTGCGCGAAGCCTGCGACCACTACCCCTACATGCGGGTCTACGACTGGGCCTCGGCGGTCCACGACGACTGGTACATCCCGGACGGGATCCACTTCACCTCGCACGGCTACGCCGAACGCGGGCGGCTGATCGCCGACGCGCTGCTGGAGGCCTTCCCGAACACCCATCCGGTCGCGATGAAGGACTCCGACAACTGCCTGATCTCGACCCCGAGCGCTATTGGGCGTTCTCACTGAACCAGGCCGCGAGCGCCTCCAACCCCTCGCGCTGGGCCTCGCCTCCGCCGAGGCCGCCGAGCGGCCCGGTCGCCTTCATCATGTTGACCTTGAGCTTCTCGCCGTCGGCCGTGCGAAGCCTGAGGGTGACCGCGGTGGCATCGAGGATCGCCGGCCCGACGTCGATCCAGCCGCCGCCGGCGCCGTCGACCGAGACCTCGGAAATCCGATCCGGAGTCAGCAGCAGCGGGTCACCGTCGGCGGCGAACCTGCGGCTGACGCCCTGCACGATCAGGCGCCGGTCGGTCGTCGCGATCGCGACCTGGCGGCCCTTGAACATCCCGCTTTCGGCGCCGACGCAGACCCCGCGGAGCTCCTCGCCGGGATCGAGCAGCGGCTCGATCGCCGGCCGGAGCTTCTCCCCCAGGTCCGCCATCGGCCTCCATCCTAAGTCGCGGCCTGAACCCCGACCGCACGCGCCCCGTATCCTCCGTGGGCCTGGCTCGTCCGCTCACGGATGAACTGCAAGAAGACCAACCTGCATAGGCGGCTCCTGCCGACTCTCCTCTTCGCCTTCGCCGTGCTGGTCGTCGGCGGCTGCGGCGGCGGCTCGGACTCGACCGGCGGCGGCGCCGATGCGACGAACGGCCACGGCAAGTTCGCCGGAGCCGAAGCATCGCCGCCGAAACCTGCGGCGCCGCTCGAGCTCGACAACTCGCTCGGCGAACCAGTCAACCTGCGCGAATTCCACGGCAAGGCGGTGCTGGTGACCTTCATATACACCCACTGCCCGGACGTCTGCCCGCTGATCGTCAGCCATCTGAGGACGGCCCAGGCGCTGCTCGGACCGAAGGCGAAGCGGCTGCAGATCGTCGCCGTCTCGACCGACCCCCGCGGGGACAATCCGAAGACGGTCGCCGCCTTCCTCCACGCCCACGGCATGACCGGCCGGATGCAGTATCTGCTCGGCAATCAGGCCGAACTCGGTCACGTCTGGAAGGAATGGAACATCGTCGCCCACCCCTCGAAGGCGGGCCGCGACCTCGTCGAGCACTCGGCCCTGGTCTACGGGATCGGTGCCGACGGCAAGATCACGACCCTCTACCCGGCGAACTTCGCCCCCTCCGAAATCGCTCATGACGTGCCACTGCTCGAGCAGCAGTAGCTCCGATGTCGCGGCGCATCCTCCTGCCAACGCTTGCCGTCGCCGCGGTCGCGGTCCTGATCGCGGTCGAGGTCCTGACCGCGAATTCGGGCGGCACCGCGGGGAAGCCCGCCCCCGGGCTCCCGACCTCGGTCCTGCAGCCGCCGAAGGTGACGCTCGCCGATCTGCGCGGCGGGCCTGCCCTGATCAACTTCTGGGCGAGCTGGTGCGACCCGTGCCGACATGAGGCGCCCGAACTCGAGCAGCTGAGCCGCTCGCTGCCAAAGGGCGCGAGTTTGGTCGGCGTCGACTACACCGACCGGGACGACTCCGCCCGCGCCTTCATCCGAAGCTACCACTGGACCTTCCCGGTGCTCAGCGACCCGGACGGGATCTACGGCGCTCGCTACGGCTTCACCGGCCTGCCGGCCACGGTCGCGATCGACGCCAAGGGCCGGATCGTGCAGACCCTGCGTGGCCCCCAGACCCTCAGCGACTTTCGCGAAGCCCTTGCCGCGGCGCGGCAGGACTGATCGACGGAAATTCCAGCGCGGGAAGAAATCGGCGTCCGCCGGCGTCTTGGATCGGTGACCCACTACGAAGGAGGCGTAATGGAGATCATCGATCGAGACCGGCTCGCGCGGCTCCTGGACGCCGTGCGCGAAGCCGATGCGCTCCCAACCCCCGATGAGACCCAGGAGGAGCAACCGGTCGCCGTCAGGCGCAGCCGCACCTGGCTCGCTGTCCGCGCTCTCGGCGCGCTTGCGGTTCTGACGGTGGGCGCCGTTCACCTCCAGCAGTACCTGAAGCTCTACTCGGCGATACCGACGATCGGGACCCTGTTCGTCCTCAACTTCGCCGCAGCGACAGCGATCGGGCTGGGACTGCTGGCGCCGGTTGAACGGCTGCTCGGGCGCCGCTTCGGGTATCTGGCGCCGAGCCTGCTCGCGCTGGCCGGGGTGGGACTCGCCGCGACGGCATTTGTGTTCCTGGCGATAAGCGAACAGACTCCGCTGTTCGGCTTCATGGAGCCCGGTTACGACCCGACGGCGATCCTGGTCTCCCGCATCGCCGAGGGAGCGACCGTCGCCCTGCTCGGCGCCTACCTGGCGGCCCGTCTTGCCGGCAGGGCGGATCGTGGATGGTGGTAGGCGGAAGGGATCCGGGTATGCGGGGAAATCGGGCGATCCGGTGGTATGAACGAGACGATGGGCGATATGGAACCTGACCTGAGCAGCGAGGATATGGCGGAGCTGAGCGCGCTCGCCGACGGGACGCTTCCCGCCGAGCGTCGCCCTGCGGTTGAGGCGCGCGTCGCCGCGTCGCCGGAGCTCCAGGAGCTCCTGGAGCGCCAGCGGCGGGCGCTGGCGGCAACCAGCCTGCTGGCCGATGACCCGGTGCCGGATTCTCTCCGCGGCGGCGCCGATCGACAGAGCGAGACGCGGCCCGCCCGACCGCGCCTCGGCCGGCGCCTCGCGCCGGGATTGGCCCTCGGCACCGCGGTCGCGGCGGTCGTCGCGGTTCTTCTCGTGTCGCTGACCGGGGGCCCCGCCGGCCCCAGCGTCGCCGACGCGGCGCGCTTCGCAGAACTGCCGCCCAACGGCCCCGCCCCGCCATCCGCCGGGGGCAGCCGCACCGAGCTGGCGATCGGCGTCGAGGGCGTCGCGTTTCCGGATCTGCTGCGCTCATACGGCTGGCGGGCCACCGGGGTTCGCCACGGGGAGGTCGGCGGCCGGGACGCGACCGCGGTCTTCTACGCGAAGGGATCGCGTCGGATCGTCTACGTGATCGTCTCCGGCTCGGGCCTGCCGAAACCCTCGGGCGGAAGCCGGTCGACGCTCGGCGGAGTCGAGTACAGGTTGCTCAGCCTCGAGGGCCGTCCGGCCGTGACCTGGCGGCGCGGCGGGCACACCTGCGTCCTGATCGGTCAGGCCTCGCACGCCGAGCTGCTGAGGCTCGCCGCCTGGCAGGGGAACGGCCCCCTTCGCTACTGATCGCCGGCCCCGGCGGAGGCGCCCTCCAAGCGGCGGGCGACCCGGTCGCGGGCTCGGAACAGACGACTGGTGACGGTCCCCTCCGGGAGCCCCAACGCCCTCGCCGCCTCGCCGTAGGAGAGACCGGCGACGTCGACCGCGACGAGCGCGTCGCGGAACTCGTCGGGAAGCTCCCCGATCGCGGCGTAGACCTGACGGATCTCGGCGGCCTCGGCCGGGTCTTCGCTCGAGCGGGCCCCGGTGATCGCCTCGTCGATCAGCGGCACCGTCGCCGGCCGGCGGCTCTCGGCCCGGCTCTGGCTGATCAGGGTGTTGCGCAGCGCCCGCAGCAGGTAGCCGAGCTCGTCCTGGCCGCGCAGGATGCGGGGCCGGGCGAGGACCCGGGCAGCCGTTTCCTGGACCAGGTCCTCCGCCTCCTCGCGGGAGCGTGTCCAGGCGCGGGCGGCGCGGTACAGGCGCGGCAGGAGCTCGGCCACGCGGTCCGGGTCGAGGCGGCGCGGCGCTCGCATCAGCCGCCTTTCACTCCTCGGGAAGGAATCGCCGCGGCGGGGCGTCCTTGAGGGGCGAACGGCAACCTCTGACTGAGGAGATCAGCGATGAAGAAACTATTCACATTCGGCGCGGCGATTGCGGCCGCCGCCGCGCTCGCCGCCTGCGGCGGCAGCAGCGGTGGCGACTCGATGACAGCCGCCTCGGGCGGCGGAGGCACCGTCTCGGTCGCCGAAATCGGCGGGGCGGGCAACGTCCTCGTCGACTCCAGCGGCCAGGCGCTCTACGCCTCCGATCAGGAGACCGAAGCGGGCATGGCGCTCTGCACCGGCGCCTGCAACTCCTTCTGGGAACCGGTGACGGTCAACGGTGGCGCTCCCGAAGGCAGCTCGGTCGAAGGTCATCTGGGCGTCGTCAAGCGTCCCGACGGGTCCCACCAGGTCACCTTCGACGGGAAGCTCCTGTACACGTTCACGCAGGAGGGCCCCGAAGAAGTCACGGGCGACGGCTTCCAGGATGCCTTCGAAGGCAACCACTTCACCTGGCACGTGGTGAGCACCGGGGGCGGCGGCGAATCGGCGGCGCCTGCGAGCGAAACCGGCCAGGGCTCGGCCGGATACGCGTACTAGCCCGCCCGCTCGTCAGAGAACCCGGAGCTCGAGATCGCGGGCTCCGGGTTCGAGAACCGAGGCGAGGCTTTCGGCGAC
>DATBHH010000128.1:0-30695 GCA_036557525.1 Solirubrobacterales bacterium | reverse complement strand
CCGCTGACGAACAGGTGGTGCTGCCAGACGAAGAAGCTGAGCAGCATGATCCCGAGCAACCCGGCGACGGCGACCCTGTAGCCCCAGAGCGGCTTCCGCGCGAAGACGGGCAGGATCTCGAGCAGAATCCCCATCCCCGGCAGCGCGAGCACGTACACCTCCGGGTGGCCGAAGAACCAGAAGAGGTTCTGGAACAGATAGGGACTGCCGCCGGCGCTCGGGAGGAAGAACGAGGTCTGGAGCCCGCGGTCGAGCGCGACCATCAGCAGCGTGGCAATCAGGACCGGTGCGGCGAGCACCATCAGGATCGAGGTGCTGAGCGCGCCCCAGCAGAAGATCGGCAGCCGGCGCCAGGTCAGACCCGGCGCCCGCATGGTGACGATCGTCGTGATCAGGTTCAGCCCGAGCAGCATCATCGAGATGCCGACCAGCGCGAAGAAGAAGATGTAGGAGTCGAACCCGTAGTTGGCCTGGACATTGAGCGGCCCATAGCCCGTCCAGCCCGTCGGGAATCCGCCGAAGAAGATCGTCGAGAAGAGGATCACCCCGGCCGCCATCAGCAACCAGAAGGTCAGCGACTCGACCCGCGGGAAGGCCATCCGGCGCGAGCCGATCATCAGCGGCACGAAGTAGTTTCCGAACGGGCCGAGGACTCCCGAGGTCATCATTCCCATCATCATCGTGCCGTGGAGGCTGACCAGCGTCAGGTAGTTGCCGGCGTTGAACAGCTGGGGCGAGGGGCGCAGCAGCTCGGCCCGGATCAACATCGCGTTGAGGCCGGCGATGAAGAAGAAGAGGCCGATTCCGAGCAGGTACTGGACGCCTACGACCTTGTGGTCGGTGCAGAGCCCGAAGTAGCGGCCCACGCCGCCCTCCTCGTTTTCGAAGACGGTGCGTTGCCGGCCGAAGATCCTGGTCAGCGGGTAGCGGGCGAAGCCGAGTCCGATCAGGAAGCCGATCACCGCGAACAGGTAGCCGAACATCAGCGCGATGTCGTTCTGGTTCGTGTCGGCGATGAAGTCGAGGCTTTCGGCGTGGATCTGGTGGCCGAGCCACCAGCCGACGTAGAAGCCGACGATCAACAGGACGATGCCGGAGAGGAGGTTGAAGCCGATCAGGCGCCGCCAGAGTGGCGCAGACGTCGCGGTCTCGTTCATCCGCCCCTCCTTTCGGGTTCCGGGAAATAGTGTTTCTCATACGGGGGCAGCACTTTGGCCGCCGGCGCGAAAACGCGCTGCTGGTGGTGGATCCAGCGTTCGAAGGCCGCTTCGCTCACGATCTGCCCGGTGTCGAACATGTAGCCGTGCCAGAGGCCGCAGAGCTCGTTGCAGCGGATTTCGAACGTCCGTTCATCTTCCGGCTT
The DNA here is from genome assembly GCA_036557525.1 of Solirubrobacterales bacterium. Taxonomy (GTDB): domain Bacteria; phylum Actinomycetota; class Thermoleophilia; order Solirubrobacterales; family 70-9; genus VRUE01. The sequence continues at coordinate 29,332 of DATBHH010000128.1, read as the reverse complement.
GAAGTAGGCGATGTTGTCGACGCCGGGGTTGGCGTCGGCCTTGACCCCCAGTCTCGGCGCCCAGAAGGAATGGATCACGTCGAGGGACGTGACGTGCAGTGCGATCTGCTGATCGACCGGCAGCTCGAGGTGAGGGGTCTCGATCCCGCCGTATGTCGGATAGCGGTAGGTGAACTCCCATTGCTGGGCGATCACCTGCACCGGCATCGCCTTGCCCGATGGCTTGAAGGCGGGATCCGGGCCCTGCCCGCCGCCCGAGCCGGCGTCGGCGAGCTCGACGGTGCCGAAGGCCGCGAGGAAGATGACGATGATCGAGGTCACCGCCAGCCACCACGCCTGTACACGCCTGTCGCCCTGGATCGCGACTCCTTCCTGCGCCCCCTCCGCACGATGGCGAAAGAAGATGAGGCTGTAGGCGAAGTAGACGACGATCGTCGCCGCGATCGGGGTGACGAGGCCGAATAGCACCGTGTTGTCGAAGACCTGCCCCGAGGAGGCGTCGGTCGCCTTGCCGGGGGGGAGCGTCGGCGCGATCACGGCGACGACGATCGGGGTGGCGATCGCGCTGAGCACGATCGAGGCGATCACAATCCGGCGGAAATGGTTCGGCTCGTTCACGCTCGGGGTCTCGTCTCACACCACCTGGAGGAATCCGTCCATGTAGCCGATCGTCTGCATCGGTCCGCCGAAGCCGTAGAGGAAGCCGGCGGCGCAGGGCACGAAGCACTGCCAGCGGTAATGCCCCGGCTTGCCGGTGCGGAAGACGAACGTGATCGTCTCGTGGGCCTGGTCAAGCGTGCAGGGGCCTTCTTCGCACTGGTTCGGGGCTTCTTCGGGCACGCCGAAGAGCGGGACGATCAGGCCCATCTGCGGAACCGCGAAGGTGTGCGACGCTTCTTCGGGGTCGATCGAGGCCATGACCTTGCCGTTGACGCGCATCCTGTCGCCGACCGTGCCGTGAACCTGGGATAGGAACGGGTTGCGGAGGCCGCTGTCGCCGTCGAACTGATACACGGTGACGCGGACCAGGGAGTGCGCCGGCACCTTGAAGATCGTGCTGTGCACCCATTCCCCTTCGCGATTCTTGATCAGGTAGGAGACCCAGCTCTTGTTGCCGCCCTGGGGCCCGACCGCGGCCTCGGTTTTCAGGGTCAGCTGCGCCGCCGCCCCGGCGGTGTTCGCTTCGACCGTCGGCGGGTTCTCGAGGAGCTTGGCGACGTAGAGGGCGATCAGGGCAGCGATCACCACCACTCCGGCGACGCTGATCACAAGCCTGGACGTGTAGGAACCCACAATCCGCCTCTCCGCTCGCCCCTCCAAACTGGGTACTTGTGCTCAGCGCAACTTACTTCGGTTACCCTCGAGTTTCAAGGGCAAACCGCCCATTGGGGGGAATTCGCCGTGAGCCGCCGTCATCTCAGTTGCGCGGATCGTCGCCTCAAAGGCGCTCCACTTCCCGGAGCCGAGCGTTGAGGTGGCGGATCGGCCTCGTCATCGCGACGATGGCGCTGGCGTTGGCCGGGCAGTCGCTGGCGGTGATACTCGTCGCGCCTCACGACGTGCAGACTCCGCGGCACGCCGGCGAACGACACCAATCCCTCCGGCGGTCAGCGGCGGGTCAGGGCGGCCATCGAGTTCGGCCCGGCGGTCGGCGGTGAGCCGCGACCCCCTTGCCTGGGGTTGTCGAGACTGAAACGATGGCGGGGTCGTGAGCGCGCACCAGGAGCCCCCACCTCAACTTCTGGACCTGATCGGAAACCTCGCCGAGTTTCATCGCGAGCACGAGAAGTTCTATTCGCAGGCGCCGCTGCAGGCGGCGGTCGACCTCGAGGCCGAGTCGCGGATCCTCAAGGCCCTCGCCGGCCATTGGCGGGACTTCCGGCCGGAGGAGGAGCCATTGCACGATCCGCTGGCCGGGGCGGAGGACCTCAACGTCCCCGGCCTTCCCGCCGAGAGCGGGGTTCTCTTCATGGAGGGCGGAGCGGAGCCGGCGGAGATCTTCCGCCTCAGGCGCGACCTCGAGCGTCTCGCCTCCGCAGTCGAGGAGACGGCCGCCTGGCTCGCGAGGGCGATGGAGCAGGCCTGGCAGGTGGCAGCGCCGTTGGTCGAGTTCCCGGCCCTCGCAGGGGTGCTCGGGGAGCGCCACCAGATCATCGTCAACGATTGGCTCGCGGCGGACATGCAGGCGATGATCGGCCGCCTCCTGCGGCGCGCGATCGAGCTGCTGGCCAGGATTGACTTCACGCCCGCCGCGCTGCGCGCCGACCTGGCGGGCAACCAGGATTCGATCCCCTATCTCCTCTCGGCCTCAGAGCTGATCGACAGGGCCGCGGACCTCCTCGCCGCCTCGGCGACCCTCGTCCACGAAAATGAGCGACGCTGGCGCGTCTTCGCCGAGAGGGTCGAGGCAGTAAGGAGAGAGGCGGATCCCGCCGAGCCCCCGCGGTGACGCGGCGACTTCGAGCGGGTGCCGGGGTCGGCGCCCGGCTCACGCGTTCGCCTTCGTTTCGCGAGTGGGGCGCTCCATACTGGAGGAGTGACAACCGAGACGTCCGAGAGGCGATCGCCCAGCGGCAAGGGCCCGCCGGCTGCGCTCACCCTGCTCGTCGAGCGGTTCGACCCAGAGGTGATCGAGGTGCCCAGCGGCGAGGCGCGGATCCGCCTCGTCATCGAGGGCGTGGCCGAGTGGGACGCCGCGATCGAGGGGGATGCGATCTCGCTCGTCGCACCGGGCGATGAGCAGCCCGACGCGATCCTGACCGCGGACGAGGCCACCTGGGAGCGCGTGACCGAGGACGTGCGCGGCGGGATGGACGCCTTCCGCGCCGGCCGGCTGAGCGTGCGCCAGAACCTCCACCTCGGCGTCGGCTTCCTCGCCGCGACCAGCAACCTCGCCGACGATCGCCGCCTGCGTTTCGACACCGTCGGGACCCGAAGGGGGAAGATCTCGACTCTCGCCGCCGGGGATGGCGATCCGGTGATCTGCATACACGGCCTCGGCGGGACCAAGGCGTCCTTCCTGACGACGGTCGCGGCGCTCGCCGACAGCCACCGGGTGATCGCGCTCGATCTGCCCGGATTCGGGGACTCGGACAAGCCCCTCGCCGCGGCCTACGACGCGCCGTACTTCGCCGATTGCGTCGCCGGGCTGCTCGACGAGCTCGAGATCCGGCGCGCTCACCTCGTCGGCAACAGCATGGGCGGCCGGGTGGCGATCGAGACCGCCCTCCTCTTTCCCGAGCGAGTGCAGAGGATCGCCCTGCTGAGCCCGGCGCTCGCCTGGCTACGGGACCGCCAGTGGCGCTGGCTGCTCCAGGCGCCCCTGCCCCTGCTGGGGCTCGTGCAGCCGGCACCCCGCGCGATCACCGAGCCGATCGTCCGCAACCTGGTCCCGGGTGGAGGCGGTGGCTGGTCGGCGGCCGGGGTCGACGAGTTCCTGCGCTCGTTCCTGACCCCGCGCGGGCGGGTCGCCTTCTACAAGGCTGCGCGGGAGATATATCTCGACGAGCCGCACGGGAAGGAGGGCTTCTGGTCGCGGCTGGCCGAGATTCAATGCGACTCCCTCTTCGTCTGGGGCCGCCGGGACCAGTTGGTGCCGATCGGGTTCAGGAAGCACGTCGAGCGGGCCCTGCCCGCCGCCCGGCATCTGGAGCTCGACTGCGGTCATGTCCCTCAGCTCGAGGCGCCGAAGCAGACCCACAGGGCGATTCTCGAGTTCTTCGACGCTGCCCGGGTGGGATGAGGGTCGGTCTGGTACTCGGAGCGGGCGGCATCCAGGGAGCCGCCTGGCTGACCGGCGGCCTCGATGCGATCGCTGAAGAGACCGGGTGGGACCCGGCAAGCGCCGACCATGTGGTCGGGACCTCCGCGGGCTCGATCATCGGCGCGCTCTGCGCCTCCGGCGTCCCGCCTTGGTTCATGGTCGCCCACTCGCGTGGCGACACATTCCACGGGGTGCGCGATGCCGAGGGCCGTCCGGCGCAGACGGCGGATCGGTCTGCAGGGGCGCGCTTCGAGCTGGAGCGCACCTGGCCACCGATCGGTCCCGGCTCCTGGCGGCTCGCGCTACGCACCCTCGTCAACCCCCGTCGCTACACGCCGGCGACGGTCTTCAGCGGCTGGCTGTGGCGCGGGGTCTTCTCGACCGAGCCGCTGAAAGGGACGATCCGTCGCGTCGTTCCCAGCGGCTGGAGCCCGCACCCGAATCTCTGGATAGTCGCCGCCGACTACGAGACCGGTCGTCGCACCCCCTTTGGGCGCGCCGGGGCGCCGGCCGCGGACCTCGCCGATGCCGTCGCCGCCTCCTGCGCGATTCCCGGCATCTACCACCCGGTGACGATCGGGGCCCGCTACGTCGACGGCGGCATCTACTCGGTCTCGAATCTGGATCTGCTGCGCGGCGAGGGCCTGGATCTCGTCATCTGCCTCAACCCCACCTCGACCCTGCATCCGATCCGGGCGATCAATCCCCGGGACGCGGTGACGATATTCATGCGTCGCAGCTCCGGCCGCCGCCTCGGAAGCGAGGCAAGGAAGATCCGCGGGTTCGGTGCCGACGTCGTCCTCATTCAGCCGACGGCGGACGACCTCAGGGCGATGGGGCCGAACCTGATGCGGCGCGGGAACCGCAACCGCGTGATCGAGGTCGCTCGACGCACCGTCGCCGAACAGTTGCGCGCTCCGGGGATCCGCCGGCTGCTCGCCGAACTTCCGCCAGGGGATCCGATCCGCGTTCGTCGCCCGGATGCCCCGCCCTCCGAGTGGCCGGGTTTTCCCGATCTCCTGCAGCGCAACCTCGTCGCCGAGGGGGAGAGCCGGTGAGGGAGATCCTCGGCGACGCGATCGGCGCCACCCGGGCCACCGCCTCCGCTGTGGTCAGCGACCTGCTCGGTCGCCACGCCAAGGACCCGCTCGCCGAGCGCGACCCGGGTTACATCCGCGAGACACTGGCGGCCTCGAGCCGGCTGGCGAAGCTCTACTTCCGTCCCAAGGTCCGCGGTCTCGAGCGGATCCCGGCCGAGGGTCCGGTCCTCTTGGTCGGAAACCACTCCGGCGGCACCCTGATCGCCGACACATTCGCCTTCTCCTACGCCTTCTACAACCGCTTCGGCCCCGATCGGCTCTTCTTCCAACTCGCCCACGATTTCGTCTTCCGAGTCCCGGGCCTGTTGCCGCTGCGCCGGTACGGGACGATCCCGGCCAACCACGAGAACGCGATGCGGGCGCTGGAGCGCGGCGCGGCGCTGCTCGTCTACCCCGGGGGAGACCACGAGACCTACCGGCCCTCCTGGCACTCCGGAGAGATCGATTTCGGCCACCGCACCGGGTTCGTCCGCCTTGCGCTCAGGGCCGACGTGCCGATCGTCCCCCTGGTGGCGGTCGGTGGCCAGGAGACCGCCCTGTTCCTCACCCGGGGCGAACGCATCGCCCGCCTCCTCGGCCTCCACCGGCTGCTGCGAATCGACGTCGTGCCGATCCAGATCGCGCCGCCGTTCGGGGTGACGGTCCTGGATCTCCCGGGGCGAATCCCACTCCCCTCCCAGATCACGGTCCAGGCCCTGCCGGAGATCGACCTGCGGCGGCGCTTCGGCCCGGACCCCGACGTCGAGGCCGTCTACAACGCGGTCACGACGATGATGCAGGAGGAGCTCGACGAGCTCTCGGCCGAACGCGATCTGCCGATCCTGGGGAGGCTCGGCCGTCGGAGCGACGATAGCGAGGTGGTCGACGAGCTCGAGCACGGCGGCCTCGAGCGGGAGGTTGAATCAGCGATCGAATCCGAGGAGCGCCACTCCGGCTAGCGAGTCAAGCACCGGCGCCCGAGGCTCGCGGGGTCGGGGGCCGTGCAAGGTCTAGGGCGAGGTCGCCCTACGCACCCGGTAGACGTGGAAGACCGTTTGCGGCGAATCCTGCCTGAACCCCTTCGAGTGAATCGATTGGCGCACCGGTAGCAGCTTCTGGTCAGGGTGATCGGCAAGTTCTTCGACCCGGGCCGTGTATTGCCGCTTGACCGTCAGTTTGACCAGCTTCCACCTGTTCGGCTTCTGGTTCGCCGAGATCGGCGACGTCATCGGCTTGCCGCGCGTGCAGCGGGTCTTCCCGCCATGCCCGGCGCACCGATCCTTGGCGGTCACCGCGACGGCGTTGCCGCGGCATCCCGGCTTGAAGCGAGCCGGGCATTTGAGGCGCAGGTAAAGGTACGGCGGCACGAACACCGCGGTGACGAAGTCGGTGACCTTGGGTTTGATCACCCGGGTGGTCACCTCGGTGGTGGCATCCGGGCCGGCCGGAAGGGCCTCGGAGTTGCCGGCGGTATCGGTCGCCACGGTCGCAAACCGATAGGTCCCGGTGGCGGCGGCCTGGAAGCTGAAGCTACCTTCCCCCGATCCCGGGGCGCCGGCGGCCTTCGTGAAGCTCGATTCGCCGGGACGCTCGACGTAGAGGTCGACGCCCGACAGGCCCGATGGGTCATGAACGCGCGGCGCCGGGCCGGCGGGATCGGATGCCGTGAAGCCGACCGTGATATCGCCCGGGGGAGCGGTTGCGGGGGCGCTCGCGGTCGAGGTCGGGGCGGTGGTGTCGGTGGTGAGGCCGTTCGGCCCGGCGGCGTGGATCGCCGCGATCTCTCCTCCGCTCACCGCTCGTTCCCAGTAGATGGCGTCGTCGAGGAGCCCGCTGAGCTGGTTGACCAGTGTCCCATCGCAGCCTTCGCCCCCGGCGCCGCATCGACGAAAGGAGCCGAGGTAGAGGTCGTCGGCCTCGCCGTCGAGGTTTTCGAGCGGGCCGGTCGCCACTTCTTTGAGGGCGGCCGAGCCGGCCAGGGACCCGTCGACGTAGAGGCGCATTTCTCCCGCGGCGCTGTCGCGGACGAGGGCGAGATAGTGGTCGACGCCGTTCGCGACGGTCGCCGGCCCGGTCAGGAACTGGCCGTTTTCTTCGGACGGGCCACCGGCATCGGCGTCACGGATCCACCCCTCCGCCGCGCCTCCGTCGACGAAGAGCCCGAACGCCGAGTTGGCGAGACCCGCGGGGCAGTCCAGGCCGCACTCGTAGTGCCCGATCAGGGTCTGGGTATCGACCGTGTCGGACGTCCGCTCCCATCCGGCGATCGTGAAGGATCCGCTCGGATACAGGTCGGCGCTGTCGGGAATGTCGACCGCCTGCTGCGCTTTGGTGAACGAGAACGCCTGTCCGGAGGAGGCGGGAGCGAATTCCGTCCCCCCCAGCAGCGTGCCGTCGTGAGCGTTGAAGGGATCGGTTGCATCCCCCTCGCCCTGCCACAACCCGACCACCCCCGGGCCGACCGGTGCCAGGGCGTGGGCGCTGGCGGCAGGCAGAACGAAGAGGACCACCGCGGTGACCAACAGCTTCAGCGCGCTGCGCCGCATCGTCCTCCTCCATCGGCGTCCACGCCCGTGCAGAGACACGGAGACACATCTCCATCTTCTTCGATCGCGCCGTTTGGCGCAAGCTTCCAAACCAATCGGTGCGACACCTGGGCAGTCCGGCGGATCTGCCACCGGTCCCCGACGTCAAAAGGCCCCGGTTCCGGGGCCTTTGCAATAGCGGGGGCGGGATTCGAACCCGCGACCTTCGGGTTATGAGCCCGACGAGCTACCTGACTGCTCCACCCCGCGGCGGACTGCGAATCTTAGCGGAGGTCGGATGAGGCGTCGAGCGCAACCGGAGGTCCGGGACAACCCCGACCGGGGTCGGTTCGAACTGCTTCTCGACGGGCGCCGGGTCGGCTATATCCGCTACCGGCGCTTCCCGGACCGGATCGACCTGATCCACACCGAAATCCTGCCCCGGCACGAGGGCAAGGGGAACGGCGGCGTGCTGATCGCGGCGGCCCTCGCGCAGGCTCGCGAGGAAGGCCTCGCGGTCATCCCCCACTGCCCCTTCGTCCGCGAGTACATCGAGCAGCACCCGGCGGCGCTCGACCTCGTTCCGGCGGGGCGCCGCGCCGAGTTCGGGCTCCCCGACTAGACCGCGCCACATCTCTAGAGTGCCGCCACCATGGATGCGAGCCCCGCCAGGGTCGCGGTGATCGACATCGGCACCAACTCGACTCGCCTCTTCGTCGCCGACGTCGCCGACGGCCGGGTGAGGCGGATCGAGCGCCAGAGCCGGGTGACCCGGCTCGGGCGCGGCGTCGACCTCTCCGGCCAGCTCTCCTCGGAGGCGATCGAGGCGACCTGCGAGGTGATCGCCGACTACATCCGGATCTGCGAGCAGGCCGAGGTGAGTACGATCGACGCGATTGCCACCAGCGCCGTCCGCGACGCGGCGAACGGCGATGCCTTCGTCGCCGAGCTGCGCGAGCGGTTCGCCCTCACCGCGCGGGTGCTCGACGGCGAGGAGGAGGCGCGACTGACGTATCTCGGCGCCACCGCCGAAAGAAAGCAGGTCGAGCCGGCATTGGTGATCGACATCGGAGGAGGCTCGACCGAGTTGATCGTCGGCCATGGCGACCGGATCGAGTTCCACGCCTCGCTCCAGGCCGGCGTCGTCCGCCACACCGAGCGCCACATCGCCGCCGACCCCCCGACGACCGTCGAGCTCGAGGCGCTCGCCGCCGATGTCCGCTCGCTGATCGAGGCGGCCGCCGCCGACCGGCCCGCCACCCGGGCGACGAAGGGGATCGCGGTCGCCGGGACACCGACCTCGCTGGCCGCGATCGAGCTCGCGCTCGACCCCTATGACCCCGAGCGCGTCCACGGCCACGTCCTCTCGCTGCCGGCGATCCAGCGTCAGCTCTCACGGCTCGCCGCGGCGCCGCTGGCGGAGCGGGCGGCTTTCGTCGGCCTTCACCCGGACCGGGCGCCGACGATCATCGCCGGCGTCGTGATACTGATCGAGACGATGCGGGCGTTCGGCCTCGAGGAGATCGAGGTGTCCGAGCACGACATCCTCTACGGGGCCGCTATCGGCGCCGCCGGCGCCTAGTTCCGGTTGGGACCCGCTGTACAAGTGTTAGGGGATTCGCCGACATATGGGTAAACGCATTGATCGAACCCATAAAAGTTGGTAACTCGGGTCTACCCATAAATGAGTAGACAGATAATGCCTGACTAGACAGATCGGATAGGTGCGCAGATAATCGCCGCATTGGGAAAGGGATGGGCGTTGCCCGTTTCCGACCCCGTTCGAAGGATCCGGACGATTGCCGCATCATGGCGCCTCCCGCCGTCTGGGTCTGGAGAGCACATAATGGTCCCTGAAGACGTACCCCTGCCCGTCCTGAGGGGCCAATTTGAATCGGCCGCCAGCAATGGCGGTCGATTCTCGTCAGGGCTCCTATTGGCCCGCTCCCCGTACCTTTCGAGAGCCTTCCCGCTCGTCAAGCCAAATTCGATTTGCGCGGGTAGACGACCTCGGGGTCGGTGATGACGTTGACCAACGTCGGCCGACCCGACTCGAAAGCCCGCTCCAGCGCCGGCCGTAGCCCCTCCGGATCGCGGACCACGACCCCGTCGCACCCCAGCGCCTCGACCATCTCGTCGTAGGCCGTTTCGGGCCGCAACTCGGCGGCGACGGAGTAGCCGTAGAGGGACTTCATCGGGTGGTGCTCGAGCGCCCAGATCCCGTTGTTGCCCATCACTCCCACGATTCCCAGACCGTGACGCGCCATTGTGTCGAACTCGATGCCGGCGAAGCCGAACGCGCCATCCCCGAGCAGGAGGCAAACCTGCCGCTCCGGATGGGCCAGCTTGGCGCCGATCGCCTGCCCGGGGCCGGCACCGAGGCAGCCGAACGGGCCGGGATCCATCCAGCAGCCCGGCTCGAAGGTCTCGATGAAGCGGCCCGCGTAGGAGACGAAGTCGCCACCGTCCCCGACCACGATCGCGTCGCGGTCCAGCACCTCGCCGAGCGCCCGGTAGACGCGCACCGGGTGCAGCGGCGAGCGGTCGTCGTTGAGCTCGTCCTCCTCGGCGGCGCGCTTCTCCCGCTCGACGTTCCGCAGCTGCTCGAGCCAGGGCGAGGTCCGCGGGGCCCCTTCTCCGACCGCCTCGACCAGTGCCGCGAGGGTGGCCCGCAGATCCCCCACCAGGTCGATGTCGGGCAGCCGGTTGGCGCTGAGCTCGTTCGGCGCGGCGTCGAGGCGGAGCAGCTTGGCCCCGTCCCCGAAGCCGCCGCCGAAGCCGAGGCGGAAGTCGAGCGGGACGCCGATCAGGAGCGCGACGTCCGCGTCGCCGAGGCCGGCCCCTCGGGCGCGGCTGAAGGCGAGCTCGTGATCGGCCGGCAGGCAGCCGCGGCCGAGGCCGTTGAGGAAGACGGGACTGCCGAGGCTCTCGGCGAGGGCGCGAAGCCCGTCCTCACCGCGCCCCCAGTAGAGGCCGGTTCCGGCCATGATCGCCGGCCGCTTGGCCCCCGCCAGGAGCGCCGCCGCCTCCTCGACGCCCTCGGCCGGAGCGGTGGAATCGCCCGGGAGCTCCGGCGTCTCAGCCCCCGCCTCGCTGAAGACGACGTCGAGCGGATAGTCGAGGAAGGTCGGCCCGCTCGGCGCGGCGGCGGCCAGGTCGAGCGCGGCGGCGGTCATCGCGCAGATGCGAGCCGGGTCCTTGACCGTCCGGGCGTCCTTGACCAGCGGGGCGATGAACGGGAGGTGGTCGATCTCCTGCAGCGAGCCGGCGCCCCAACGGAGCTCGGGAGCGCGGCCCCCGAGTACGCAGATCGGCGACCCGTTGGCCCGGGCGCCGGCGATCGCGCTGACGCCGTTGGTCACCCCGGGGCCGGCGGTCAGGGCTGCGACACCGACCCGCCTGGTGGCCTTGGCGAAACCCTCTGCCGCGAACGCGGCCGACTGCTCGTGGCGGACATCGACGATCTCGATGCCCTCGGCCCGGCAGCCGTCGTAGATCGAGAACAGATGGCCGCCCGAGAGCGTGAACAGGTGCGATACGCCGCGCGAGGCGAGCGTCCTGGCGACAAGTCGTCCCCCGTTCTCCACGGGCGAAGCCTATGGGGAAGGCGGAATAATCATGGGGCCCGGGTGGCGAAACTGGCAAAAGCGGCGCCCTTAAAAGGCGCTGCCCCCTAGGGGGCTTGCGGGTTCGAGTCCCGCCCCGGGCACTGGGAGCGGGTTAAAGCAACCCTAAAAATGCCGTGGGACCGCAACTACGGCGCTGGTACGGTGTCTCTACGGGCAAGGACAAACGCCTTCCCTGGGAGATCGCAGCTTGGAGGCATCCGCTCTTACACACGCCAGTCAACGCGGCCTTCTCGCCCGCCGCTCCCCGCTGCTGAAACTGCAGGGGGATACCCGTCTGATCTCGATGGCGCGCAACGGCAACGCCGGCGCCTTCGAGACGATCGTCGACCGCTACCAGGGTCGCCTGCTGGGCTTCTGCCGGCAGATGCTGGGCTCGACCGAGGATGCCGAAGACGTCCTCCAGGAGGTCTTCGTCAACGCCTATCGGGCGATGCTCGCCGACGACCGCGAGATCAACCTGCGGCCGTGGCTCTACCGGATCGCCCGCAACCGCTGCCTCAACCACCTTCGCAAACCGACCGCCGACGCGCAGGAGTCGATGGACATGGTCCCGATGGTCGACGCCGCCTCGACCGCGGAGAAGGTCCACAACCGCGAGGAGTTCCGCCAGCTGCTGGCAGACGTCGGCAAGCTCCCCGAGACCCAGCGCTCGGCGCTGATGCTGCGCGAGATGGACGCGATGTCCTACGAGGAAATCGCCCAGGCGATGGAGACCAGCGTCCCGTCGGTCAAGTCGCTGCTCGTCCGCGCCCGGATCTCGCTTGCCGAGGCGAGCCAGGCGCGGCAGCTGACCTGCGGCGAGGTGCGGATCGAGCTCGCCGAGGCGGCCGAGGGCCTGCGCAAGGTCTCGGGCCCGGTCCGCCGCCACGTCCGCGATTGCGAGGAGTGCTCGGACTTCCGCTCTCAGGTCCGCTCGAACGACAAGGCGCTCGCGGCCCTCTTCCCGGCCGGCCCGCTGCTCGCGCTCAAGGGCTTCATTGTCTCGAAGCTCGGCTTCGGCGGCGGCACCGGAGCCGGTGCGGGCGCCGGCGCCACCGCCGGCGCAGGCGCGGGCGCCGGCGCGAGCGGGGCCGTCGGCACCGTCGGCGCCGCGCTCGGCAGCGGCGGCGCGGCGGGCGGGATCGGTGCGGTCGGCGGCGCGATCGGCACCAAGGCCGTTGCCGGCGTCGTCACGGCCGCCGTGCTCACCGCCGGCGCGGTGAAGGTCGAGCAGCAGGTCACGACCCCGGCCCCGGCCCCCAACCCCGCCGCGATCACCTCGAGAGCCCCGCATCCGATGGCCCTGTCGCCAGCGGTCGCCCCGAGCAAACCGGCCAAGCCGGCCACAACTTCGACGACGCCGGAGACCGCGATCGCCCCGGCGCCGGCCGCCGACCCGCCGCCCGCGGGCGAAGCTGCTTCCGAACCGGTGCCCGCGACGATGGACACCACCGCCAACCCCGCCTCGGGCTCCCAGGCGCCCGGCGAATCCGGGGGCAGTGACGGGCCCGGCGCTCCCGCCGTGACCGAAGCGAAACAGCCGACCGGCTCCGCCGGTGCTCCGGAAGGCGGCGAAACGGTGGTCGTCACGGTCGGCAGCGCGCCCGCCGCCCCGCCCGCCGAAACGACGCCGCCGGCACCGGTCGAAAGCCCGCCGCCGGCGCCAGCCGAACCTGCCGGCGAAGCTCCGAGCCCGGACCCGGAATCCTCCGAACCCGCTCCCTCGGAATAGCCGCCGGCCCTAGGTCAGGCCGATGACCTTGAGCCTTCGGGCAAGGCAGGTCCCGGCGAACTGCCGGGTTTCGTCGAGCGAGTAGCCGAACAGCTCCCAGTCCTCGACGTCCTCGATCCAGGGCGGCGAGAGGACTCCGTCGGCAACCGGCAGCGATTCCTGCAGCGCCCGCTGGATCGCCTCCTTGTAGCGATCGTCCTCGCGGGCCTTCTCGCGCAGGAAGACCGATCCGAAGGCGACGTGCCGGTGCTCGTCGCGGGCGACGTTCTGGAAGCCCTCGACGAAGGCCGGCAGAGTTCCTTCGCGTTCGTTGTAGTCCATGATGAAGTGCTGGCCGGTGAGGGCGAGCATCCCCTCGATCACCATGTGGTAGAGCGTGACGGCCTCGACCAGGGCCTCGGTGTCCTCGGGCTCGACCGAGAGCCGGTCGGTGCGCTGCTTCAGCATCTCGTCGAACAGCCGCCCGAAGTTGTCGTTGAGGTGCTCCGAGGTCTGCTCGAGCATCTGCGAGAGCTCGTCCGACTCGAGGACGCCGACCTCGCGGTAGAAGCGCTCGAAGAACCGCACGTGGCGCGCCTCGTCGGCAATCTGGGTGCAGAGGAAGAGTTTCTGGTCCTCGGTCGGCGCCGCCCGCATGATCGGCCCCAGCTCCTCCGCGACCTTCTGCTCGCCGATGAAGAAGGAGGAGAGCCCGTACATCCGCTGGAACCGCTCTTCCTCCGGGATCCGCTCGTGCCAGTCCTCGCGGTCGCGGCTGAAGTCGAGGTCCTGGGTCAGCCACTGCTGCCGCTCCCAGAGCAGGTAGAGCTCGCGGTAGGTGAGGAGCTTGACCTCCGAGGTTCGGTCGGCCTCCTCCATCAGCGCCGGGTCGGCGGTCGCCTGGTAATCCTCCCGCTCGGTTCTCGGCTGTGTCCCCGCTGCCTCCTTGGCCTCCATCTGGTCTCTCCCTCGATCGCTGCCGTCGACTGCAGCCGAGACTAGCGCACGACTGGCTGGCCAGCCAAAGAGGAGCTCAGGGGGAGAAGCTGTCGTCCGGGTCCATAACCTCGACCTGCGAGGAGGTCGACGCCTCGACGTCGGCTTTGAACGCCGCGGCGTCGGTCTCGATCGGCGGGAAGGTGTCGTAGTGCATCGGGATCACCGTCCTGGCGCCGATCAGGCCGGCGGCGTAGGCGGCGTCGTGCCGGTCCATCGTGTAATGGCCCCCGATCGGCAGCATCGCGATGTCGATCGGGTTGCGCTCGGCGATCAGCTTCATGTCGCCGAACAGGCAGGTGTCCCCGGCGTGGTAGGTCGTGAGACCGCCGAGCGAGATGATCAGGCCGGAGGGGGTCCCGATCGAGATTCCGTGCTCGGCGCTGAACGGCGCCTCGGCGGAGCCGGGGATCGTGTTCGTGTGCCAGGCGGGCACCAGCTTGATCCAACCCCAGTCGAAGCTCACCGTGCCGCCGAGGTTGGGGTCGCTGACCGCGTCCGCTCCCTGCGAGTCGAGCCAGTTCGCGAGCTCGACGATCGCCACGCAGTGGGCCCGGGTGCGGGTGGCCACCGGCACCGCATCGGCCATGTGGTCGGCATGGCCGTGAGTGAGCGCTATGTGGTTCGGGTCGACCTCCTCAGCGGTCGTCACCGCCGCCGGGTTGTTCGGTTTGAGGAAGGGATCGATCAACAGCCTCACATCGCCCTCGCTCAGTTCGAAGCACGCATGCCCGTGGAATCGGATCTCCATTCAGCCATCTCCCTCCTGGGGGTCGGTCAGTTCCTCTTTCAATGCCCATCCGACGGCGACTCCAACCATCATCCCCATCCTCGCCTCCTCGGCGAGCAGGGACCTGACGGCGGTGATCCGCTCCTCGGGGTCGGGGACGGTCGCCGCCCGCAGCGCCTCGGCCTGGTGCGACTCGCCGAACCAGCCGCCCTCGGCCATGGCCTCACCCAGAATCCGCTGCAGGTCTGGCGCCGCGCGGGCGACGACGGTCTCGGCTTCGGCAAACCGTTCGGCGTCGGTCAGCCGCTCGATCGCGGTGCTGAGTCGCTCGGGGTCCGGGGCGGCCATCACAACTTCTCGTGCGTCGCTCGCGGCGCGGCGAACCGGACATACCTCATTGGGCTCGCTCCGCACTCATGGTCCGAAATCTATTCGGATGGGCGCAGAACCGAGGCCGCGAGGCCGGCGAGACCGCCGACCGCCCCGCCCGCGAGCCCGGCGAAGACGTCGGCGCTCGAGTCGAAGAGCGGCAGCAGCAGCACGACAACGGCGGCGACGGCGACCCCGATCAGGTCGTAGTCCTGATCGATCGAGCGCCGAGCGTCGGCGCGGCGGATCGCGAACCAGGCGGCGATCGCGCCGAGCGCCATCCCGTTGCCGCCGGCGATCATCGTGAACCTGCTTTCCGCTTCGGCGACGCCGGTCGCGGCGAGCATCCCGAGGGCTCCGCAGGCGACGAGCAGGACGGCGACAGAGAAGGTGCCGAGGCGCCGCTCGAGGTCGCCGGCGAAGATGATCAGCGCGACGGCGACGACGAAGAGGTAGCCGACGTCGACGTAGGCGAACGGCGCGGTGAGGAGCCGCCACCACTGGTTGTCGAACGGGACCACGAGCCCGCCGATCTCCGACAGCGACGCTCCGGTCGCCTTCTGGACGATCAGCAGGATCGCGGAGACCGCGACGACGGCCAAGGTCGCATACGGGCGCTCGGCGACGGCTCCGGCCGCCCGGCTTCGGAGCCTTCCCCGCAGCCGGGCCGCGCGCCGCTTCGGGCGCGCCTCGAGCGCGTCACCGCGGCGCTCCAGCTTCGGCGCCCGCTTCCGCAGCCGCGCCCCGCAGTAGGGGCACTCGGTTACGTAGGGACTGACCTCCGAACCGCAGTTCTTGCAGATGACGCTGAGCTCGGTCTCACTCATATGCCGGCTTGCTCGCTGGCCACTCAACGAGGATAACCGGCCGCCGTTCGCCTGCCCACGCCCCGGGTCCGGTGCCATACTGCGAAGACGAAACGAGTTCGCGGAACCGAGGAGGAACCACCGTGGAGTTGAAGAGCCTGACCGAGCAGAAATCGCTGCTTGCCGAGCTGGCCCCCGGCAAACGGACCCGGCTGCGGAGGCTGCTATTCGAGTTCGGGCCCGGCAACGGCACCCTGATGCTGCTGCCGATCGACCAGGGCATCGAGCACGGCCCGCGTGACTTCTTCCCCAACCCCGCTTCGAAGGACCCCGACTACCAGTTCCGGCTCGCCGCCGAGGCCGGCTACTCCGCCCTCGCCTGCCAGATCGGGATGGCGAGCAAGTACTACCCCGACTACGCCGGCCAGGTGCCGCTGATCCTCAAGGTCAACGCCAAGACCGACATCCCGTCCTCGGCAAAGGCGTTCTCGAGCTGCAACGCGAGCGTCGAGGACGCCGTCCGGCTCGGCGCCGACGCGGTCGGGTACACGCTCTATGTCGGTTCGCCCCGCCAGGACGAGGACCTCGCCCAGCTGCGCGGCGTTCGCCAGGACTGCGACCGCTACGGGATGCCGCTGATCGTCTGGTCCTACCCTCGCGGCGAAGCGGTCGAGGCCAAGGGCGGCCAGGGCTCGTTCTACGCGATCGACTACGCGGCGCGGCTCGCGATGGAGATGGGCGCCGACGTCGTCAAGCTCAACATGCCGAAGATCAATCCCGAGAAGGACAAGGACGCGCAGCCCCCATACAACGAAATGGAGGTCGACGAGGGCGAGGCGATCCGCCAGTGCGTCGAGTCCGCCGGCCGCTCGCTGGTCGTCCTCTCGGGGGGCTCGAGGGTCGACGACGAGACGGTCCTCAACCACACCCGCGAGATCATGGAGGCGGGCGGCACCGGCGTCATCTTCGGCCGCAACGTCTGGCAGCGGGAGTGGAGCGAGGCGCTCGAGATCATCGCCCAGATCAAGGAAACCCTCCTCTCCAGCGTTCGCCGTATCCCGTAGCGCCGGGCGGAGAGACCGGGCGGCCGGGCGCTTTGACCCGGATGAGGCGTGACTCGATCGGCAGCCTGGTCCTGCTCGCGGTGCTCGCGCTGCTGATCCTGCGACCGTGGGAGGGGAACGCGAACGCCGGCCCCGCGGCGGCGATCGCGCCGGTCACGCGGGTCGTCGACGGCGACACCTTCGAGGCGAGGATCGGCGACCGGACCGAGGACGTCCGCCTGATCGGCGTCGACACCCCGGAGACCGTCAAGCCGGGGACGCCGGTCCAGTGCTACGGGCCACGCGCCTCGGACTTCAGCCACCATCTGCTCGAAGGCCGGACCGTGAGGCTCGTCTTCGGCGTCGAGCGGCGCGACGTCTACGGCCGCCTGCTCGCCTACGTCCACCTCGACGACCGCTTCGTCAACGCGATCCTGGTCCGCCGCGGCCTCGCGCGAACGCTCACGATCCCGCCCAACGATCGCTATGCGCCGCTCTTTCACAGTCTCGAGGCCGCGTCCGCCCGGGCCGGGCGCGGCCTCTGGGGCGCCTGCGGCCCCTAGGCCGGTCAGGCTGCACGCATTCGTGCGATTCGGCACTTTGACCGCCTGCAACGGGGCATGCAGCTTTGGTACGGTCAGCCGCAAGCGGGCTCCCTCGCTCCGCCGACTTCTATGCGAATGCGTCAGAGCATCTCCCAGTTCGAGGTCGCCTTCGAACAGGAGACTTCATTGGAGCGTCGCCGGCGCGAGCAGCTCCGCCGTCGGGCGGCCAACCGCTCGCGCGAGCGCCGCATGGTCCGCGACGAACAGCACGGCAAGGTGCGCTTCAGCGTCCTCGCCGTCTGCCTCACGGTCACCGTCGTCGTCGTCATCGTCGCGATGTTCGAGGCGCTCTCGTTCCTGATGGCCTAGGCGTCCAACGGGTGCCGGCGGCCCCCGCCCGCGGTTGAATAGACTCGCGCGTCATGAGCGGCGAGCGAGCAAGCGTCCATCACTGTCATTTCGCGCGGCGAGCGCGACGCGAAACCGTGTAGATGGCGAGACGCTCCCTGAAGCCGCAGCTCAACCAGATCCGCTCCTGGGTCCGCCAGGGGAGAACCGACGCCTGGATCGCGCACCAGCTCGAGGTCAGCGCGACCGAGCTGCGGGAGTTCCGCAAACAGCACGACCTGACGCCCGACGACGAGGGCGCGGGCGGCGCCGAGGTCGATCTCCGCGACGAGATCGAGGCCGAGGTCGAAGCGGCGACCGCCGAGGCCGAAGCCGAGGAACCCGAAGAGGAGGCCGAGGACGAGGCGGAGACCGAGGGCGGCGAGGAGGCCGAGGGCGGCGAGGAGGCGGAGGACGGCGAGGAGACCGAGGGCGGCGAGAGCGAGGCCCGCCCGCGACGCCGTCGCCGTCGCGGTCGCCGCGGCGGGCGCGGCAGTCGCAAAGAGCTCGAGGCGACCTTCGATCATGGCGAGACGGACGGCTACGGGCTCTGGCTCGACGCCACCGTCAAGGACAACCCCGTCTACATCGAGAACTGGGCCGGGAAGCGTGAGGTCACCGTCCGGATCGACCCCGACCAGATCGTCATCCGCCGCGCCGGCGCCGACGAGGCAGACGACGGCGACGAGCCGGACGGCGCCGACGACGAGTAGCGCCCCCCAAAAGCCGCCCCCGGACGCGGAAGCGGGGGCGCGAGATCGCGGTCGTGACGAGCGCGCCCCACGAGAGCGGAGGAGGCGGCGCATCAACGAGTCAGTTGGCGGCCGCCCGCGAAGTCGCCGGCCCGGCGCAGGTAAAGCCAGAAGGCTGCGTCGACGAGCGACAGGGGATCCGTCCGCAACCCCGGCGCCGAGTCCTGGGCGATCCTGACGTAGGGCTCGGTCCCCTGCGCGTAGAGCTCGGCCAGCTCGACGGCGCGGAAGGTCGGCCCGATCCGGCGCCGCAGCTCTTCGTGGACGCCGGCGATGACGCGATCGGCGCGGCGACGCTCGGCCGGTTCGTCGCCCAGCCCCTCGAGGACCCGCCTGCCGTCCTCCCACTGGAAGAGCCCGTTCTCGAGCGAGTAGCTCACCCGGGTGAGGTTACCCAGAGGCGCCGGTCAGGATGCGGGCTGCTGAGGGATGCGGCGCAGCGGTGCGTTCTTCGGCCCGCAAGCGGCCGGGTCGAGGCGCCCCTCCACCCGCCAGACCGTGACCTCCCCGTTGCGGAGCACCGGACTGACCGCGGTCTCGCCCCGCAGCCAACCGGCCTCGGGCGAGCGAATCGGTTCGTCGGGGTGGATGTAGTTGAGGAACGGAGCCGTGACCAGGTAGTCCAGGTCGGCTTCGTTGACCGCGGCCCGGAACTCGCTGCAGCTGGGGATCGCGTTGTAGGCGCCGTCCGGCCCGCTCACCCCGAGGTAGCTGACTTCGTTCGAGAGGTCGGTGCCGTAAAAGCCGTAGCCGAGGAAGCCGGCGGTCGTGCCGGCCAGCCCGATCCGTGCATCCGTCCTGTCCCTGGCCCAGACGTAGGCGGGATCAAGGCCCATCCCGGGGATTTCCGAGCCGGGCCCGAAGCGGTCGCCGAGGTAATGGCGCTGAACCGGATATCCGACCGCGACGACGAGGAGAGCGAGCCCCGCGAACGAGGCGGCGACGACGGCCGCCGGAGAGGGCCGCCGCGCGAACAGATAGAAGAGGGCGGCGGGGATCACGACCGCGAGCGTCGCGACCAGCAGCCCGAACGGACGAGCGGGATCGCGGAGGACGGCGTCGGCGCGATCCGTGACCAGCAGCATGCCGAGCAACGCCGCGATCGCGATCCACTGCGAGCGCTGCCGCTCGAAGAACGGGGCGAGGGGCAGCAGTGCCGCCCCGGCCAGCATCGCGGGCAGGACGAAACGGATGTTGATCGCGAAGCCGACCGGTTCGCCCTCGGCTCCGGCCGCGCCGAGCGGGGTGACCAGGTAGGCGAGCATTCCGAACAGCACCACCGCCCCGATCCAGCGCAGGGCGCGGTCGCGGCCCCAGGCGAGCGCGATGACAGGGCCGGCGACGGCGCCGAGGACGACGATCGGCCAGAGCGCCCCGAAGGCATCGTGCAGGCCGGGGGCGAAGTATTCGTGCCAGACGCCGGTGTCGGTCGCGTAGTGGAGGATGCTGTGGTCGGGTCGGCCCGACTGGAGCCGCTCGGGGTGGGGAAGGGTGATCGGCCCCAGGTGCTCCGCCTGGGGCAGCGGGTTGCCGGTGGCGATCAGGTTGCGCAGATACCAGTAGCCGCCGGCGGCGAGCGCCGATCCGAGCCACCAGCCGCTCGCGGCCCAGCGCCTCCCCCGGGGGGCGAGCGCGATCACCGCCACCGTCAGGGCGGCGGCGATGGCGACCGCGGTCAGCTTTGTGCCGACCGCGAGCCCGACGGCGAGGCCGGCGGCCGCGAGCGGCCACCCGACCGGAAGCGCGCGGCCGCCGCCCGACCGCGACGAGGCGTTGAGGAGGATCGCGATCGCGGCGAGGATCAGCGCCGCGGCGGCGACGTCGTTCTTGCCGGCGCCGGGCTCGCGGACGACCAGCGTGTGACACTCGAGCACGACCGCGGTCGAGGCGACGCAGAGCGGGCCGCGACCGTACGGGCGCCCGACGCACCAGGCGGCGAGAAACGCGACCGCAAGCCAGCCGAAGTTGATGAACAGCGAGAGCGTGTCGCGGCGCGTGAGCAGGATCCCGACGCCATGGAGGAGCTCCGAGTTCTGCGGGTAGAACCAGTTGGTGAGGACGGTCTCGGTCGGGTGGAAGCCGGTGACGGAGTGGCTCTTGGCGAACTCGACCGCGTATGGCATGTGGTACCAGAGCGAATCGAAGTTGAAGATGCCCCTGTCCAGGGCGTCCTTGGCTGTCAGGCCCCAGTGGGCGAACACGACCGCGACAACGCCGATCGTGATCAGGGACATGAGCCCCCGGCCGGCGGGTCCCGTCGTTGGGGATGGTGGGGCGCTGCGGGCGGGGGCCTCCTCGGCCCCCCCATCCCCGACGCCACCCGCCGCAGGGGCCTCCTGCCGGCCAGGATCACCACCGGCGCGTGTGGTGGCGTAGGCCCCAGCCGCCACTCCCAGCGAGCAGGCTACGAGGGTCCAGGCGTAGAGGATCTGCATCACTCCGAGGAGCTCGGAGACCCAGATCAGGAGGGCGATGGCGAGGATGGCGTCGACGAGGTGGGACGGGGCGCCCTCCCACTCGGGCATCAGGCGGCGACGGATGCGGACGGCGCTGAACCCGACCGCGAGGACGACGGCGGCAACCATCGCCGCGGTGAGGATGTAGACGCCGGCGCCGATCACCGGACGGGCTCCCGTCGGCGGCGTCTCAGCGCTTCAGGTCGCGCACGACCAGCGGTCTCTCGCCTTCGGCGAGAAGGCCCTGGGCGCGCGCCCGGCGCGCGATCGAGACCGGGTCGTCCGCCGATTGGACGCGGCGGTGGAGGCGCTTGTTTTCGGCCAGCATCTCGTGGAACTCGGCTTTCGCCGCGGTCGTGCCGGTGTAGGTCTTGACGAGGTCGATCGCCGGGTTCAGGTAGGAGTAGAGGACGGCGGCGAGAACCAGAGTGAGGGCGATCCTCCCGACCCGGTCCCACTTGATTCTGCTGCGGCCGCGGCGGGCGGCCGGTTTGCGCCGAGCGGCGGGGCGGCGGCGCGTCCGTCGGACCGCGGTTCCCGCCGCCTGAGCGCGCGCTGCCATACCCGGTCCTACGCGGCCGGGCCCCGCATTCCTTCACCAGGCGGAGGCTTGGGCGAACGCCTGCAGGCCGGGGAACTCTGCGGCCGAACCGAGCTCCTCCTCGATCCGCAGCAGGCGGTTGTACTTCGCGACCCGATCCGAGCGCGACGGCGCCCCGGTCTTGATCTGGCCGGCGCCGGTGCCGACCGCGAGGTCGGCGATCGTCGTGTCCTCGGTCTCACCCGAACGGTGCGAGATCACCACCGTGTACCCGGCCCCGCGGGCGATCCGGATCGCATCGAGGGTCTCGGTCAGGGTCCCGATCTGGTTCACCTTGACCAGGATCGAGTTCCCGACCCGCTCCTCGATCCCGCGCCGGAGGCGCTCGGAGTTGGTGACGAAGAGGTCGTCGCCGACGAGCTGCACCCGGGCGCCGAGCCGCTCGGTGAGGTGCTTCCAACCGGACCAGTCCTCCTCGTCCATTCCGTCCTCGATCGAGACGATCGGATAGCGCGAGCAGGCATCCTCCCAGTAGGCGGTGAGCTCCTCCGAGCTGAGCGTGCGGCCCTCGTTCTCGAGCTCGTAGCTCCCGTCCTCGAATAGCTCGCTCGTCGCCGGGTCGAGGGCGATGTGGACGTCCGCGCCGGCCCGGTAGCCGGCGGCCTCGACCCCGGCGAGCACCGCCTGCAGCGCGGCCTCGTTCGACTCGAGGTCGGGCGCGAAGCCGCCCTCGTCCCCGACCGCGGTCGAGAGCCCGTTCGAAGCGAGGCTCTTCTTGAGGGCGTGGAAGACCTCGGTTCCGACCCGCAGGCACTCGGAGAAGGTCGCGGCGCCCGCGGGAACGATCATGAACTCCTGGAAGTCGACCGAGTTGTCGGCGTGGGCCCCGCCGTTGAGCACGTTCATCATCGGCACCGGCAGCAGCCTCGGCTCTCCGCCTCCGTAGAGCTCAGCGACGTAGCGATAGAGGGGCTGGCCCGAGTCGGCGGCCGCCGCCTTCGCCGCCGCCAGCGAGACGCCGAGGATCGCGTTGGCCCCCAGCCTGCCCTTGTTGGGAGTTCCGTCGAGCTCGATCATCGTCTCGTCGAGGGCGCCCTGCTCCGCGGCGCGGGCGCCGTCGAGCGCCGTCGCGATCTCGTCGTTGACGTTCGCGACCGCGCGCGAGACCGCCTTTCCCGACCAGGCGTCGCCGCCGTCGCGGAGCTCGACCGCCTCGAACTCGCCGGTCGACGCCCCGGAGGGGACCGCGGCCAGGCCGCGAGCGCCCGACTCGAGCGTGACCTCGACCTCGACGGTCGGGTTGCCGCGCGAGTCGAGGATCTGGCGCCCGTGGATCGAGGAGATGGTGCTCATCGCAGTCGCTCGCGCTTCGCTCGCTGCAGGAGGAACCAGGGACGGGCATTTGCTCGCAACGCGCTCACGAGGTGGGGCAGTCTATTTGCCCCCGGGCGCTACGGGCTAGTCGGCGGCAGCGACGTTCCGGCCGGCAGCGACGGCGCTTCTTCTTCGCCGGCCGCCGGAATCGGGCGCTGGGCGAGCGGCGTCCCGCGCGGTTCGACCGGAGTGACCGAGCCCGGCATCGCCGGAATCAGCTGGAAGACGGGGGCCGGGCAGGCTTTCGGGGGCGTTTTCGGGTTCGCTTCGTAGCAGGCCGGTTCCGCGGTCGCGGGATGGGCCGGCGCTTCGAAGTTGGAGCAGCGTTCGATCACGAAGCCGTCGGCGCAGAAGGTGCGGCTTTTCCACTTGCTCGTGTAGTTGGAGACAAATTCCGTGAAGGCTTCCTGTTCGCCCTGCTGTTCGAGCTGGGATTTGATCTGCGATTCGACCGTTTTCAGTTCCTGGGTCGTTTCGGGAGTCGAGTTTTCGACTTCGAAGAGGTTGTAGCCGCGTTCGGTCTTGATCAGGCCCTCGATCTGGTGCTTGGGGGCGCTGAAGACCTTTTCGTTCAGCGGTTCTTCCAGCACGCCTTCGGCGATGCCTTTCTGGAACCCGCCTTTCGATTTGCTCAGTTCGTCTTCGGAGTATTTGCTCGCGACTTTTTTCCAGTTTTTCGGCGAGTTGTCCGCTTCGAGATCTTTCAGCGCCGATTCCGCCTTGCCCTGGTCTTTGTTGACGACGAGACGCATGTCGCGGGTTTCGGGCTGCGTGAACTGGGTCGCGAGCGCAGCGTCGTAATAGTCTTCGATTTCGCGCTGGCTCGGGGACGGAGCGCCTTCGGTGATCCCTTTCTGGATTTCGGTGCTGAGCATCTGGAGTTCGACCCGCTGGTCGACGTCCTTCTGGGTGAAGCCCGATTCGTTGAGGAATTTCTTGTAATCGGCTTCGGTTTTGAAGTTTTCTTTCTTCAGTTTCTTGAATTCTTTTTCGACTTCGGCTTCGGTCACCGAGAGGCCCTGTTCGTCAGCCTCACTGCGCAGCCAGGCCGAGTCGATCAGGTTGCCCAACGCCGCTTCCATCAATTCTTTGTATTTGGGGTCGCCCGGTTTGGGGACTTTTTTTTCGGGGTTCTGGGCCGATGCCTGCTTCAGCGAGCGTTCGAATTCCGCTTCGCTGATGTGGCCGACGTCGCCGGGCGCGTTCTGGATCAGCACGACGTCGCCGGAGGGGATGCTGGGGTCGCCGAGGCCCTCGGCGATGGCGCCGATCGCGAAGAGGACGATGAAGACGACGCCGAAGACGAGGAGGGCCAGCCGCCGCAGGGCAGCGGGGTCTTTGGCGCGCTGCGCCGCGCCGCCCTTTTTCCCCCCTTTCCCCGAGGCGGGTTTCCTGCCCTGATTCGGACTCACGAGGCGGGGAGCATATCTTTTCCCGCTAAATTTGTGCTCAACGCATCGCGCAGCCCCGCGGCCATCGCCAGCACCGCGTCGAGGCGCTCGCCGGGATCGTCCGGCACCCGCACCGACACCGTTTTCTCACGCCACTCGTAGAGCGATCCCTCGACCCTTTCGCCCAGCGCCGTCGCCTGCTCGGAGTCGAGCTCGACCCCGACGATGCTGAGGCGCCCGCCGCGCAGCTCGACGTTGGCGGCGCCGGCCAGCCGCAGTTCGATCCGGGCCCGTTGCAGCGCCAGCAGGTTCTCGGCCTCGGGGGGAAGCGCCCCGAAGCGGTCGCCGAGCTCGTCCCGGATCGCCCGCAGCTGCCCGGGCTCCCGGGCCGCGACGACCCGGCGGTGGACGTCGATCTTCGCCGCCTCGAACGGGATGTAGGAGGCGGGAAGGTAGGCGTCGACCGGGACGTCGAAGCGCAGCGGCGCGGCCTCCTCCTCCCCCGCCCCCTCGGCGGCGGCCGCGACCGCCTCGTCGAGCATCTGGCAGTAGAGCTCGAAGCCGACCGCGGCGACGTGCCCGGACTGCTCCTCGCCGAGCAGGTCGCCGGCGCCGCGTATATCGAGGTCCCGCATCGCGATCTTGAATCCGGAGCCGAGCTCGGTGTGGTCGGCGAGGGTCGAGAGCCGTGCCGATGCCTCCTCGGTCAGGGCCTCGGCCGTCGGATAGAGCAGGTAGGCGAATGCCCGCTCGCGGGACCGGCCGACCCGGCCGCGGATCTGGTACGCCTGGGCAAGGCCGAGCCGGTCGGCACGCTCGACGATCAGCGTGTTCGCGGTCGGGATGTCGAGGCCGGACTCGATGATCGTCGTCGTCACCAGGCAGTCGGCGTCCCCGCGCAGGAAGCCGAGCATCGTCTGCTCCAGCTGTGACTCCTCCATCTGCCCGTGCGCCTCGGCGACCCGCGCCCTCGGCACCAGCCCCCGCAGCCGTTCGGCCACCTCGGGCAGGGTGTCGACCCGGTTGTGGAGGAAGAACGCCTGGCCGCCGCGCTCGATCTCACGCTCGATCGCCTTCCGGACCAGGTCCTCGTCATAGGGGCCGACGTAGGTCCGAACCGGCCGCCGCCCCTCGGGCGGCGTCTCGATCACCGAGATGTCGCGCAGACCGGCGAGGCTCATCTGCAGGGTGCGCGGGATCGGCGTCGCCGAGAGCGAGAGGACGTCGACCTTGAGCTTCAGCTGGCGCAGCAGCTCCTTCTGCTTGACGCCGAATCGCTGCTCCTCGTCGACGACCAGCAGGCCCAAGTCCTGGGCGCGGACGTCGCGCGAGAGGAGTCGGTGGGTGCCGATCAGGATGTCGACCTTGCCCTCCTCGAAGGCCGAGAGGACGGCCTTGACGTCGGCGGGCTTGCGCAGCCGCGACACCCACTCCAGCATGAACGGGAGGTCGGCGAGTCGCTCGCGGAAGGTGCCGAAGTGCTGCTGGGCGAGAATCGTCGTCGGCGCCAGGACCATCACCTGCTTGCCGTCGGCGGCCGCCTTGACCGCGGCCCGCAGGGCGACCTCCGTCTTGCCGAAGCCGACGTCGCCGCAGACGAGGCGGTCCATCGGCTGCTCGGACTCCATGTCGCCCTTGACGGCCTCGATCGCCTCGATCTGGTCGGCGGTCTCGCGATAGGGGAACGCCGCCTCCATCGTCATCTGCCACTCGCCGTCGGGCGAGAAGACGTGGCCCTTGCGGGTCCGCCGCTCGGCGTAGAGGTTGAGCAGCTCGCCGGCCAGGGCGCCGGCCGCGCGGCGGGCCCGGGCCTTCATGTTCTGCCAGCGTTTGCCGCCCAGCGCCGAGAGCGCCGGCTCGCCGCCGGCGCCGACGTAGCGACTCAGCTTCGCGAGCTGGTCGGTCGGGACGTAGACCCTGTCCTCGCCTCTGTATTCGAGGTAGAGGTAATCGCGGGTGATCCCGCCGACCTCCCGCGTCTCGAAGCCCGCGAACCGCGCGACCCCGTGGTCCTCGTGGACGACGTGGTCGCCGACCCGCAGGTCGCTGAAGGCGAGGCGGCCGCGGCCGGCCCCGGGGGCGCGCTCGGCGGCGCGTTTGCGGCGGTGGACGAGGCGCCGGAACGGGAACACGGCGAGCTGCAGCTCGGGGCTGACGAATCCCTCGCGCAGCCGCGCCTCGGCGAAGGCCAGGCCCGGGTCCGGCGAGAGCTCTGCGCCGTCGAGGATCGAGGCATCGAGGCGGTCGAGCCCGTAGCGGGCGCGCTCGGCCTCGCCGCGACCGTCGAAGGCCACGACCGTCCGATAGCCGGACCGGACGAGTTTGTCGAGCTCGGCCTCGGCCTCCTTGATGTTGCGTGCCGGCGACTCGGCTCGCGACGCGCGGAACGCGTCGCTGCCGTCCTCCCCTGCCCCCCTCACCTCGAGGACAGCGCGGGCGGAGAGGGGAGCGGCGACGTCGACGTAGAGATGGCGGGCGTCGTCGGCGTGCATCGCGGTCGTCACGTCATCCCAGTGGTCGCGCAGAGCCGGCTGAATCTCGTCGGCGGCGGCGAGGATGACGGCGGCCCCCTCCGGGACCAGGTCGAGCGGCGCCCCGAACTGCTCGAGCGGCAGCACCTCTGCCAGGCTCGGCGGGTCGCCCCCCTCCTCGGCCGCCTCCATTGCCGCCAGCTCGGCGAGCTCGCGGTGCTCGACGTCGAGCTCGGCCGCGGGAGCGAGCTCGACCCGCTCGGCCTCGCCGAGCGAGCGCTGGGTGAAGGTCGAGAACCAGCGCATCGAGTCGACCTCGTCGCCGAACAGCTCGACCCTGACGGCGCGCTCCTCGGTCGCGCCGAAGACGTCGAGGATGCCGCCGCGAATCGCGAACTGGCCCCGCTCCTCGACCTGCTCGACGCGCTCGTATCCCGCGCTGTCGAGATCCGAGGCGACGATGCCGAGGTCGATTTCGTCGCCCCGCGACACGGCGAAGCCGGCCGGTCGGAGCGATGCGTCAGGAACGGCCTCGGCGAGCGCCACGGCGCTGGCGACGACGACCGCGTCGGCGCCGTCGCGGAGGGCATCGAGGGCGTCGATCCGGAGGCCGACCAGGTGCGGCGGGGGGGTGACGTGCGAGGCATAGCCCGTCCCCCGCGAGGGATAGAGGCGGACGCGGCGCGGCGCCAGGTACGCGGCGAGGTCGGCAGCGAGGTCGCGGGCCGACCGGTCGTCGGCGCTGACCAGCAGCGCCGGGCGCCCGGCGAGCCCGCGATCGTCCTCGAGCAGGGTCGCGAGCAGGAGCGGCCGCAGGGTGGTCGAGGCGCGCAGCCCGACCGGCTCGCCGGCCTCGCGCACGGCGGCGGCGATCGCGCCGAGTCGCGAGTTCTCGGCGGCGATATCGATAAGTGGTCGAAGGCTCATGGCACGCGAAACGCCCGAATCGCTCGATCCGGGCCCTTTCACCGATTCTAGATAGAGGGATAGGCTCACCCGCAAATGCGCCTCCGCCGTCCCTTCGCCGCCGGTTCGACGCTGGGCCTGTTCGCCCACAACGCTTTCGAGACCCGGGCCGGGGTCGGCCTCGTCTTCGAGCCCGAGCTGGGCCGCCGGGGGGCGACCGCGCTGTGGGCGTTCCTGATCCCGGCGGGGCTCGTCGCCGCCGCCCGTGGTGGGCGCACCGCCGAGCGGATCACCGCCTTCAACGCCGGAATCGGGGTCGCCGGGGTCGCCGTCCACTTCAAGGCCTGGCCCTGGTCGCTCCACAACGGCCTGCCGATGCTCGACGAAGCGGAGGGCCTGAGCGACGAGCAGCTCCCCGCCTACAACGCGGTCCTCTGGGGCTGGGGGATCGCGAGCGCCCTCAGCGTCCTGACCGAGACCGCGCCCGGCTCGCGCCGCTTCGCGATCGCCGGCCTGCTCAACTTCCCGGTCCTGCTCGCCTCGGCCGGGCACCACTTCCGCTGGGCGCGCGAGCAGGCTCGCCGCGAACCCGAGCGCTGGAGCCCGGCCCTGCTGGAAGCGTGAGCTGGCCGGGCGGCGCCGGCGGCGCCCTCAGCCTGACCTTCGACAACCTCGGCGAGGCGGCTGAAATCGAGGCCGGAGGGGCGGCGCCGGACGCGCCGCTCGGCCGCCACCCGACGGCCACCCGGGTGCTCCCCTCCCTGCTCGGCGAGCTCGGCGGCCGCGGACTGAGCGCGACTTTCTTCGTCGAGGGCCTCAACGCGGAGATCTACCCGGAGCTCCTGGTCGGGGTCGCCTCGAGCGGCCACGAGGTCGGATATCACGCCTGGCGCCACGAGCATTGGGCCGGGCTCACCCCGGTCGAGCAGTCCGAGAACCTGGCTCGCGGCAGGGCGGCTTTCGCCGAGCTGGGCCTCGAGCCGGCCGGGTTCCGCCCGCCGGGTGGCGCGCTCGGGCGGGGCGGACTCGACATCCTCCGCGAGGCCGGGCTCCGCTATTGCTCTCCCGCCGGTGCCGGCGCCGGTGCGGAGGGCGGCCTGGCGCTGCTGCCGTTCCGTTGGCGCGACGTCGACGCCGCCTCCCTCCTACCGGGCCTCGAGTCGGTGCGCGAAGAGGTCGCGGGCCGGCCGGAGCCGCTCGACCCGGCCGCCTTTCTATCCGCGCTCGAGGCCGAGCTCGAGCGGTTGGCGACCGACGGCGGCTACCTGGCGGTCGTCCTCCACCTGTCGCTGCTCGAATGGCTCGGCGCGGAACGCCTCGCGGGCCTTCTCGACCGCGTAGCCGCCGCGGCGGCCGCCGCGGACCTCTGGGTCGCTCCCTGCGCGAGGGTCGCCGACCGCGTCCTCGCCGAGCCCGAGGCCTTCCGCGGCGGCACCGAGCTCGACCCCAGGAGCTGGGGTGACGTCCGGTAGGTTGGCGGCCCGTATGGGTGGCTAACTTGCCGAACGCCGGAGGTCAGTCGCGGCTGCGGACCGCGGCGATCGTCTCGCGCAGGGTCTCGCGGGCGTCGTGCTGGGGCATCCAGCGCAGCTCCTCCCGCGCCCGGCTCGTGTCCATCAGCATCGGCCGCCGGATCGCCTCGATCCAGGTCGCCTCCTGCGGCATGCGGGGGACGTGGGCGAGCGCCTCGGCGGCGGCGCCCAGTGCGAACTCCGGGGCCGCGGGGACGCCGACCGCGTGCCAGCCGAGCTCATGGGCGACGTCGGTGATCGTCAGCTCACCCGGTCCGGCCAGGTTGTAGGGGCCGGGCTCGCCGACGCCGATCGTCGCCGCCGTCAGCGCCGCGGCGACGTCGTCGTGGTGGACGAGCTGGAAGCGG